>NZ_JAMYME010000004.1:0-313675 GCF_040318345.1 Mesorhizobium sp. M1169 | reverse complement strand
AAAGCTCATCATCCTCGCAAACGCACTACTCAGGGACAATCGGACCTGGACACCATCTCTCCCTTGACCAACACGGATACTCTAGGCCCGATGCTGCCTAGTTGCTCGACGCGCTGACGATGCCTCTCAGCTTCCGGGTGAACCGAGCTGCTCCGCATCCCAGAACTGGTCAAGCCAGATGTTGAGCTTCAGGAAGCCGGCATTGCTGACCGTATAGACGCGCCTGGTGCCTTCCGGCTTGGCGTTGACCAACCCCGCATCAAGCAGCACCTTCAGGTGCTGCGAAACGGCCGGGCGGGACACCGGCAAGCCGGATGCCAATTCGTTGACGGTCTTCGGTCCGCGCCGGAGCTCTTCCAAGAGATGGCGCCGGTTGGGATCGGCAATCGCCATGAAGGCGTCGGAAAGCATCATGCCTTATTTGTGGGGCAAAGCGCCTCGAATCTCAACTGTCGGCTTCAGCTTTTCTACGCGGGTCGAGCCGCAACGCTTCCGGCGTCACCGAGCGATCGGCGGGCTGGGTCTTGAAGGCATCGCGGCCTTCGATCGGCACCGGCGCGCGACGGCTGATGCGCAGCAGCGTATAGCCAGCCAGGCTGAGATGCGCGAGCGCAGTGGCCAGGAACAGCCCCTCAGGGCGCATCCAGCCCATCAGGCCGGCGGCCACCAGCGGACCGATCATCGTGCCGAAGCCATAAAGCAGCAGCAGGCCGCCCGACACTTTGACGAAGTCCTCCGATCGCGCATGGTCATTGGCATGCGCCACCGCGATCGAATAGAGCGTGTAGGCGAAGGCACCGTAGGCGGCGGTGCAGACGATGACGAAGACGCCGGAGCGCGGTTCGAACAGGAAGATGGCGATGGCAAACAGCGCAGCGCCGAAGGCCGCGCCCGCCAGCACGAAACGACGGTCCGTCGTGTCGGAGAGCCGCCCGGCCGGAAGCTGCATGGCGGCGCCGGCGATGACCACGAGGCTCATCATCAGCGCGATCTCGGCTGTCGAGATGCCGATGCGCGCTCCATAGACGGCACCAAGTGTACCCCAGGCGCCGTTGGCGATGCCGATCAGCACGCAAGCGATCGCCGACACCGGCGAATTGACGTAGAGCCCCTTGACGTCAAGCGACACGTCCTGCAGCGGCTTGGGGTGAGACGCCGTCGAGACCGCCGTCGGGATCAGCGACAGGCAGAACAGAATGCCGGTGATCATGAACAGCGACGCCGATCTCACATCGCCGCCGGCAACGATCATCTGACCGCCCATGATCGAGGCATAGGTGACCATCATGTAGAGGCCGAAGACGGTGCCGCGGTTTTCGTTGGTGGCCTTCTCGTTGAGCCAGCTTTCGATGACCATGAAGGCGCCGGCCATGGTGAAGCCGGTGAAGGCGCGCAGCAGGATCCAGGTATATTCGTCGATGATCAGGCCGGTGAGCAGTGCGACGATCGCTCCCGATGCGGCAAAGGCGCCGAAAGCCCTGACATGACCGGCGCGGCGCACGATGCGTGGCGCAAAGAAGCAGCCGGTGACGAAGCCGCCGGCCCAAGCCGTGCCCATCAGGCCGAGCGATGCCGTCGAGAAGCCCTCCACCTGGCCACGCAGCGGCAACAGCAGACCGTGCAGTCCGGATGCCGCCAACAGGAACGCGGTGCCGCGCAGCAGCGAGAGGATCGGTCTGTAGCTTGCGAACATTTTTCAATCCGGCTGGGGTTTAGGGCACAAGTCTGGAGACAGCGGCATTCGGCTTTTCGGCGGCGTGCCCGAGCTTTTGGAATTACCCGCAGTAACTACCCGCGGCGAAACAGCGCCTCTGCCGCCGACTTGGTCGAGCCCTTGGTCTTGAGCTCGGCTTCCAGCCGGGCGATCTCGTCGCGCAGGATACCGATCCGTTCGGACAATTCATCGACGGAAAGCAGCGACAGATCCTGCCCGATCTCGTGCGGGCGCGCCTTCTTCTTGGGTTCGTCGTCGAAGATCGCCATCGTCGCTCCTCCGTGATTGCCCATTTGCCTGATTTGCCAATGAGCATACATAGGGCAAGGGTATGGATGCAAATGGCGGGCAAGAGCTGGCACGAGAAACCGGCGGAGCACGACGGGAAAATTCATGGCGAACGCACAGAAAATTCCGGCGAAGATGATGGCGATCGCCATATCGGAACCGGGCGGGCCGCGGGTGCTGAAACCGGAAACCCGCGACGTACCGGTTCCCGGTCCCGGCGAGATCCTGATCCGGGTGCGGGCCGCCGGCGTCAACCGGCCGGACGTGCAACAGCGCAAGGGCGCCTATCCGCCACCGCCGGGAGCGTCGGATCTGCCGGGCCTGGAAGCAGCAGGCGAAGTCGCTGCCCTTGGTGACGAGATATCGCGCTGGCGCGTCGGCGACCGGGTCTGTGCGCTGACGGCGGGCGGCGGCTATGCCGAATATGTCAGAGTGCACGCCGGCAGCGTGCTGCCGCTGCCCGCCGGCTTTACCTACACCGAAGCGGCGGCGCTGCCGGAAAACTACTTCACTGTTTGGCACAATGTCTTCGAGCGCGGCGGCCTGAAGAGCGGCGAGACACTGCTCGTGCATGGCGGCTCGTCGGGTATCGGCACCACGGCGATCCAGCTTGCTGCCGCTTTCGGCGCCTATGTCGTCACCACCGCCGGCAGCAAGGAGAAATGCGACGCCTGCCTCAAGCTCGGCGCCGACCGGGCGATCAACTACCGCGAGGAGGACTTCGTCGCCGCAGTCAAGGAGGCAACCGGCGGCAAGGGTGCCAATGTCATCCTCGACATGGTCGGCGGCGACTATGTGGCGCGAAACTATGAGGCTGCAGCCATGGAAGGCCGCATCGTCCAGATCGCGACGCAGGGCGGGGCAGTGGCGAGCGCCGATTTCTTCAAGATCATGGCCAAGCGGCTCGTGCACACAGGATCGCTGCTCAGGCCACGCACCGTGGAGTTCAAGGCGGCAGTTGCGGCTGCGCTCGAGGCGCAGGTTTGGCCGTTGCTCGGCACGCGCAAGGTTGCGCCGGTGATGGATACGATCTTCCCGCTCAAGGAAGCGTGGCGGGCGCATGAGCGGATGGAGGAGGGTGAGCACATCGGCAAGATTGTGCTCGATGTCGCCTGACGGCCCGCAAGCAGGCTGAACGAAAGCTTAATGGTGCAATGCAACAAACGCATTGCGGCCATGCAAAAGCGTCTGTTCAATTTTTCATCGCCGATGCCTATTTACGCGGCATCAAAACGATGGAGGACTATCATGAACCCGATCCGCGCTTTCCGTAACTGGCGCATGTACAACGAAACCGTGCGCGAACTGAACCGGCTGAATGCTCGTCAGCTCAACGACCTCGGCATCAACCGCGGCGACATCGAGAGAATCGCCCGCAAAGGGCTTTGATCTCGAGCACGATCCCGCTCGAAGACCGGGCGCCGCTTTTCGGCAACGCCGAGCCGCGGTTCGGGATCAAGCTTTAGAAGCCAGAGCCGCAGCAGACGGATTTCCGTCGCCGGTTCCGAGCCCGCCCGACCTTGGTCTGGCGGGCTTTGTCTTTTTGAAGGTTTCGACTGCATGGCGTCATCTGCCGACCCTTCGCGGTCTGCTGGTCGCGCTGCCGTGCCGTCCTTGACGCGCGCCTGCCAAAAACATTGCGAAACGGCGAGCGAGCGGTTATATAGACCGCGATTTTCCCATTTTGGTGGCTCTAAACCACCGCCCGCGCGGGAACGCGGGCGAACGAGAAGGATTTTTGTAATGGCCAATACGCTGCTGATGCCAAAGGCGACCGCCGTCTGGCTGGTTGACAACACAGCGCTTTCCTTCGAGCAGATTGCGCAGTTCTGCGGATTGCATCCGCTTGAGGTCAAGGCGATCGCCGACGGCGAGTCGGCGCAAGGCATCAAGGGCATGGACCCGATCATGACCGGCCAGCTCACTCGCGACGAGATCGCGCGCGCCGAGAAGGACGCCAACCACCGGCTGAAGCTCTCCGATCCCAAGGTGCGGGTGCCGGAATCCAAACGCAAGGGTCCGCGCTACACGCCGCTGTCGAAGCGCCAGGACCGGCCCAACGCCATCCTCTGGCTGGTGCGCAACCATCCCGAGCTCAAGGATGCGCAGATTGCCCGCCTTGTCGGCACAACGAAGTCGACGATCGACCAGATTCGCGACAGAAAGCACTGGAACTCCGCCAATCTCCAGCCGATGGATCCGGTGACGCTCGGCCTGACGTCGCAGATCGACCTCGATATGGAAATCAACCGCGCCTCGCGCGGCCGCGAGCAGGCGCAGCCGGTCGGCGATACGCTGCTGCCGGCCGCCTTGACCGAACGGCTGGTGCCGGCGCCCGAAAAGCCGAAGGACGAGGACCGCGAACTTGACGCCAACGCCGTCTTCGCCAAGCTTTCGGCGCTGAAGTCGAAGGACAAGGACGCCGACGAAGAGGAATAGGTCTGGCATCCAAAACAAAAAGCCCGCTTTCAAGCGGGCTTTTTTGTGATCTTCCGTGTCAGCTTCGCGCCGCCCGGTCCGGCGCCATGCCGTAATCCTCGCTGCGCTCCACCGCGCGATAGAAATCGGCGAGCTGCTTGCCGCGCTCCGGCTTGAAGGTGCGGCCGGCGATGACCACCGTGGCGATGCGGTCGATGCGGAAAGCGCGGAAATCGCCGCGCATCTCACACCAGGCGACCAAGGTCCACACCTTGCCCCAGAACCACAGGCCGAGCGGGCGGATGTCGCGCGCGGTGCTGCGGCCGGCCTCATCCGAATAGTCGATGGTCAGCACCTGACGTTTCTCGATGGACCGCTCGATCAGGTCGATGGCTTCGCGGGCGGCATCGCTTACCACCCACATCGGCGTGTGGATCTCGGTACGGGCGATGCGGTCCTTTTCGGCGTCGGGCAACACGGCGCCTATCTTGACCAGCGCCTCGTCGGCGGCTCGCGCCATGGCCGCGCCACCAAAGGCGCGCACCATGCGGGCGCCGGCGACCAGCGCGACGATCTCGTCACGCGTGAACATCAGTGGCGGAAGGTCGAAACCCTCCCTCATCATGTAGCCGACACCGGCCTCGCCGTCGATCGGCACGCCGGTCGACTGCAGGTCTGCGATGTCGCGATAGATCGTCCGCTCGGAAACCTCGAGCCACGTGCCCAGCTTCTGGGCGGTGACCAGACGACCACCACGCAGATGCTGCACGATCTGGAAGAGCCTGTCGGCGCGGCGCATCGTATGGTCCCTCGGCGTCTATCGTTCCAGCCCTTCGCGCTTGCGCTGCGCGGCGACGAAGGCCGCGCCGAAGGACAGTTTCCTCGTTGTCGGCGTGTTTGCGTCGACCACCCGCCAGAACGGCGCAAAGTCGCCCAGCGCCATGCCACGCTCAAGATCCTCGTTGGCGGCCTCGGCGACGGTGCGCAGATGATAGCCGATGGTGACCGGACATGTCATCTCGGCACCGTGCTCGATGGCGAGAGCGGTGCGCAAAGCGCGGATATTCATGTCCATGCCTTCGGGGATAGAGCGGATGAATGCATGGACCTGGCGAGCTGTAGGAACCAGCATCGGCTGGCCTTCGACGACGTCGCCGATGGTGCGTGGCGACGGTGTTATGCCGTTGATGCCAGGCGTGTTCAGCCTGTCGTTCCAGCTTTTCATCGATCGTCCTCTCGGCCATCCGGCTCCGGCGGCCATCGCACTATGGCACGAGCCTCCTGACACCATACTGTCAGGAGGCTTCAGCATGCCCCATTTCAGCTCGTCGCCAGGTTGCATCCAAACGCCACGCGGAAAGCTTGCCTCAATTGCCGCCATTGCGGCGGTCGCCATACATGTCCGGCCAACCAATATCCTTGCGGATGTCCGCCGGCAGGGTGTTCATGAATCGCTGGGTGCGGATCTCATTGCGGATCGTCCGGATCTTGCCGACATAGTGCTGCACGCTACGCAGAATGGTAATACCGTTCATGGCTGGTCTCCTCTCTTTCGATGCAGGCACTATCGCACACCCCTGCTGACAGCAGTCTGTCAGGAGGGTGCGTCTCTCCTGACCGGCGTTCCGATTTGTCGACCGAAGTGATCAGGCAGTGCTGAAAAGAGGCCTGCTGCACTGGAAAGACGGCGATCGCGGAGCCGCTTTGACAGCCAGCCGCGATGCTGATCAAAGGCTGCATGTCGAAACTTCTCGCACTCGTCATCATCTTCATGATGGTCATCCAGCTCATCAAGCCGCTCGGCTGGCCCGGGCTGAAGCGGCGCAGCGATTTCTGGAAGCTGGCGCTGCTGGCGATGGCGGCGATTTCGATTACGGCGGTGCTCGGGCACTGGACGTAGTGCGGGCGGCCCGCTACGCGACGCCCGGTTCGTTGGCGAGCACCAGGCTGACCAGATGTTCCGCCCAGGCTCGGTAGCCGGCTTCCGAAGCGTGAAATCCATCCGATGCGAAGCCGGCATCGGCATCCGTGATCGGCAGCCGGGGCGCCGGTATGGCGCCGCGTTCGAGGCAAAGGCGCTCGCCCATCCGGTTCACCTCGACGGCGCGGATTTCGAGGATCTTGCCGAGCAATGGCGGCATTGCCGGAGCCCGGGTGAACTCCAGCACCGGCGACCACACCACGCGCGCTTCCGGCCATTTGGCGCGCAGCGCGTAGAGCAGGCCACCAAACTCGCGCTTGAAGCGCGGTACCGAATGAAAATTCTTGGTGTCGTTGGTACCGACGGCCAGCACGATATGCGTCCACGGATCGGCCGATAGATTGGGCAGCACATGATCGCGGATCTGGCCAGAGGTTGCCGAGTTGAAGCCGGCCGCCCGCCAGCGCACGGTGCGGCCGGTGCGTTGCGCAATCAGAACTGCCAGTTGCGCGGCCAATCCGTTTTCGGAATTGCCGATGCCGACCGAGGCGGCGGAGGAATCGCCAAGCACCAGAACCGAGATTGCTGGCGCCAGGCCAGATATCTCGTGCATGACCGGACCTTGTGCCGGCAGCATGCGGGCGGTGCGGCGACGCACGCCAAGTCCTTGCCAGACATAAACCGGAAAGGCGAGCCAGGTGAGAAGGGTCGGAAAGCGCCGCATGGCAAGTCCCTTTTAGGGCATAGCGAACAGCACTTAGCGCATGTCGGGCCGAAGGCGAAAGACCTTGGGTGACCGCCCGTCGTCAATGGCAGCAGCTGTCCTGCATCTCGGGCGTATCCGCATATTCGTCGTGCAGCCGCACCCAGTCCACCAGGCTATGGTGGGGACCGGTTTCGTTGCGACCCTTCGGCGTCAGGTCGAGATAGTGATAGGCGCCGATCAGCGGATCGCCGCCTCTGGAGCGCGAGATAAAAGTCAGGAAGATGTCGCCTTTCTCGTCGCGATAGAACACGCTGGTGCCGGGAAGGTCTTTCGATCTCAGCGCGCACTGCTCGAAATTGTAGGTGGTGTCGCCGGCCGCGATCTGCTTGTCGGTGAATGACACCTGCATGTCGAAGTTGAAGTCCGAGGCGTAGGACGACACCCAGTCGAATTTCCAGCCCATGCGCTGCTTGTAGGGCAGCAATTCAGCCAGTGGCGCGCGCGCTACCACGACAAGTGAGACATCGTGATGCCTGAGATGCTGGTTGGCGCCGTCGATGTGGTCGGCAAGAAATGAGCAGCCTTCGCAGCGATAATCGGCGCCCGGCCCGAACATGAAATGGTAGACGATCAGCTGGCTGTTGCCGCCGAACAGGTCGGGCAGTTTCTTTGGCCCTTGCTCGGTCTCGAAGACATAGTCCTTGCGGATCTTCAGCCACGGCAATTCGCGGCGTTCGGCGGCGACGCGGTCGCGAAAGCGCGTCAATTCCTTTTCGCGCGCCAGATGCGCCTTGTGCGCCTGAAACCATTTTTCCTGCGATACGGTCTTGTTGTTTGGCATAGGTCTGCTCCTCTTTTCACGGAGGACGATCGGCAGCGAGGAATGCCGACACAGAGCTGCATTTCAGTTGCAGGAAATTGCAGACCTTGCTGCTTTCAAACAAACCCGGGCACATGGCCCGGGTCGGAGGAACGCAACCTGAATTCAGTCAGGCGGCTTGCTCAAGGGTCGGCTGCCATTGTCCAAGCGCTGCCAGATGGTTCATGTGGGCGCGATGGGCGAAGGCAGCCTGTGCGGCGGCGACATTCGCCGCCTTGCCGCCCCACGCCTTCTGCGGAGCGGCCTGCAAGGCGCGGCCGTAGGAAAAGGTCAGCTTCCACGGATGCGGGCCAATGGCATTGATGGCGTTGAGGTTGGCGGTCGCCTCCTCGTCAGATTGTCCGCCCGAAAGGAAGGCAATGCCTCCAATAGCGGCCGGCACCGTCTCGCGGAACAGTTTTATTGTCTTCTCGGCGACTTCGTCGGGGCTGCTGACCTTGCCTGATTTCTTGCCGGCCAGCACCATGTTCGGCTTCAGGATGGTGCCTTCGAGCACGACGCGAGCCGCATAGAGCTCGGTGTACAACTTTGTCAGTGTCGCCTTGCTGATCTCGTAGCAGGTGTCGATGTCGTGGGCGCCGTCCATCAGCACCTCCGGCTCGACGATCGGCACGATGCCGGCCTCCTGGCAAAGCGCGGCGTAACGGGCCAGCGCATGGGCGTTCGAGCCGATCGAGGTGGCGGAAGGCACGCCCTTGGCAACATCGATGTCGATCACCGCGCGCCATTTGGCGAAGCGGGCGCCGAGCTTGTAATAGTCGGCAAGGCGTTCGCGCAGGCCGTCCAGGCCCTCGGTGATGGTGTCGCCGGGAAAGCCGGCCAGCGGCTTGGCGCCGGCGTCGACCTTGATGCCGGGGATAGCGCCTGATGCCTTGATGATGTCGACCAGCGGTGTGCCGTCGGCGGCCTTCTGGTGAATGGTCTCGTCGTAGAGGATGACGCCGGAAATGTACTTGGTCATTGCATCGCTGGCGCGGAACATCATCTCGCGATAGTCGCGGCGGCTGTCGGCGGTCGACTCGACGCCGATGACGTCGAAGCGCTTCTTGATGGTGCCGGAGCTCTCGTCGGCAGCCAGCAGGCCCTTGCCATTGGCCACAATCGCGGCGGCAATGTCCTCGAGACGTTCGCTCATCGTGCTTCTCCTGAAAGAATTGATCCGTGCCCAGCAGACCACCAGAGCAGCGCAGGTTCAAGTCGAACAATTTCGCCGGGTAAGCGCGAATCGATTGAAAGTCGCGGGCGCCCTCTTTCGCGCTGTTATTGCGGCCGATCTCAGCGCTTCAGCACGTCGACGCCAGGCAAGGGTTTGCCTTCCATCCATTCCAGGAAAGCGCCACCGGCCGTCGAGACATAGGTGAAATCGTCGGCGACGCCGGCATGGTTGAGTGCCGCTACCGTGTCGCCGCCGCCGGCGACGGAAACCAGTTTGCCGGCCTTGGTGCGCGCTGCCGCGTGCCTGGCCGTCGCCACCGTTGCGTGGTCGAATGGCTCGATCTCGAAGGCGCCGAGCGGCCCGTTCCAGACCAGCGTCGCGGCGCGGTCGATCCATTCGGCAATGGTTTTCACGGTCTTTGCGCCGACGTCGAGGATCATGCCGTCGGCCGGCACGTCTGCTATGGCGACGGTCTCGCTGGCGGCGCCGGCCTTGAACTCCCTGGCGACAACGCCGTCGGCGGGCAGGATGATGGCGCAGCCGGCCTGGGCCGCCTCGATCATGATCTGCTTGGCGGTGGTCGCGAGATCACGCTCGCACAAGGATTTCCCGACATCGGTGCCGCGTGCCGCGAGAAACGTGTTGGCCATGCCGCCGCCGATGACCAGCGCGTCGACCTTCTTCACCAGGTTCATCAACAGGTCGATCTTGGTCGAGACCTTGGCGCCGCCGACGATGGCGACAACCGGACGGACGGGATTTCCAAGACCCTTTTCCAACGCGTCGAGCTCGGCCTGCATGGTGCGGCCGGCGAAGGAAGGCTGCACATGCGCCAACCCTTCCGTCGACGAGTGGGCGCGGTGCGCAGCGGAGAAGGCGTCGTTGACGAAAATGTCGCCGTTGGCGGCGAGCTTTTCGGTGAAGGCCGGATCGTTCTGCTCCTCGCCCTTATGGAAGCGGGTGTTCTCGAGCAGCAGCACGTCGCCATTATTCATGGCAGCAATGGCATTTCCCGCCTTGTCGCCGATGCAGTCGGCGGCAAAGCCAACCGGGCGGCCGAGCACTTCCGCCGTCGCCTTGGCGATCGGCTCGAGCGAGAATTCCGCCGCCGGTCCATCCTTCGGCCGGCCGAAATGGGCAAGCAGGATGACCTTGGCGCCCTTGCCGGAGAGCTCGGCAATGGTCGGCGCAATGCGCTCGATGCGGGTGGCGTCGGTGACCTTGCCCTCGGCGACGGGAACGTTGAGGTCGACACGCACCAGCACACGCTTGCCGCTGATATTGCCGATGTCGTCCAGTGTCTTGAAGCCGGCCATGCTGATCCCTTTCGCGAAAAATCGCGGGGACCTTACCCCGCATCGACGACGATGCAAGACCTGCCTAACGGTTCACCGAAAATATGATTCACGTATCGAGGACGAAGTGCCCACGGGGAGCGAGATGGGCAGCAATGGCGCAAAACGCACCGACATATGGCTTTACCGGTTGCGCACCACGATGCAGGCGCCGCCGACGCTTTGCAGCTTGTCGCAGATCGTGTCGGCCTTGGCTCTGCTATCGGCGCCGATCCGCACGGCATAGATGCCGCGCCTGCCGATCGGTGTGCGGACCCGGCTGACCACCGGATCGTGGCCGGCAAGCAGTGCCGGGAACCGGCTTTTCACTCTCAGCCACTGGTTGAGCGCCGCGGCGCGGCGGAAATTGCCCGCCACCTGCACGCCCCACGGCTTGATGTTGATCGACGACATCGGCACGGTTCTGGACATGATCACCGGCAGCTCGCGGCAAGCGGCAGCGAAACTCGCCTTCTTGTCGAGCGGCCGGATGACGCCGGCATACGCGGCATCGGTGAACTTGTCGGCCGGCTCGCCCATGACGTCCAGGACGTAGCTTTCGGTCTCCAACGGGAGGAATCCGCCGGAATTCAGCCAGCGCGTCACCCGGCTCTCGCCAGCATTGTAGGCTGCGGCGGCAAGGCCGAGATTGCCGAAACCGGATTTCATTTCGGCAAGGTATTTTGCCGAGGCCGGGATTGCCTGTTCGATGTCGAAGGAATTGGCGAGCCCGCGCATCTTGGCGGTACCCGGCATGAATTGGGCGATACCCTCGGCGCCGACGGGGCTGACCGCATTGGGATCGAAACGGCTTTCCTTCCAGATCAGCCGGGCAAAGAAATCCCGGGGCAGGCCGTTCTGGTCGGCATGCGTCTCGATCAGGTTGCAAACCTGGTCGATCAGCTTCTTTTTGGCGGGCCGTGGTGGATCGGCCTGAACGGCTGTCGCCCAGATCAGCCCGCAAATGACAACCAGCGCCGCGCCCAGCAAACGCCGCATCGAACTACTCCGCCGCGGCTTTGCCGTGTTGCCCAAACCGCCGTTCGATGTAGTCGGCGACCATCTTCTCGAAATCCGCGGCAATCGATGGGCCGCGCAGCGTCGCCGCCTTCTTGCCGTCGACGAATACCGGGGCGGTCGGTATCTCGCCGGTGCCGGGCAGCGAAATGCCGATATCGGCATGTTTGGATTCGCCCGGACCGTTGACGATGCAACCCATCACCGCGACCTTGAGGTTCTCGACGCCGGGATATTGTTCGCGCCACACCGGCATGTTCTTGCGCAGGTCGGCCTGGATGTTCTGGGCAAGCTCCTGGAACACGGTCGAGGTCGTGCGGCCGCAGCCCGGGCAGGCAGCGACGATCGGCACGAACTGCCGGAAGCCCATGGTTTGCAGCAGTTCTTGCGACACCTGCACTTCGCGTGTGCGGTCGCCGTTCGGCTCCGGCGTCAGCGAGATGCGGATGGTGTCGCCAATGCCTTGCTGGAGCAGGATGCCCATGGCCGCGGACGAGGCGACGATGCCTTTCGAGCCCATGCCGGCCTCCGTCAGGCCGAGGTGCAGCGCGTGGTCGGAACGGGTGGCAAGCTCGGTGTAGACGGCGATCAGATCCTGCACGCCGCTGACCTTGGCCGACAGGATGATTTTCTCGCGCGCAAGGCCGATCTCTTCGGCCATTCCGGCCGACAGGATCGCCGATTGCACGATTGCCTCGCGCGTCACTTCCTGCGCCGTCAGCGGAAAGCCCTGGGCCTGGTTGTCGTCCATCAGCCGGGTCAGCAGCTCCTGGTCAAGCGAACCCCAATTGACGCCGATGCGCACCGGTTTGTCGTATTTGATCGCCATCTCGACGATCGCCGCGAACTGCCGGTCTTTCTTGTCCTTGAACCCGACATTGCCGGGATTGATACGGTATTTGGCCAGTGCCTCGGCACAGGCCGGGTGGTCGGCCAGGAGCTTGTGGCCGATATAGTGGAAATCGCCGACCAGCGGCACGTCGATGCCGAGCCGTTCCAGCCGCTCGCGGATGGCCGGTACGGCCGCAGCGCTTTCGTCGCGATCGACGGTTATGCGCACGATCTCGGAGCCGGCACGATGCAGCGCCGCCACCTGCGCGACCGTCTGGTCGACATCGGCCGTGTCGGTGTTGGTCATCGACTGGACGACGACCGGCGCGCCGCCGCCGACCATCACGCCGCCGACATCGACACCGACCGACCTGCGGCGTGGGAAGGGTGAGGAAAAATATCCGGTCATGCCGGCTGCCTTTAATCTTGAAGGTCCGGGCATGAGGTGGAGGAGCAAAGATGGCTTGTCAATGGCGACTGGCGCGCAGGCCCAGCAAATCGGAAACAACAAGATGGCAGCTTACCGCAAATCCATGGGCGTTTCCGGCAGCATAGAGACATGCCACCGGAAAGATCGCGCGCCGGGTGGCGCTTCTAGTCCTGGAAGGGTTTCAGTGGGTCGTCGGTTTCGCCTTCAGTTTTTCAATCTCGTCCTTGAGCGCCAGCTTGCGCCGCTTGAGATTCACGATTTCGAGGTCGTCTACCGATGGATGGGTCATCGCATCATCGATTTCGCGTTCGATGTCGCCGTGTTTCCGCTGCAGCTCATCAAGATGGGATGCAAGAGACATGATTGGTTCTCCCTTTCATGGTTTCCTCGGATTGCAGCCGTCATGGCACGTCCACCGCAGGCTCGCTTCTATGACGGCATAATGACAGTGTGCCACCATCGCGCACCGATGTCGAATGCTGCGTGGTAGCATTCCACGCCAATATGAAATGTGATATGGGCTGCGCGCCGGTGCAAGAAGCCCCGGTCCCGCCCAATCAGGCCCATAGTTTGGGCGCCGCAGACGTGCAGACGGTAAAAATGTCCGATCAGGAACAGGCAGATATCCGCCTCGAATATTCCCGGCTGAAGCAGGAACACGCCGATTTCGACGCCGCCATCAATGCGATGATCGCCATGAATTGCGACCCGCTGCAGATCCAGCGCATGAAGAAAAAGAAGCTTTTCCTGAAGGACAGGCTGATGGCGCTGGAAGACAAGATCATTCCAGACATTATTGCTTGAACGAACGCCATTGTTTGAACGAACGCCGGCGGGGCCTGCTGGAAAAGCGGTTATGCCGCGATCGAAAGCCGTGCGGCGCGCTCGCGCAACAACGCTATCAGGTTGTCGGTCTTTTCGGTCGAGGTATCGATCGGAATCACCAGGCACATCGTCGCCTCGACCCTGCCCGGCGCTGAAAAGACCGGCGCGGCCAGGCATTTCGTGTAGGCATCGACAAGGCCGGAGGTGACGCAGTAGCCGGCCGATTTGGCGACGGCGATGTCGTCTATGAAATCGTCGAGTTGCAATCTGCGGCCGTCCGGCAGCACGAGATCGTCCTCGGAGACCATATCCTCAATCGCTGCCCTGTCGAAGCCGGCGAGGAGCAGTCGCCCGGAAGCTGTCCAGGGGAGCGGTATTTGCAGACCGGTCGCCGAGCTGATCCGGAATGGCCTCGTCCCCGGGCTTGAATGGACGATGGTGTAGCGGCCGCTTTGCAGCATGCACAACTCCGAGGTCTCGCCGGTCTCGCGTGACAGATGGTCGACTTCCTGGCGCCCTCGCCTGAGCAGGTCGTTGCCCCGCACATAGTCCATTCCGTAGAGATAGAGCTTCTTTCCGAAATAGACCCGATTGCCGTCTCCGGCCATTTCCAGCAGACCTGCGTCGACCAGCGAGCGCACAAGCGTATAAGTCGTCGAACGCGGCGCGTTTACCCCCTTGGCAAGATCGCCGATGCCGATCGCGCGCTGGGTCGCGTGAAGAAACTCCAAAATCTGGAGGACCCGGTTGAGGCCCTTCTCCCGAGAAGCCGAGTTCTTGTCTTCGTCCAGACCGGCGTCCGGTCGAGCGGCCAAGGCATTACCTTCTTGCATTATCGATCCCTGATGTTAATCTGTCTTGTACAGAGTACAGGCGTCTCTTGTAAGGGACAATGACGTCAGTTGCAACCGATGCCTGTACTGCTGGTCCAAAGGGGAACTCAACACGAAAGGAGGTCGCCGTGAACGACACATCCAAAAGGCGTGAATTTCTGAAACTGGGAATGGCCGGGCTTGCAACGGCCGGAGTGATGAGCGCCGCTACCGCGGTCGACGTTCAGAAAGCGGCGGCCCAGGCAGCGCCGGACAGCCTGCTGCGCACCGTCCTCGAGCGCGGCAAGGTGATCGTCGGCACCGGCAGTACCAATGCGCCCTGGCATTTCGAGAACGACGCCGGCGAACTGGTGGGCATGGACATCACCATGGGTCGCATTCTCGCCAAGGGGCTTTTCGACGATCCGACCAAAGTGGAATTCGTCATGCAGGATCCGGCTCAGCGCATTCCGAACGTGACCACCAACAAGGTCGACATCACCATCCAGTTCATGACCATGACCGCCCAGCGCTCGCAGCTGATCCACTTCTCCCGACCCTACTACGTCGAAGGCATCGCCTTGCTGACCCTTCCGAACGCCGAAAACAAGACCTTCGACAAGCTGCTTGCCGGCGGTTCGGCGACGCGGATTTCCATCCTGCAAAATGTCGATGCCGAGGCTAACGTGCATATCGTCCTGCCGGAGTCGCAGGTGATGCAGATAGACACGCAGGCCAACGTGCTGCAGGCCCTGGAATCGAAGCGCGTCGACGCCGCCGCGGTCGATCTGTCAACGGTGCGCTGGCTCGCCTCGCGCAATCCGGACAAATACTTCGATGCCGGCAAGAGCTGGTTCTCGATGCTTTATGGTGCCGCGCTGCGGCAGGGCGACCTCGACTGGCTGACCTTCGTCAACCAGACCTTCACCATCGCCATGTTCGGCCATGAAACGGCACTCTACGACGCTGCGTTCAAGGATTATTTCGGACAGGAGCCGCCGGCGCGCCATCCCGGTTTCCCGGTCATTTGATGCAAGCAGGCGGAAGGACAACGTCCTTCCGCCTTCTCTCATCACAGCCCTCCATGACGAGGACGCATGGGTTATACTCTCAACTTCAACCTTATCTGGCGGCATTTCGACAAGCTCTGGGGCGGACTGCTGCTAAGCCTCGAACTGGCCGTCATCTCGATCGCGATCGGCATCGTCATCGGGCTCGTTCTGGCGGTCTGGTACGTGTCGGCCGGACGTGCGGTGCGGACCATCATCGCCGGGTATGTCGAGTTCATCCGCAACGTGCCGCTGATCCTGCTCGTCTATCTGGTCTTCTACGGCTTGCCGACGGTGGTCGACATTGCCTACAGCGCGCAAACCTCATTCATTGCCACGCTGTCGCTCTACAGCGGCGCCTACCTGGTCGAGGTGTTTCGCTCGGGGCTCGAGGCGGTGCCGCGCGGTCAGCTCGACGCCGGCAAGGCAATCGGCCTGACGCCATGGCAAAGGCTGCTCGATGTGCGCCTGCCGACGATGCTGCGCATAACCCTGCCGGCGCTTTCCAACACATTCATATCGCTCTTCAAGGATACGTCCGTGGCGTCGGTCATCTCGGTACCCGAACTCACCTATGGCGCCCAGTGGATCAACTTCAACACGTTCCGCATTGTCGAAGTCTATCTGGTGGTGACGGCAATGTACCTGTTGACCGGCTACACGCTGCTTTTCGCGCTGCGGCTCGTCGAGCGCCGGTTCAAGGCGGCGCGCTGACATGCTGAGCCAGATCATCTACGCCTTGCCGTTCCTCGCCGAAGGCTTTGCCGTAACCTTGTGGGTGTCGCTGCTGGTCGTGGTGTTATCGCTCATCGCCGGCGTGCTGATGGGCGTCGGCCTTGTCTATGGTCCTTTTCCGCTGCGCTGGGCAGTGCGCATCTTCAGCGACACCATACGCGGCATTCCGATCCTGGTGCTGATCTTCTTCGTCTATTACGGCCTGCCCGCGGTGGGGCTGCATCTGGAATCCTTTTGGGCGGCCGTGTTCGCCCTCACCCTCTTCAAGACCGCACAAGTCGTCGAGTATCTCAGGGGCGCCGTCGGCTCGATTCCCAAGGGTCAGTCCGAGGCGGCGATGGCGATCGGACTGACCTTTCGCCAGCGGCTGGCCTACGTCATTTTTCCGCAGGCGTTCAGGCGCTTCCTGCCACCCTGGATCAATGGCGTCACCGACGCGGTGAAGGGCAGCGCGCTGGTCTCGTTGCTCGGCATCACCGACCTCATGCAGGCAATCAACCAGGTCATCGGCCGCACCTATGAGGCGATGCCACTCTACATTCTCGGTGCGCTCGTCTACTTCGCCGTCAACTACGCCCTCTCCTTGGCCAGCCGGCGCCTGGAGCGGCGTTTCTCCTTCATCCGGGAATAGCACGATGTCCAACGCCTCGCACCAGAATCCGGCACTTCTCGATGTCACCGAGGTTTCCAAAGCCTTTGGATCCGTCGAGGTCCTGCGCTCCGTCAGCCTGCAAGTGACGCGCGGCGAGGTCGTGACTATCATCGGCCCCTCCGGCAGCGGCAAGACCACGCTACTGCGCTGCGTCAACTTCCTGGAGAGCTACGACAGCGGCTCGATCCGTATCGACGGCAAAGAAGTCGGCTATCGCGAGACGGGAACACGCCAGCGACGCAGCGAGCGCGACCTGGCGGCGATGCGAGCCGAGACCGGAATGGTGTTCCAGAGCTTCAATCTGTTTCCGCATTTGACTGCGGCCGGCAACATCATGCTTGGCCTGCGCAAGGTGCGCGGCAAGAGCAATGCCGAGGCCCGCACCATTGCCGAGCACTGGCTCAGCCGCGTAGGCCTCGCCCACAAAGCCGACAGTCTGCCGGCCGAGCTTTCCGGCGGCCAGCAGCAGCGCGTCGGCATCGCCCGCGCCGTGGCGATGGAGCCGAAGATATTGCTTCTCGACGAGATAACCTCGGCGCTCGACCCCGAACTGGTTGGCGAGGTGCTCGAGGTCGTGCGCAGCCTCGCCGAAGACGGCATGACGATGCTGATGGTCACACATGAAATGGCTTTTGCGCGCGACGCATCGAGCCGCATCGTTTTCATGGCGGATGGCGGCGTCAGTGCCGTCGGACCACCCGCCGAGATTCTGGCGGCGGGGTTCGACAATGAACGCCTTCGCAGTTTCCTGGCGCGGTTTCGCGCCTCGCATTTTTGACATCGGACGGCGAAAGCTGTCGCAAGGAGCTTTTATGACGCCTTACATCCGGCTCGCGGAATTGGGCCTGACACTGCCCGAGCCGCCGAAGCCCATCGCCAACTTCGTCACCTATGCCGAGAGCGGACGGCTGATCTTCCTCTCCGGCCAGGGGCCGTTGCGCGCCGATGGCGCGCTCTGCACCGGCAAGGTCGGAGAGGATGTCAGCGTTGAAGAGGCCTACGGGCATGCGCGTCTGACCGGCCTGAACCTGCTCGCCGTCATGCATGCGGCGGCCGGCGACCTCGGCCGCATCGTGCGCGTCGTCAAGCTGCTTGGCTTTGTCAATGCGACGCCGACATTCAGCGAGCATCCCAAGGTGGTGAACGGCTGTTCCGATCTTTTCGCGGCCGTCTTTGATACGCTTGGCGGACATGCCCGTTCCGCGATCGGTGTCGGCTCGCTGCCGGGCAACATCACAGTTGAAATCGAGGCGGTCGTCGAGATCGCCGCCTGAAATCTTAAACAGGATCTACAGAGATGACGACCTATGCCGCTGACCGTTCCAACACGACAATCCGCGAACGGCTTGGCCTTCGCCCAATCATCAATGTCTCCGGCACGATGACGGCACTCGGTGCTTCGATCATCGTGCCAGAAGCGATTGCCGCAATGTCGGAAATGGCCTCGCAATGGGTCGAGATGGACGATCTGCAGCGCGCCGCAAGTAGGGTGATTGCACGCCTTACCGGCGGCGAGGCCGGCTTCATCACCGCATGCTGCGCCAGCGGCATAACAATGGCGATTGCCGGCGCGATGACCGGGACCAGCCTTCTTGCGATCGAGCGGCTGCCGCACGACACCGAGGGCCTCAAATCGGAGGTCATCGTTCAGCTTGGTCACATCGTCAATTACGGCGCGCCGATCGACCAGTCGATCCGGCTTGCCGGAGCCAAGGCAGTGCCTGCCGGCACGGTCAGCGTCACCCAGGATTATCATGTTGCCGAGGCGATCCGAGACCGGACGGCGGCAGCCCTCTACGTCGTTGCGCACCACACCGTGCAATACGGCATGCTCTCGCTTGAGGAGTTCTGCGAGATTTGCCACGCCAAGGGCGTGCCGGTGATCGTCGACGCCGCCTCGGAGTACGATTTGCGTGGCTTTCTGGCGCGCGGCGCCGACATTGTTGTCTACAGCGGGCACAAATTTCTCTCAGGGCCGACAAGCGGCATCGTTGCCGGCCGCAAGGATCTGGTACGGGCCGCCTATCTCCAGAACCGCGGCGTTGCGCGCGCCATGAAGGTCGGCAAGGAGAGCATTGCCGGCACCATGGCGGCCCTGGAAGCCTGGGAGCGGCGCGACCATGCCGGCATTCGCCAGCGGGAAGAAGCCGCACTGCATCTGTGGCAAACCGCATTGCAGGGCCTGCCTGGCATCGAGGCACGTATCATTCCAGATCCGACCGGAAATCCTCTCGACCGCCTGCAGGTGTTTGTTGCGCCGGAAAGCCGCTTCACCGCCGCCGGCCTCGCCTCGGCGCTTGCGGCGGGTTCACCGCCCGTGATCGTGCGCAACCACGAGGTCGAGCGCGGTCACTTCTTCCTTGATCCGTGCAATCTCCATCCCGGCGAGGCGGAGATCGTTGCCGAACGCCTGCGGGCGGTGTTGAGTGCTGCCGATCGGCCCGCGGATGCGATGAAACCCGCTCGCAAGCAGTCCGCCGGAGCGCTGCGCTGGCCGGACTAGACATCGCCAGAGCGTGGTCGAGCCAGTGCCTTCCAGCACCGGCTTCGCATCGGGCCAGTGCGCCATCACGGCAGTGTGAATGAACTTTTAGTCTTCGGGCGGAATAAACCACCCCGCCCATTGGTCTCCCAAACAGACGCCATTTCCGGCGTGCAGGAGACCGGTATGATCCACCACCACGACAATGAAGCTGACGGCATCAGCCGCCGTCATGCACTGGAATGCATGATCTGGGCCGGCACGGGAGTGCTGTGGACAATTTCGGCCGGCGTGCCGGTCTCGCTCAGCCTGCTCGGTGCGTCGCAAGCCGCCGAGGCCTTGGCCACCGGCTTCACTTTCCTCCAGATCTCCGACAGCCACATCGGCTTCGACAAGGCTGCCAACCCGCACGCCATCGACACGCTGAAGGAGGCCATCGGCAAGATCCAGGCGTTGCCGCAAAAGCCCGCTTTCATGATCCACACCGGCGACATCACCCATTTGTCGAAAGCCGCGCAGTTCGACAACGCTGCCCAGATCATCGGCGGCGCAGGCTTCGACGTGCATTATGTGCCCGGTGAGCACGACCTGATCGATGACGGCAATGGCCAGGCCTATCTCGACCGCTACGGCAAGGGCACCAAGGGCGCCGGCTGGTATTCGTTCGACCAGAACGGCGTCCATTTCATCGGGCTGGTCAACGTCGTCAACCTGAAGGCTGGCGGGCTGGGCAATCTCGGCGCCGACCAGTTGGCATGGTTGGCCGATGATCTGAAGGCGGTCACCGCCTCGACGCCAATCGTCGTCTTTGCCCACATCCCGCTATGGGCTGTTTATCCCGAATGGGGCTGGGGCACCGACGACGCGGCGCAGGCCTTGGCCCTGCTCAAGCGCTTCGGCTCTGTCACCGTACTCAACGGCCATATCCACCAGATCATGCAGAAGGTCGAAGGCAACGTTACCTTTCATACCGCGCGCTCGACCGCTTTCCCGCAACCGGCGCCGGGCACCGCAGCCTCACCCGGGCCGATGACGGTACCTGCCGGCCAGTTGCGCAGCCTGCTCGGCACAAGCAGCGTGACAGTCACGCAAGGGGGGCAGGACCTCGCCATCATCGACAGCACGCTGGCCTGAGGGGAAATGCGATGATCCGCTTCCCATCCCGCGTCTTGGTCGTATCCCCTGTCACGTTCGGTTTGGCGGCGATCCTGACAATGGTTGCCATGCCACTGAACGCAGCAGACCAGCCAATGGTCAAGATCGAGAACTTTGCCTTCACACCGGCGGTGCTGACGGTAAAGCAGGGCACTACCGTGACCTTCGAGAATGACGACGACATCCCGCATCTGGTGGTCGCCAACGATGCCTCGTTTCGCTCCAAGGCGCTTGACACCGGTGGCACATATGCCTTCACCTTCACCAAAGTGGGCGACTATGCCTATTTCTGCGGGCTTCACCCGCACATGCAGGGCAGGATCACCGTCGCTCCATGAGGATTTTCGGAAGGTTCTGCCCGGGATGCCGGGCGATGCGACGGTGTTGAACCAAGAGGCCGCGACCGAGCGCTTTCGCGAGGTGGTTCTGCCCCATCTCGCGGATGCGCTTGCGCTTGCCCGCTGGCTGACCGGCAACGCCGCCGACGCGGAGGATGTGGTGCAGGAGGCCTGTTTGAAGGCGCATGCGGGCATCGCCGGCTATGCCGGCGGCAATGCGCGCGCCTGGCTGCTGGCGATCGTGCGCAACGCCTCTTACTCCTGGCTGGCGCGCAACCGGCCGCGCAGTATCGTCGCCGTCGGCGACCTGAGCGACCTCGATGACATGACGGCTGCATATGGCGCCGGCCTGCCGGATACGGATAGTCCTGAGGCAAGCCTGATCGCCAAGGCCGACACGGCCGCACTCGAGGCGGCGATCGCCGCGCTGCCGCACCAATTTCGCGAGACTGTGGTGCTGCGCGACATCAACGGCCTCAGCTATCGCGAGATCGCGACGCTGCTTGGCGTGCCGCTAGGCACGGTGATGTCGCGGCTGGCGAGAGCGCGCGGTCTGCTGATATCCCAACTTGGGAGGGCGCCATGAGCGCGCACAACGATGGACTGCCCGATGACCCGGCGGGCGTGGAACTGATGATCCATGCCTTGGTCGATGGCGAGCTCGACGCAGCGGCAGCATTGGCGGTCGAGCGGCGCATTGCCGCCGATCCGGCGCTCGCGGCCGAGCATGCTCGCATCGTGGCGCTGCAGTCCGCTGTCGGCAGGCTGGCGCTGCCACAGGTCAGCGACGCCCTCAATGCGCGTATCGCGGCGATCGGCGCGACTGGCGAGGCACAGGCTCGGCCGGCGCCGACGCGGCCGCCGCAAACCGTGCCAACCCACATGCGGCCAACCCAAACGCGGCCGGGCCGCTTCGGCGCGTTCGACTGGCGCGCAATGGCGGCATCGATCCTCGTCACCGCCGTGCTGGCCAGCGGCGTGACGCAATGGGTGATGCTCAGCGGGGCGCCCGACAGCTTTGCCGCCGCGGTCGCCAGCGGCCATCGCCGCAGCCTGCTGGCAGCCAGCCCCGTGGACGTCGTCTCGTCGGACCGGCACACGGTCAAACCCTGGCTGGATGGCAGGGTCGGCCTGTCGCCGCCGGCACCTGACCTTGCCAGTGACGGCTTCGCGTTGCTCGGCGGCCGGGTCGAGGTGATCGCCGACCAGCCAGTGCCGGCACTGGTCTACAGGCACCGCGAGCACCTGATCACTCTCGTCGCGGCGCCCGAGGAAACCGGCTCGACAGCCGGACCGGTCGATCTTTCTGCTGGTGGCTTCTCGCTGGTCCACTGGAGCGACAGCGCTTTTTCCTACTGGGCGATTTCCGATGTCGAACGGCCTGAACTTGACGACTTCGTCAACCGCTTCCGAGCAGCGGCCACCCGATGACAGACCGCTCCTGTGCATGTGCGCAGCGACGGAGACGACACAAGCGGCTTTGCCGTTTCCGGCCATCCTTGCGGCTCCCCTCGATTTCAGCTAATGCGCGCTTTTGCCGCCGGAGAGCAGAAGCTTGGACGATCACCGCGCCGACGTCGCCATCATCATGGGCAGCCAGTCCGACTGGGCGACGATGCGCCACGCCGCCGAAACGCTGGAGGCGCTTGGAATTCCGCACAAGCGGCTGATCGTCTCGGCCCACCGCACGCCCGACCGGCTCTATGACTTCGCCAAGGGCGCCAAGGCGGCCGGCTACAAGGTGATCATCGCCGGTGCCGGCGGTGCGGCGCATCTGCCCGGCATGACGGCGGCGATGACGCCGCTGCCGGTGTTCGGCGTGCCGGTGGAATCAAAGACGCTGTCGGGCCAGGACTCGCTGCTATCAATCGTGCAGATGCCGGCCGGCATTCCGGTCGGCACTTTGGCCATCGGCAAGGCCGGCGCTGCCAATGCTGCCCTTCTGGCCGCCGCGGTGTTGGCGCTGAGCGACGAAAAGCTCGCCGCCCGGCTGGATAGCTGGCGCGCCGCGCAGACCGCCAAGGTGGCCGCCGAGCCCACGGACGCGCCGTGAGCCTGCCGGCGGGATCGAGCATCGGCATCATCGGCGGCGGCCAGCTTGGCCGCATGCTGGCGATGGCCGCGGCCCGCCTCGGCTACCGCATCGTCGTGCTGGAACCGCAGCCGGATTGCCCGGCGGCACAGGTTGCCAACCGGCAGATCGTCGCCGCCTATGACGACGCGGCCGCGCTTAGCGAGCTGGCTGCGGCCAGTGCCGTCGTTACTTATGAATTCGAGAACGTACCGGTCGCGGCCGCCGCGGCACTTGCCTCTACGGTGCCGGTCTATCCGCCGGCACGCGCACTGGAAGTGGCGCAGGACCGGCTGGCGGAAAAGAAATTCCTCAACGGCATCGGCATACCGACCGCGGATTTCAGCCCCGTCGACAATGACGAGGAACTGACGGCTGCGCTGAAACAGTTCAACGGCAGCGGTATATTGAAGACGCGCCGCATGGGCTATGACGGCAAGGGCCAGCGTGTCTTCCGCAACATGGAAACAGGCGGCTTTGCCGGCACTTGCGAGGCGATGGGCAACGTGCCGTTGATCCTGGAATCCTTCGTCACCTTCGAGCGCGAGATTTCGGTGATCGCCGCGCGCGGCAGCGACGGCTCGCTCGCCGCCTACGATCCAGCGTGGAATGTCCATCGCAACGGTATTCTTCACAGCTCGACGCTGCCGGGCGGAGTAAAATCCGAGACGGCGGCTGCGGCTCAAACGGCGGCGGCAGAGATCCTTGCAGCGCTCGACTATGTCGGCGTCATCGGCGTCGAATTCTTTGTCCTTGCCGACGGTTCGCTGTTGGCCAACGAGATAGCGCCGCGCGTCCACAATTCCGGCCACTGGACGGAGGCCGCCTGCACCATCTCGCAATTCGAGCAGCACATCCGCGCCGTCGCGGGCCTGCCGCTGGGAAATCCCGCCCGGCAGTTCGACTGCGTCATGGAAAACCTGATCGGCGACGATGTCAGGCGCGTTCCTGAGCTGCTCGCCGAGCCCGATCTGATGCTGCACCTCTATGGCAAGGCCGAGGCGCGGCCCGGCCGCAAGATGGGCCATTTTACGCGCGTGAGCCGCCGCAGCTAGAGCATGATCCCGAACCGAAGGTCCGCGCTAGCGAAAAGTGGAATCCGGATTTCGGAAAAGATCATGCTCAAACACAAAGTTAGAACCTACGCTTACTGGATTTCGCCGCTCTCGTCCTCGTCGGGGCTGGCGCAGCTAACATCGTCTTCCGCGCAGGTCGAATCGGCGGTGAGCTGCTTGGTGCGATCGTCGGTCAGCCGCGTCAGGCATTCCGATATCAGCATCGGATAGATCGAGCCGCCTTCGCTGTCCGCGGCCGAATAGCTGCATTCCACGTCGCGAAAAGCGATCCAGGCGCGCTGCGCCGTCTGCAACAGCTTCCTGGCTTTTGCGTCAGTTCCGCCGATGATTTCCTGGTAGGCCTTGTTGAGCTTGGCGTCGGCGGATTTGTAGTCCGCGTCGGCGCAGATGTTCATCATCTGCTGGCTGTCGTCGTTGCGGTCGCATTCCTGCGCATAGGCAACAGAACCTGCCGCGAGGACGACAAGACAGGCGGACACAAGAATTCGGCGCATGACGATCTCCAATTCGCAACCGCATCATTCCAGCCGTCTCAAGCCTGCGCAACGCCAGTGACGGATATTTGATGATACGAAACGGTCCGTATCGTTTAGGCAACGCGCTTGCGGTTGACACGGGCAACGCTCCTCGTCTATGAGCCACGCACAGTTCAAAGGCGCGTCTGTGGGCGCGCCTTAATAATTCGGCCCGTGACCGGGCCCAGACCGACGGGCAAGACCATGAAAATCAAGAATTCGCTCAAGGCGTTGAAGGCGCGTCACCGCGACAACCAGCTGGTTCGTCGCAAGGGCCGCGTCTACATCATCAACAAGACCGCGCCGCGCTACAAGGCGCGCCAGGGTTGAGTTTTCGACGGAGGCTGCGCGCCTCCGTTCGCATGATACGACTCTCACGCTAAATTCAGTTTGACGATCCGGCGTCGGGGGCTAGATTCCCGCGATGCGGATTCTTTTTGCATTTTTCACGGCTTTCCTCGTTTCCGGCGCTGTCTCGCTGCCGGCGTGGGCTGAAGATCCGACCACAACTCCGCCGACAGCACCTCCGGTCGTCAAGACGAAACAGGCGCGGCTCGATCAGCTGTTTGCCGATCTCAAACGCGAACGCAATGAAAAGGCGGCCGAGCGCATCGCCGGACGGATCGGCAGCGAGTGGTCCCAGTCGGGCAGCGCCTCTATCGACCTGATGATGCAATGGTCGCAGAAGGCGATCGAAAACCAGAAATTCGATGTTGCACTCGATTTCCTCGATCAGGTTGTGACTTTGCAGCCGACCTATGCGGAAGGCTGGAACCGGCGCGCCACTGTTCATTTCATGATGAAGAACTACGGGAAGTCGATGGCGGACATCGACCGCACCCTGCAGCTCGAACCACGCCATTTCGGCGCGCTTTCGGGCCTGGCTCAGATCATGGCCGAAACCGGCCACAAGCAGTCGGCACTTGAGGCCTGGCAGCGCGTGCTCGGCATCTACCCAATGATGCGCAGCGCCCAGGACCAGGTCGCCGCACTTTCCGAGGAGCTTGCCGGCGAAGGCATTTGAGACCAGTAAGGGAGTAGGGGAGTAAGGGAGTAAGGGACTATGTGAGAGGTGCAGATTGCACTGTGGAACACATGCGCCCTACTCTCCTACTCCCCTACTCCCCTACTCCCCTACTCCCCTACTCCCCTACTCCCCTACTCCCCTATAGGCCCGATCTATGCCGTTTGCTTCGGTGACGAGTTTCTCCACAAGGGCGGCGGCCGGCATCTCCCGCAGCTTCGCAACGCCCTGCCCGGCCCAAGTGGGCAAGAAGTCAGCCCGCTTGCTTTCATCCTTTGCCATCGAAAGCGGCATGACCAGACTCGCCTGCAGCGGAAACGCCAACGCTGCATCTTCCTCACCAGCCATTTCCATCACAAACCGGTTGCGCACCACGCGCGCTGGGCGGCCAGTGAAGCAGCGAGTCACCGACGTGCTCTCGTCGTTGGCCGAGCGCAATGCTTCGCGATAGACTGGCTGCACATTGGCTTCAGGACAGGCCAGGAAAGCCGTGCCGATCTGCACACCAGATGCACCAAGTGCAAAGCTGGCAGCAATGCCGCGACCGTCGAAGATACCGCCAGCGGCAATTACAGGCACCCGCACGGCATCAACAATCTGCGGTACGAGTGCCACAGTGCCTGCTGTGCCGATAGCAGGGTCGCCAGTGAATGTGCCGCGATGCCCACCCGCCTCGTATCCCTGGGCGATAATGGCGTCCACCCCTCCTGCCTCAAGCTGGCGCGCTTCCGAGACGGTGGTGGCCGAACATAAGACAGTACAGCCGGCCGTCTTCAACTGCTGCACAATTGCGGTGTCGGGTAGACCGAAGTGGAAGCTGACCACCTTGGGGCGCAGCTCGAGCACAATTTCGAGACGCTCACGATCGAAGGTGGGGAAGGGCTCGCCCGGCTCGGGCACCGGTCCGAGGCCGACCTCCTCATAGCAGCCGCGAAGGCGGTCTCGCATACTTTGGGCTGCCGCATCATCGTGTATCGGCGCCGGGTGCGCAAAGAAGTTGACGTTGATCGGACGATTGGTGGCGTGCTGTGTCGCCGTGAGCTGCTCGCGTATAGCCGCCGCAGGCAGAATGCCGCATCCGAGTGAGCCAAGCGCCCCGGCATTGCTGACTGCCGCCGCCAGTTCCGGCGTGGTGATGCCGCTCATCGGCGCCTGGATTATCGGGTGCTCAATGCCGAGGAGTTCCAGAAGATCAGTGCGCATCCACATTGGATCACCCTCCTCTTTCTCCCAGGAGAGATTACCTTAACTGACTTCCAGCTCAAGTCGGATAGGGCCTTCGAACCGCTTCACGGCCGGTCACAGGCTGATGCAAGCTGGCGGAGTTCGGCGTCTATCCTAACCTGACTGCCGTCGATGCGCCCGGCTGGCGCCGTGTTTACGACGCGCCATGCAGCCGGCCTATCCGGCAGCCGCGGCCGACATTAGCGGCCGACTTCCGATCCGACATAGGCGATGCGCAACATGTTGGTCGAGCCCGGCGTCCTCAGCGGCACGCCGGCCGTGATGATGACGCGGTCGCCCGGCTTGCCGAAACCTTCATCGAAGGCGATGCGGCAGGCGCGGTCGACCATGTCGTCGAGGTCGCTGGCGTCGGGGGAAACGACGCAATGCGTGCCCCACAACAGCGACAGCCGCCGCGCCGTGTTGAGGATCGGCGACAGCGCCACGATCGGCACTTGCGGCCGCTCGCGCGCGGCGCGCAAGCCGGTCGTGCCGGACGCGGTATAGGTGATGATCGCCGACAGCTTCAGCGTCTCGGCTATTTCGCGGGCGGCGAGCGAAATCGCGTCGGCTCCGGTCGCTTCCGGTTCCGAGCGCTGCGCGTTGATAATTCCGGCATAGGTCGGGTCGGTTTCGACCTTGGTGGCGATCCGGTTCATCATCGCCACCGCCTCGACCGGATAGGCGCCGGCGGCGGACTCCGCCGAAAGCATGATCGCGTCGGCGCCTTCAAATACGGCGATCGACACGTCCGACACCTCGGCCCGCGTCGGCACCGGCGCGGTGATCATCGATTCCAGCATCTGCGTGGCGACCACCACCGGCTTGCCGGCACGGCGCGCGGCGCGGGTGATCTGCTTCTGAATGCCAGGCACGGCTTCGAGAGGCATCTCGACGCCGAGATCGCCGCGGGCGACCATCAGCGCATCCGAAAGCTCGATGATCTCGGCCAGCCGGGCGACGGCCTGCGGCTTTTCGATCTTGGCCATGATCAGCGCCCGGCCGCGTGCGATCTTGCGCGCTTCGGCCAGGTCCTCGGGCCGCTGCACGAAGGACAGCGCCACCCAGTCGACGCCGGTCGCCAGAACCGCGTCGAGATCCCGGCGGTCCTTTTCCGTCAGCGCGCCGACCGGCAGGTCGGTGTCGGGCAGGCTGACGCCCTTCTTGTCGGAAATGGTGGTGCCGGCGACGACGGTGCAGACGATCGCCTTGCCGTTGCTGCTGACCGCCTTGAGCTCGAGCTTGCCGTCGTCGATCAGCAGGCGATGACCAGCCTCGACCGAACGCAGGATTTCGGGATGCGGCAGGTAGACCCTCGTCGAATTGCCGGGCTCGGGATTGTCGTCGAGCGTGAAGGTCTGACCGACGGTCAGCACCTCTTTGCCGTTGGCGAACTTGCCGACGCGCAGCTTTGGCCCTTGCAGGTCGGCGAGAACGCCGATCGGCCGGCCGACCGCCTCCTCGACGGCACGAATGCGGCCGACAAGCGTACGCATCAATTCATGGTCGGTGTGGCTCATATTGATGCGGAACACGTCGGCGCCGGCTTCGAACAGCTTCTTCAGCATCTCCTCGGACGAGGAGGCCGGACCGATGGTGGCGAGGATCTTGACCTTGCGGCTGCGTCTCATTGACTGTTTGTTCCCGGGGCGGCTGGAGCGCCATCCGTTGCGGGCTCGTCAGTCAGCTGGACCATCCAGCTTGCCTGCTCGCCCGTGTCATATTCCTGGAATCCGGCGCGCTGAAAGCCCCGGGCGACGCAATCGGTAACGCCGGCGATCTTGAACTCTTTTTCGGCCACGCACATGTTGATCGGGCCATCCCAGCGTCCGCCGCGCTCGGCGTCTTCTGCATAAAGATAGTAAAACCTTGATGACAACGGTCCCTCGATCAGCGTCTTGCAGCTCGAGCCTTCGATGTGCCACCAGCCTTCGGTGATCCAGCCGGCTTTGGCGCGATAGCCGATGCCGACACCGACCAGGTTCTGCGTGGCGTTGCAGACCCGGAAATCGGCCCGTGCCGGCGAGGCCGAAATCACCGCGAAAAGAGCCATGGCCGGTATCAGGAGCGGCATGGCCAAGGCATGGCGCACATGCAGCCTGCCGGCGAAACCCATCCTGAAACCCCTCAAGAACCACATTTGCATCTCTCAACGCCCCTTTTCGGAAAAGTCCGTACGCATGTCAACGCGCCGATCTGTCCAATTCCAATCGATTTAGAAGGCTCTGGCGCGCTTGCCGTCGCCCCTGCTCAGTTTTTTGGCAGAAACCGTGGCCAAACAACGGCATTGCGCAAGCGTTCTCTTCGTGGAATGACGATACCACCCTCCCCGAAAGCCAGCGAACAGACCTTTCCCGCCAATGACCCGATCCACAGTTTTCGCGCCTTTCGATATCGTCGAAGGCGATCGCAAGCGCGGCATGGTGCTTCTGGCCGATCACGCCCGCCGCGACCTGCCGGAGGAGTATGGCAGTCTCGGCCTGCCGGCGGCGGAGTTCGACCGCCACATCGCCTACGACATCGGCGTCGAGACTGTAACCCGCGAACTCGCAAGTCTGCTCGGCGTTCCGGCGGTGCTTGCCAATTTTTCGCGACTGCTGATCGACCCCAATCGCGGCGAAGACGATCCAACGCTGATTCGCCAGCTCTATGACGGCACCGTCATCCCGGGAAATTACCCCATCGCGCCGGAGGAGCGCGAAAGGCGGCTGGACCGCTTTTACCGCCCCTATCATGATGCCGTCAGCGCCATGATCGCCTCTGTGGCGCGAGCATCCGCGCAGGCACCCTTCATCTTTTCGGTGCATTCCTTCACACCGACCATGCAGGGCTTCGTGCGGCCGTGGCACGTCGGCATATTGTGGGATCTGGACGACCGCGTTGCGCGGCCGCTGATCGACATGCTCGCCGAGGACAAGAGCCTCATCGTCGGCGACAACGAACCCTATGACGGCGCACTGCGCGGCGATACCATGTTCAGGCACGCCATCGTCAACGGCTTTGCCCATGCGTTGCTCGAGGTCCGCCAGGACCTGATCGCCGACCGCAAGGGTGCCCTCACCTGGGCCGAACGGCTGGCGCCGATCGTTGACGCGATAGACCGACGTGCCGATATACATGCGGTGAAAATATTCGGCTCGCGCACCGGGCCGGTATGATGAGGCCCAAGGGAGGCCAACATGACATGACCGAACTCAGCGAAGAACAAAAGCGCGATTTCGAAGCCGCTGCCTTCCGCCGGCTGGTCGCGCATCTGCGCGAGCATTCCGACGTGCAGAACATCGACCTGATGAACCTCGCTGGCTTCTGCCGCAACTGCCTGTCCAACTGGTACCGCGATGCGGCGCAAGCCGAAGGTGTCGAACTCAGCAAGGAACAGTCGCGCGAGATCATCTACGGCATGCCCTATGCCGAGTGGCAGGCACTGAACCAGGTCGAAGCCTCCGACGCCAAGAAGGCCGAGTTCGAGGCAAGGCGCCCTAGGGATCACTAGGGGAGGATGCCGTGCCTAAGATTGACGTTCCGACGTGCCAGGACGCAAGGGCTCATCCTATCCACCGCCGTTCGATGCACCCTGTGCCGAACGCGTGCGCCAGCGGCTAGGCAACGCAGGTGGGCTCACCGACTTCGGCATCAATCTCATGCGCCTGCCGCCGGGCAACTGGTCGAGCCAGCGCCACTGGCATTCGCACGAAGACGAATTCGTCTACGTGCTTGAAGGCGAGCTGACGCTCGTCGAAGATGCCGGCGAGACGGTGCTGCGCGCCGGTGATTGCGCGGCCTTTCCGAAAGGATCAGGCAACGGCCATCACATGATCAATAAATCGGGCGCGATGGCGATCTATCTCGAAGTCGGTTCGCGCTGGCCCGACGACGTCGCCACCTGCTCCGACATCGACATGATAAGCACCAACGCTGACGGCCGGTTTGTGCACAAGGATGGCGGGCCTTATCCCGAGCCGTAGGAATTTCGGAGTGGACCGCCGAGGTGGTTGGCCGACGCGAGAGGACGTAGCGTCTGGTCCAAGCACTTTCGGCGAAGAGCGCTTGACTGCGAATTGAATCGATCTAATTTGCCGCGCAACGCCATTTCCGGACCGGATTCTACCCGATGGACGCGCAGAAAATCACGCAGATCGCGATTCGTGGACGCTGGGCAGTGGGCGGCATCTTCCTCGCCAACGGCTTCTTGACCGGCAGTTGGGCGCCGCAGATCCCGGTGTTCCTGACGCGACTCGACATTTCGAAGTTCACGCTCGGCTTGCTGATTCTGTTGTTCGGTGCCGGCGCCGTCACCGCCATGACCTGGTGCGGCCATCTGATCTCGAAGCATGGCTCGCGCACGGTGCTGCGCTGGTTCGGACTTGCCGGCAGCTTCGGCCTTTTGGTTGTGGCTCTGGCCCCCAACGTGCCCCTTGCAGCCATCGCCATGTTCATCTTCGGCGGTTCGATCGGCGGCATGGACGTCGCCATGAATGCCAATGCAGTGGCAGTCGAACGGCGGCTGTCCCGTGCCATCATGTCGTCCTCGCACGGCTTCTGGAGCCTTGGCGGTTTCGCCGGCGGCGCTTTGGGCGGTTTCGCCATCCAGAACTACGGTCACCTCGCCCATGCGACAGTGGTGACGGCTCTTGCCTTTGCCGTCATCGCCGTAGCGATCCGCTACCTGATCGCCGAGGACAAGCACCCGGTCGCCGAGCACCACAAATTCGCGTTGCCGGCAAATCCGGTGGTCTATCTGGTCGGACTTATGGCGCTGCTGACGATGATCTCCGAAGGCGCGGTACTCGACTGGGCAGCGCTGTATCTCCGGCAGGAACTCGGCGCCGATCTTGCCGTCGCAGGCCTGGCCTATGCCGCCTTTTCCGGTGTCATGGCCGTCATGCGCTTCCTTGGCGATGGCGTCCGCAACCGTTTCGGTGCCGTTACGACGTTGCGCGCCTCGGCCCTTGCCGCTGCTGCCGGCATGCTGGTGGCCGGGCTGGCTCCCTCGCCTTGGCTGGCCATTGCCGCCTTTGCCTTTTGCGGCCTCGGCATTGCCAACATGGTGCCGATCATCTTTTCGGCCGGCGGCAACCAGGAGGGCATGGCGTCCGGCACCGGCATGAGCGTCGTCACCACAATGGGTTACTCAGGCATTCTGGTGGCGCCGTCGGCGATCGGCTTCATCGCCGAGCACTCGAGCTTCGGCCCGATCTTCGTCGCTCTGTCCGGGCTGCTGGTCGTCGTGCTGGTGATGGCCGGCCTCGCTCACCGTGCCGAATTCGCTGCCGAGCCTGCACCGGCTGAATAGCGCTTGAACTCTTCGTAGAGGAAATCCGCGACGCGGCGGATGCGGACGCTGGTACGCACGTCGCGGTGCATGGCCAGCCACACCGGCAGCGTCGGCAGCGGGAGACCCGGCAGCACTGTCTCGACCAGCGGATCACGGTCGGCGAGCGGCTGCTGGCCAAAGCCGATGCCGTTTCCCGCCCGCACTGCTTCCCACAGCACGATCTGATTATCGGTCCTGAAGCGGAAGGCATTGCGGGCGAGCGGGACGCCGAACTGGGCGAAGCCGCGAATGATCTCATCGCTGCGGTCGAAGCCGACCAGATCATGGCCGGCAAGATCGCGGGCCTCGCGCGGACGGCCACGCCGGTCGAGGTAGGATTTTGCCGCGCAGGCGCGGAGCGGAATGTCGGTCACCTTGCGCGCGACCAGTTCATTCTGCGCCGGCTTGACCATGCGAATGGCGATATCGGCGTCGCGACGCAGCAGATTCTCGACCTGGTTCGAGGCGACGATCTCGACCTCGATGCCCGGCTCCTCGGTCCCAAGCCTCGCTGTGATTTCCGGCAGCACATAGGCCGCCACCACCTCGCTGGCGGCAATGCGCACCGTACCCTCTATCGCCTCGACAGATCCCAGCGCCAGCAGCGAAAAGGCGCTCGCCTGCTCGCTCACCGCGCGACCCCGTTCAAAGAGCGTGCTGCCTGCTTCCGTGAGCGCATAGCCACGCCGCCCGCGCCGGAACAGGGTGACGCCGAGCGCCTGTTCCAGCTCGGCGATGTGGCGGCCGAGCGTCGGCTGGCTTGCGGCAAGTTTTCGTGCGGCCGCCGACAGGCTGCCGGTCTCCGCCACCGTGACGAAACTCTTGATCAGGTTCCAGTCAATATCCATTCAAAATTGAATATCACATCGCCAGTCGTAGTCAATTTCCATTCGTTTGCGGAGAGACAATATTGGGGTCGTAACGCAACACGGAGACGAACAATGACCACGATCGCAATTCTCGGCGCCAATGGCCGCCTCGGCCGCACGGTGGCCAAGGCCTTCATCGATGCCGGCTACGATGTCCGTGCCATCACCCGCAGCGGCAAGGTGCCGGCCGAGCTCAAAGGCGCCACGGCGATCGCCGGCGACGCGCTCGACCGTGCTGCGCTGATCCGCGCGACCGAAGGCGTCGATATCATTTTCAACGGCCTCAACCCGCTCTACACCGACTGGAGCAAATGCCTGCCGATGGCCGAGAATGTGATGGCTGCCTGCCGGGCGAACGGCGCACTGCATCTCTTCCCGGGCACCGTCTACAATTACGGCTCGCAGATGCCGGCGGTGATCGCCGAAGACACGCCGTTTCGCCCGACGACGGAAAAGGGCCGTATCCGCGTCGCCATGGAAGATCTGTTTCGCCGCGAGGCCGACGCGGGTCTGGTGCGCACGATCCTGTTGCGCGCTGGTGATTTCTTCGGCGGCACCGGCAGCGGATCGTGGTTCGATCTGGTTGTTGCCGCCAAGATGACCAAGGGCGTCTATACCGCCCCAGGGCCGGTCGATCTCGTGCATGAATGGGCCTATCTGCCCGACCTGGCCAAGGCCTTCGTCGGGCTGGCTGACAATCTCGACAAGCTCGGCTTCTACGAGGCGCTGAACTTTCCTGGCCATGCGGTGACCGATCTGGACATCAAGGCGGCCGCGGAGAAGGCGCTCGGACGCACGCTGAAACTGACGTCGATGCCGTGGTGGGTGCTGCGTGCCGGCGGCCCGTTCGTGGCGATGTGGCGCGAGATCGTTTCGATGTCCTATCTCCGCTTCGAGCCGCACCGGCTGGTTTCAGGCAGGCTGGAAAGCGTCATCGGTACGATCCCGCACACGCCGCTGGAAAATGCGGTGTCGGAAGCGCTCGAGGATATCGGCATCGCCACGATCAAGACGACGCAAAAAGCTGCCTAACAACAAACCAAAAAAAGGCGGATGGCCTCACGGTCATCCGCCGCTGGTCGGGGAGGAAGGTTGCGCTCAGATCCGGCCCATCAACAGCAGCACCAGGACAACGATCAGGATGACGCCGACGATGCCGGATGGTCCGTAACCCCAGGACCGGGAATGCGGCCACGCCGGAACCGCGCCGATCAGAATAAGAATAAGGATAATGATGAGAATGGTGCTGATCGTCATCAGAAAATCCTCGCTTTGAGGTTGCAATGACGGAACAATGCAGAAGGCCGCCCATTGTTCCCGGGCGGCCTTTGCTTGATCAGGACGGCGATCCGGACTCTATTCGGCGGCCTTCGGGAAGGCGATCGCCGGTTCGGCGCCCAGATCGGCGTCCAGGCCTTTCGATGGGATTTCGGCCTTGCGACGCCCGAACAGGCGGCTGAACCAGGCCCGACGCGCACCGGGTTTGACCTTGGCGCGGGTGAATACCATCAGCATCGACGGCGTCACCACCAGCGTCAGCACGGTGGCGAAGGACAGCCCGAAAACGATCGCCGAGGACAGCGAAATCCACCATTGCGTCGACGGCGCGTTGATCGTCGTCTCGTGATGGAAGATTTCGAGGCCGAGGCCGAAGGCGATCGGCAGCACGCCGAGGATCGCCGACACCGCGGTCAGCACCACCGGGCGGGCACGCTCGCGGCAGGTCTGCAGAACGGCTTCGTATTTGTCCCAGCCCTCTTCGCGCAACCGGTCATAGGTGTCGATCAGCACGATATTGTTGTTCACCACCACCCCGGCCAGCGCGATGACACCGATGCCCGACATGACGATGCCGAATGCCTCTCCCGTCAGCAGCAGCCCGAGGAACACGCCGATCGTCGCCATGACCACGCAGGACAGCACCAGCCAGACGCTGGTGAACTTGTTGAACTGCGCCAGAAGCACGATGAAGATCAGGAAGATCGCCGCACCGAAGGCTTTGCTGAGGAAGGCACCAGCCTCCGCGCTGTCCTCATTCGAACCGGCAAGCTTCCAGCGAATGCCGCTGCCGAGGTTCATGTCGGCGACAGCTTTGGTGACCTCCTGCTGGACGGCAGCCACCTGGGCGCCGGCAGCGACGTTGGCCTGGACGACGACCGTTCGCGCACCGTCGATGCGGTTGAGGATACCGACCGTCGGCTCCGGCTTGCGCACGACGAAGTTCGAGATCGGCACCGAGCCTTGCGCGGTCTGCACCCTGAGTTCGTCGAGCGTCGACAGCGTGCGCCGATCCTCGGGCAGGCGCAGCCTGATGTCGACTGCATCGTCGGCGCCGGCGGGCCGGTACTCGCTGAGCTTCAGCCCGTTGGTCACCAATTGCACGACCGTCCCGACCGCGGTTGGGCTGATGCCGTACTGCGCCGCCTTGGCGCGATCGACCTCGAGCGCCCAGTCGACGCCGGGCGGCGCCAGGCCGTCGGAAATATCGATGACGCCGGGCACCTTGGCTATGCGCGCGGCGACGGCGCGGGCCTTGTCGTCAAGGCCCTTCGGATCGACGGCCGAAAGCCTGATCTGGATCGGCTTGCCGGTAGGCGGGCCGGCTTCCGGCACGCGAACCTCGACGTCGACACCGGGAATGCCGGCCATAACGCCGCGCAGTTCGTCCAGGATTGAGTTCGCCGATTTACGCTCGCGCCAATCGACGAATTCGTACTGGATCACGCCAACCACGTCTTCCGGAACATCCTGGCCGCCGCCCTGCGTCTTGCCGACACGGGTATAGACAGACTTCACGCCCGGCCAACCGAGCAGCCGATTTTCCGCGGTCTTGGTGGCCGCGTCCATTTCGGCAAGCGAAAGATTGCCGCGGGCGTGGACATAGAGCAGGCCGTAGTCAGGCTCGACATTCGGGAAGAATTCGACGCCGGCACCGAATTTCGAATAGGCGTAGCCGACGCCGAACAACAGCGCCACGGTGAGGACAAGCACGGTGATGGGATAATGCACCGCCTGCTTGACCACGGCCATGTACCGGCCGTCGCGATTGTCGTCGGGGTGATGGGCCGGCGCCTTGGCAAATATCGCGCCCAGCGTCGGCGCGAAGACCAGCGCATAGAGCATCGAGGCCGAGAGCGTCACGATCAGCGTGATCGGCATGTATTTCATGAAGTCGCCGATGATGCCCGGCCAGAACAACAGCGGCGAGAAGGCGGCAATGCGCGTCATCGTCGCCGCGATGACCGGGCCGGCCATGCGCTTGGCGGCAAGCGCGAACGCTTGCTCCTTCGGCATGCCCTCGCTCATGCGGCGCTCGGCGAATTCGGTGACGATGATGGCGTCGTCGACCAGCATGCCGACCGCCAGGATGAGGCTGAACAGCACGATCATGTTGATCGTGTAGCCCATCATTGCCAGCAACAGGATGCCGATCAGGAAGGACGAGGGGATGGCCAATCCGATCAGCAGCGAGGCACGGCCAGACAGCGCGTAGAGAATGACGATGAACACCAGGATGACGGCGATCATCACGTGGTTCTGCAGGTCGCCGAGCAACTGGTTCACGAAGACCGACTTGTCTTGCGTGTAGGTGACGTGCATGCCCTCCGGCATCGTCTTGATGAAGGCGTCGGACACCTCCCTGACCTTGCCAATCGTATCGATCAGGTTGGAGCCGATGCGCTTCTTCACCTCGATGGCGATCGCCGGCTTGCCGTCGAGGCGGGTGACCGTCTCGGCGTCCTTGAATGTGGAGCGGATGGTGGCAATGTCCTTGGCCTGCACCACCGCATTGGGGCCGGCGACGACCGGAAGCGCCGCCACATCCTCTGGTGTCTCGATAAGCGAGGGCACCTTGACCGCGTATTTGCCCTCGGATCCTTCGATGTTGCCGGCGGCGACAAGACTGTTGGAAGCGCCGACCGCACCGATCAACTGGTCGAGCTGCAGCCCGTAGGAAGACAGCTTCATCGGATCGATGACCACTTCGACGAGGTCGTCGCGCGCACCCTGCAGCGAGCCCTCGAGCACGCCAGGCACTTCCTCGATGCGGTCGCGCAGCTCGCGCGCCGCGGTCGTCAGCACACGCTCGGGCACCTCGCCCGACAGCGTCACGACCAGGACGGGGAACTCGGAGATGTTGACCTCGGAGACCACGGGCTCCTCAGCCGCTTGCGGCAGGTCGGCCTTGCCGTCCTGCACCTTGCTGCGCGTGTCCTGCAGCGCCGTGGCGAGATCCGTCTGTGGCTGGAATTCGACCAGCACATAACCGCCGCCCTGGAAGGCGGCCGAGCGCATCTCCTTGAGGCCTTTCAGGCTCTTCAGCTTGGCTTCCATCGGCCGCAGCAGGAGGCGCTCGGAGTCTTCCGGCGAGATGCCCTGGTAGATCAGACTGACATACATCATCGGAATCGGAACGTCGGGTTCCGCTTCCTTCGGCGTCGACTGGTAAGCGACCGCACCGGCAAGGATGAGAAAGACCAGGACCGAAATGGTCAGCCGGGCATTGCTGATTGCAAGTTTGACGATGTCCATGATTACTGCGTCCCGGCCGTCGCTTCGCCCAACAGCTTTTGAATGGTCGCCTGGTCGGCTTCGACCGGCTTGACCACTTCGCCTTCCTTCACCAGCTCCTGGCCGGCGACGATGATGCGGGCGTCGGCCGGAATGCCGCCGAGCACCAGGCCGGTCGGCGTGTCGTCGACCAGGTCGATCGGGAAGAACACGACCTTGTCGTCCTTGTCGACGGCGCGAATGCCGAGATCGCCCTTGTCGCCGAGCGTCACCACCGAGCGCGGCAGCATGACGGCGTCGGTCGGCTGGGCGCTGAGCGCAATTTCTGCCGTCATGCCGGCCGGTACGGAACCATCGGCGTTGGGGATGGCGACTTCGACGCGGAAGGTACGGGTTGCCGAAGATGCATCGCGGCTGATGTAGCGCACCGTGCCCTCGACATTCTGGCCGCTGACCAGACGCACATTTGCCTTGTCGCCGATCTTCAGATAGCCGAGATCGCGTTCGCTGACTTCGCCGCGGGCGATCACCGGATCGAGCTTCAGAATGGTCGCCACTTCGCCGCCCTGCATGACGGAACTGCCAAGCTCCACTGGCACCCGGTCGATGACGCCGTCGAAGGGCGCCTTCACCTCGTTGCGGTCGAGCTCGGCTTGCACGGCCTCCAGTTGCGACTTGGCCAGCGTCAGGTTGGAGCGGGCCGTGTCGAGCTGCAGCTTGGGCAGATTGCCGGTTTTCATCAGCCGCAGGGCAGCTGCCAGCTCTGCCTCACGTTGCACGACAAGCTGCTTGGCGTTGTCGACCGCCGAGATTTTTTCCTCGGCGGCAAGCATCAGGATCAGGTCGCCGGTCTTGACATGCTGACCCTGCTTGACCGGCAGCTTGTCGATGACGCCGGCGACGCGTGTCGCCAGGACGGCGCGCTTGTCGGCTTCGGTCAGTCCGGAAATGCGGATAGCGCGTGCATAGGTGCGCCGCGGCGGGGTTATGATCGCGACCGTGCGTAACGGCGCCTTGGGCTGTTCCGCCTCGGCAGTCCCCGGCTTGGCAGCCCCCTGTTTGCCAGTTTGGGGCTTGCCTGCGTCGGCTGCCTTGGGCTGCTCGACCTCTCCTGCCTTGGGCTTGTTGTCGGCGGACGCGCTGCCGACGGACGAGAACTCGCCTGTCGCCATCCAGCCAGCGAACCCGATGAGCACAACAATGGCTGCAAGCTTGTGAAACCTGAATTTCGGCATCGTCATTTTTTCCAGTGCGCGGGGTTCGGCCAGGCCGCATCTTCTACTTGGGGCGCGTCGCCGATATGGGTGCGCGCGAGGCCGTATTCAAATTGCCGTGATCGGCGAAGCGCGCTTCTACCTCAAAGTTGCATCGCAATATAGTCAGAAAAGTTGATGGATTGTTGCTTTGTCCGCAAAGATGCGGCCGCAGCATCGGCTGTTGATTGCCAAAACAGCGGCATGGCAGCAAGTGTCAGGATGATTGGACAGATTGCGAATGCCAGCTGCTTTGCGAAGCAGCTAGGCCGGACGGCGGGCGGCCTCGGGCTGCTTGCGCGCCGCAAGAAATTCCTTGACCCGCCGGCCCGGCGCCGGCCCGCGCACCGGCTTCAAGCCGTCGTCGAGTTCGCCGGACAGATCGATCGTCGGCCGCTTGCCGACGGCGTCATAATTTTCTTCCAGCCAATCACTGGCTGCGGTGCGGCCGAGGTCGCGCAGATAGGCAAGGAACGCCCATTCGGCATTGACCTTGGACGATGCCGACAGATCCTTGAACGCTTCGTCGGCATCGATGCGGTGCATGCGGATGTCGCGATATTCGCCGTGCGGCAATCGGCCGACGGCGATCAGTTCCTTGACGAAGGCGATCGAGCGGAATTCGCGCAACAGCCCGGCATTGAAGGTGATCTCGTCGATGCGGTTCTGGATCTCATTGGCGCTCTTCGGCGTTCCCTCGCGGACCACCGGATTGATCTGCACCAAAAGCACGTCCTCGGTGGCCGCCGTCTTGAAGAACGGGAACAGTGCCGGGTTGCCGCCATAACCGCCATCCCAATAGGGCACGCCCTTGATCTCGACGGCACGGAACAATTGCGGCAAGCAGGCCGACGCCATCACCGTGTCGAGGTCGATCTCGCCGTCCGAGAAGACGCGCAACTGGCCGGTCTCGACATTGGTAGCGGAAATGAACAGTTCAATCGACTTGCAGGCGCGCACATTGTCGAAATCGATCTCACGTTCGACCACGTCGCGCAGCGGATTGATGGCGAGCGGATTGGCGACATAGGGCGAAAATACCCGAGACATCGTATCGAACAGAAAATAGCCGGGCGTGTTCTCGATCGACCAATTGCCCCAGGCGACGTCCCAAGGCATGCGCTGTACCGGGCTGAAGCGGCCCTTTGCCGCCACCGCACGCCAGAAATCGTCGAGCTTCCGCCGCGCGCCCTCGACACCGCCGCGGACAAAGCCGTCGGCCAGCGCCACGGCATTCATGGCGCCGGCGCTGGTGCCCGAAACCGCCGTTATATCGAGGCGCCCGTCCTCGAGCAGCCGATCGAGCACGCCCCAGGAAAACGCCCCGTGCGAACCGCCGCCTTGCAGCGCGACGTTGATCTTCTTTGGCTCTTCCGCCTTGCCGTTTTTCGGTATGGCGTGGCCCTTGACCGCTGGAAGCCTCACTGAGCGGTCCAGCCGCCGTCGACAGAGATGTGCGTGCCGTTGATCTGCGCCGCTGCATCCGAGCACAGGAACACCGCGGCCGCCGCAACCTGCTCGACGGTGACGAACTCCTTGGTCGGCTGCTTTTCGAGCATGACCTCACGGACCACCGTCTCGCGGTCCATCTTGTTGGCCTTCATCTGGTCGGGGATCTGCGCCTCGACCAGCGGCGTCAGCACATAGCCCGGACAAATGGCATTACAGGTGATCTTGTCGCGCGCCAGCTCCAGGGCGACAGTCTTGGTCAAGCCCATAATGCCATGCTTGGCCGAGACATAGGCCGACTTGAACGGCGAGGCGACAAGGCCGTGGGCCGAGGCGACGTTGACGATCCGGCCGCCACCGGCCTGTTTCATCAACGGGATGGCGGCTGCGATGGTGTGGAAGGCCGATGACAGGTTGATGGCTATGATCGCATCCCATTTCTCGATCGGGAAGCTTTCGACCGGCGCGACATGCTGGATGCCGGCGTTGTTGACCAGGATGTCGACCGAGCCGAATGCCTCGGCTGCCTTTGCCACCAAAGCCCGGCACTCGGCCGGCCTCGACATGTCGGCCTTGACGTAGACGGTCTTCACCTCGTGGTGCTTCGCAATCGCGTCGGCGATGGCGTGATCGTCGGCGGTGTCGGAAAAGGAATTGACGACGACGTTGCAGCCTTCGGCCGCGAGCGCGTGGGCAATGGCCAGGCCGATGCCCGAGGTGGAACCGGTGACGATGGCGGTTTTTCTGGCGGTCAAGGCGGCTTTATTCCTTTCGAGGCGGGCTCCCGTGGAACCATGCTGCACTGCAACATATAGGCTCTCTGTCACCCAAGAACAGCGGATGTGTGGAGCAATGACATGAAATTTTTGTCATGTAGACCTCTCTCGTCCCGACGAGAGAGGTGTTCGGCACCGGCTGTTGCGACCGGTTTTCGCAAGTATGCGAGGGAAAAATCCTCAGGCGACGAGGTCCGGCACCGGCCCGATATAGCGCGACTGCGGCCGGATCAGCCGTCCGCTCGTCTGCTGCTCGCGCGCATGGGCAATCCAGCCGGCGACGCGCCCGGCAGCAAAGACGTCGGTGAACGCCTCTTTCGGAAAGCCCGCCGCTTCCAGCAGAAGTGCTGTGAAGAACTCGACATTGGTCTGGAGCGAGCGCGACGGCTTGGCGATGCGGAGCACTTCGAGCGCCGCTTGCTCCACGCTTTCGGCAAACGCCAGCCGGTGGCCGCTTTCGCCCCTGGCGCCGAGCTGGCGCACCACCGCTTTCAGCACGTCGGCACGCGGATCGCGCACGCGATAGATGCGATGGCCGAAGCCCATGATGCGGCGGCCGCGCGCGATCTCGCCACGCAGCCAGCCGGCGGCGTCGCCATGCGCCTCGATCGCATCCAGCATCTCAATCACCGGACCTGGCGCGCCGCCATGCAGCGGCCCCTTGAGCGCTCCGAGCCCGGCCAGCACCGCCGAAGTAAGCCCGGCCTGCGTCGAAGAGACCACGCGCGCGGCGAAGGTCGATGCGTTGAGGCCATGGTCGCAAACCGTCACGAGATAGGCATCGAGCGCCTTCGCCAATTTAGGCGAGGCCGCAATGCCGGTCAGCATCCGCAGCATGTCGGCGGCATGATCGGCCTTGCTATCGGGCGCAATCGGGCGTTCGCCGCGCTGCAAGCGCAGCAAGGCCGGCGTCAGCACAGCAGGTGCCGCAACCAGCCGCAGCGCGTCCGACAATTTGTCACCATCCGGCAGCAGGGCAATACCGGCGCGCATCGCGCTGTAGATATCGACGGATGTGAGAAACGGCAGCAAGGGTTTGATCTGCTCGAACACTTCGCTGCGCGCCCGACCGATCGCGTTCGCCAGCTCCCTGCCGTCGGGAAGATCGTCGAAAAAGCCGTCGAACAGCAGATGAACCACCTCGGCGTATTTCCAGCGACCTGCCAGTTCGGGCAACGAATGGCCCCGGATGGTCAGGCGGCCACCAAGACCGTCGACATCGGAGAGCACCGTTTCCGCCGCCACAACATCATCGAGCCCATTCGCCATCGGTTTTCTCCTTGACCCTTTCCGGGTGGTAAATAAGGGTTGGTGACTGGACCATCAATCTTGATCAATGGAATCAACATGACAAGGCTGACATGACGGAGTGGCTGACGCGGGACGAAGCCCTGAAGCGTCTCAAGGTGCGAGCCCAGACCCTCTATGCCTATGTCAGCCGCGGGCGCATCGGCGTGCGGCCGGACCGGGCGGATCCACGCCGCAGCCAGTATCGCGCCGACGACATCGCGGCGCTGGCGAGCCGCCGGGCTCGTGGCCGAAATCCCCAGGCAATCGCCGAAAGTGCAATTGCCTGGGGTGAGCCGGCGATCGCCACCACGATCTCGACCGTTTTGCATGGCCGCCTTGTCTATCGCGGCCAGGATGCGGTTGCTCTCTGCGAGGCTGCCACGCTGGAGCAGACGGCAAACCTGCTTTGGGCATCTGACGCACCAGTATCGTTCGTCTCGGCGAGCCGCCATGGCAACGGCGCAACTGGCCGGCCGGCTGCCTTCGCGGAATTGGCCGCGTTGGCGGCCAACGGCCGGCCTTCGCTCGGCCGAAGATCGGCTTCGCTCAACCACGATGCGGCCGGCGCCATAGCCGCTTTGGCCCAGGCGCTCGGCGCGATTCCCGGAACTGGTGCCGTGCACGAAAGGCTGGCGCGGGGATGGTCGCTCGATGCGGCCGGCGCAGACTTGATCCGCCGCTCACTGGTGCTGTTGGCCGATCACGAATTGAACGCATCGACCTTCGCCGCACGGGTCGCCGCGTCCACCGGCGCACCTGTTTCGGCCTGCCTGCTTGCCGGCCTCGCCACGCTCTCCGGGCCGCGTCATGGCGGCGCCGCGGAGGCGGTCATGATGCTGGCGGAAGATGCGCAGAGATTGGGGCCGGATGCGGCTGTCGGACGCTGGCTCGGTCACGACAGGCCGCTGCCCGGATTTGGCCATCCGCTTTATCCCGACGGCGATCCGCGTGCGGAACCGTTGCTGGCCGCGATAGATGTCGATGATGGGCTGTTACGGCTTTGCAATGCGGCCTTTGCGGCAACGGGCATGCGCCCGAACGTCGATTTCGCTTTGGCCGCGCTGACGCGCGGTCTCCGTTTGCCGTCCGATGCGCCGTTCCGCCTGTTCGCGCTCGGCCGCAGCGTCGGCTGGGCCGCGCATGCCGTGGAGCAGGTGACAAGCAACGGCCTGATCCGGCCACGCGCCCGCTACCAGGGGCCGCTGCCGGAGCAGCTCTAGCCGCGCTGTTTGCGAAGTCTCAGCGGCACCTGAGCGAAGGTTCGACGCGGCGCCTCGCCCCGGCAATCACGACATGGTGTCGAGCTTGCGCTGCATCGCGGCGATCTGCTCCTTCAGCTCCTGAAGGTCGTCGGGTTTTTCCGGCGTTTCCTTCCTGGCCGGTTCGGCCGGCGCTGCTGCCGGCGCCGAGCCCGCGGGCGGGAACGGCGTGAACAGCCGCATGGCGTTCTGGAACATTTCCATGTTGCGCCGCGTCTGCTCCTCCAGCACCTTGATCGGCGTAGCGATCTTCATCATGTCCATCGGCGACTTGCCGAGCGCATCTTTCATCTGCTCGCGAAAGCGCTCCTGCTCCTTCGAGAAGGCCAGCATCGACTGTTCGAGAAAGCTCGGCACGATCATCTGCATCTGGTCGCCGTAATAGGCGATGAGCTGACGCAGGAACGGGATCGGCAGCATGTTCTGCCCGTCCTTGTTCTCCAGCTCGAAGATGATCTGGGTCAGTACCGGATGCGTGATGTCGTCACCGGTCTTGGCGTCCTGGACAGTAAAGTCCTCGCCTCTTTTGACCATTTCAGCGAGATCCTCGAGCGTCACATAGGTGCTGGTGCCCGTATTGTAGAGACGGCGATTGGCATATTTCTTGATAACAATAGGTTCGTCTTTTGCGGCCATCTGCATCCTCCCCGGACACCGGGCAGCTTAAGTAAGCCGCCGGTAACGATTGCGCCTTTTTAAAGGATATGCGCAAAAGCGTCATGAATCCAAGCAGTTTGTGCAGTGCGGGAACATTTTATGCTGCGCAGCACGGACGGGCCGCCGTTGCAGCGACGGGCGGCATACTTGCGGGAGTGGGACGCCATGCCCATTTCGGGTTTGACTCGGGTTGTGGAAAGGGCAAGAAAAGTCCCCGACGGCACCCGAAATCGTTCCCCGAAAGCCTGGAGAAGAACATGTCCGCTTCCAACGCCATCGTTGTCGCCAGTGCAGCGCGCACGCCCGTCGGCTCCTTCAACGGCGCCTTCGCCAACACCCCAGCCCATGAATTGGGTGCCGTCGCAGTCAGGGAAGCGCTGGTCCGTGCCGGCGTCGACGGCAAGGAGGTGGACGAGGTCATTCTCGGCCAGATTCTGACCGCGGCTCAAGGGCAGAACCCGGCGCGGCAGGCGGCAATGGCTGCCGGCGTACCGCAGGAGGCGACCTCCTGGGGCCTGAACCAGCTCTGCGGCTCGGGCTTGCGCGCCATCGCGCTCGGCATGCAGCAGATCGCCCAGGGCGACGCGAGGATCATCGTTGCCGGCGGCCAGGAATCGATGTCGATGGCTCCGCATGCACAGCATCTGCGCGGTGGCGTCAAGATGGGCGATTTCAAGCTGATCGACACCATGATCAAGGACGGCCTGACCGATGCCTTCTATGGCTATCATATGGGCAACACCGCTGAGAACGTCGCCCGCCAGTTCCAGATCACCCGCGACGACCAGGACCAGTTCGCACTGGCTTCCCAGAACAAGGCCGAGGCCGCGCAGAAAGCCGGGAAATTCAAGGACGAGATCGTTGCCTTTACAGTCAAGGGCAGGAAGGGCGACACCGTCGTCGACCAGGATGAATACATCCGCCACGGCGCGACAATCGATGCCATGACCAAGCTCAAGCCCGCCTTCGACAAGGAAGGCACGGTGACTGCTGCCAATGCTTCCGGCATCAACGACGGCGCCGCCGCCGTGGTGCTGATGACCGAAGCGGAAGCCGCAAGGCGCGGCATCACACCGCTGGTGCGCATCGTTTCCTGGGCGACCGCCGGTGTCGACCCGCAGATCATGGGGACGGGACCGATCCCCTCCTCGCGCAAGGCGCTGGCCAAGGCCGGCTGGTCGGTTGGCGACCTCGATCTGGTCGAAGCCAACGAGGCCTTTGCCGCGCAGGCCTGCGCCGTCAACAAGGACATGGGCTGGAATCCGGCCATCGTCAACGTCAATGGCGGCGCCATCGCCATCGGCCATCCGGTCGGCGCCTCGGGCGCCCGCATCTTCAACACGCTGGTCTACGAGATGCGCCGCAGAAGTGCCAAGAAAGGCCTTGCCACGCTGTGCATCGGCGGCGGCATGGGTGTTGCCATGTGCGTGGAAGCATTGTGATGAGATAAGCGATACGAATAGGATGCTGGCGCAAGGCGAGTAGGGAATAGAGGGCAAACCCCACCGCTTCAACGCTCAGTCATCTGCATTTCCCGGGAGGACATATGACAAAGGTTGCAATCGTCACAGGCGGGTCGCGCGGCATCGGCGCGGCGATATCGGTCGCCTTGAAAAGCGCCGGCTATTCGGTCGCCGCAAACTACGCCGGCAATGAAGAAGCGGCGGCAAAGTTCAAGGCCGCGACCGGCATCCCGGTCTATAAATGGTCGGTCGCCGACTACGAGGCCTGCGCCGCCGGCATCAAACAGATAGAGGCCGATCTCGGTCCCGTCTCGGTGCTGGTCAACAATGCCGGCATCACTCGCGACGCGATGTTCCACAAGATGACGCGCGAGCAATGGAAAGAGGTCCTCGACACCAACCTTTCCGGCGTCTTCAACATGACGCATCCATTGTGGGGCGGCATGCGCGATCGTAAGTTCGGTCGCATCATCACCATCTCCTCGATCAACGGTCAGAAAGGCCAGGTCGGCCAGGTCAATTATTCGGCCTCGAAGGCCGGCGATATCGGCTTCACCAAGGCACTGGCCCAGGAAGGCGCGCGCGCCGGCATCACCGTCAACGTCATTTGCCCCGGCTACATCGCCACCGAGATGGTCAAGGCAATGGACGAGAAGGTCCTCAACGAGCGCGTCATCCCGCACATCCCGGTCGGCCGTCTCGGCGAGCCGGAGGAGATCGCGCGCTGCGTCGTCTTCCTCGCTTCCGACGATGCCGGTTTCATCACCGGCTCGACCATATCAGCCAATGGCGGCCAGTACGTCGCCTGATCGTTTGTCTTTACGTTGAGACAGATCCGCGCTTGGACGAACGGGCCTGCAAAACGGCCCGTTTCTATAGCGGTCTTCCCGTTGCAAGATCTCGATGCAGCACGCTGCCCCAATCCGGCACGCAAAGTTAACGGCAAACTCGCAGCTTGTGCAAAAGCCGCCCGGCAGCCTGTGGATTCTCGGTGGAAAAGCTGTTCACAACACAACATGTTGCGGTGAACAAACCAAGAAACTTCGGCTATCTCTGATTCGTCGCCGATTCGTTCCGGCTTTGAGCGGAACGTTAACGGCGAGAGCTGAAAACACCCTCGAAATGATTAAAGCGCGTTAGGAAACATCAATAATTTCATAACGTTGTGCGAAGCAGATTGGCCGGCCACGACCATTCACCGGCAAAGGTTAACCGCAGTGCTCGCTTGGATGCCGCTTGCATAAATCGGGCCAGTTTCCGTGATTCAGCATGTGGTGAGATACGCCGACAGAAAACCCAGATGTAGCCGTGAACAAACCCTGAATCAGCGCGAGTCAGTGATTCGTCGCTGATTCGTTCCAGACTCGTTCCAACTGTTAATCGGGAACAGATTTTCTGGCTTCGAACCGACCAATCGGCCTGCCCTCGGCATATTCCGCTTTCGCTTCGCGCCCGAAATCCCTATGTGTCGCCTGTCATACGCGGCCAATATGGGCGCGCTCCCGACAATGCGAGGCAGAGAGCCTTATTTCCAGGCCGATGAACATCCATCCGAAACACACTGAACCGCTGATCCTGTCGGGTCGAGACGTGACGGCCGTGCTCGGCCCGACCAACACCGGCAAGACCCATCTCGCTATCGAGCGCATGGTGGCGCATGAAAGCGGCGTCATCGGCCTGCCGCTCAGGCTGCTTGCCCGCGAGGTCTATACGCGCGTCTGCGAGAAGGTCGGCGCCCATAAGGTGGCGCTCATCACCGGCGAGGAAAAGATCCAGCCGGCTGGCGCGAAATACTCGGTCTGCACCGTGGAAGCGATGCCGCGCGAGACCGACGCCGCCTTCGTTGCCATCGACGAGGTCCAGCTCGCCGGCGATCTCGAACGCGGACACATCTTTACCGATCGCATCCTGCATCTGCGCGGCCGGCAGGAGACGCTGCTGCTGGGCGCGGCCACCATGCACGGCATCCTGCAGCGCCTGCTGCGGGGCGTGTCGGTGGTGACCCGGCCACGCCTGTCGCACCTTGCCTATGCCGGCTCGAAGAAGCTGACCCGCCTGCCGCGGCGCACCGCGATCGTCGCCTTTTCGGCCGACGAGGTCTATGCCATCGCCGAGCTGATCCGCCGCCAGCAGGGCGGTGCCGCCGTCGTGCTCGGCGCACTCAGCCCGCGCACCCGCAACGCCCAGGTGGCGCTGTTCCAGTCGGGCGACGTCGACTACCTCGTCGCCACCGACGCCATCGGCATGGGCCTCAACCTCGACCTCGACCACGTCGCCTTCGCCCAGAATCGCAAATTCGACGGCTACCAGTACCGCAACCTGACGGCGGCCGAGCTCGGCCAGATTGCCGGCCGCGCCGGCCGGCATCTGCGCGATGGCACCTTCGGCGTCACCGGCCAGGTCGATCCGCTGGATGATGAACTGGTCAACAAAATCGAGGCGCATGATTTCGACCCGGTGAAAGTACTGCAGTGGCGCACCGCGCATTTCGATTTCGCCAACCTCGATGCGCTGAAGCGGTCGATTGAGACCAACGCCCCGGTCGAAGGCCTGACGCGCGCGCTGCCGGCAGTAGACGCACAGGCGCTCGAGCATCTGTCGCGCGACGAGGACGTCCGGGCACTCACCACCGATGCCAGGCGCGTGGCGCTGCTGTGGGAAGCCTGCGCGCTGCCCGACTACAGGAAGATCGCGCCGGCCCAGCACGCCGACTTGATTGCCTCCATTTACATGGACCTTGCCAGGCATGGCCATGTCGACGAGAACTACATGGCCGAGCAGGTGCGCCGTGCCGACACCACCGAAGGCGACATCGACACGTTATCGCACAGGATTGCCCAGATCCGCACATGGACCTTCGTTTCCAACCGGCCCGGCTGGCTGGCCGATCGGGCACACTGGCAGGAAAAGACGCGCGAAATCGAAGACAGATTGTCGGATGCGCTGCATGAGCGGTTGACGAAACGTTTTGTAGACCGCAGGACTTCCGTCCTCATGCGGCGCCTTAGAGAAAACACGATGCCTGAAGCCGAAATCAGCCCAACCGGAACCGTCCTCGTCGAAGGCCATCACGTCGGCGAGTTGCAAGGTTTCCGCTTCACCGCCGACCAGAGCGCCGGCGGCGAAGACGCCAAGGCGGTGCGGGCGGCGGCGCAGAAGGCGCTTGCCGCCGAGTTCGAGGCGCGGGCCGAGCGCTTCGGCGCCTCGGCCAATGGCGACATCGCGCTGGGTTCGGATGGCACGCTGCGCTGGATCGGCGCGCCGATCGGCACGCTGGTCGCCGGCGAAGACGCTTTGAAGCCGCGTCTGGTTCTGCTGGCCGACGAGCAACTCACCGGCCCGGCACGCGACAAGGTTGCGGCGCGCGCCGAGCGCTTCGTAAACTTCCAGATCGAATCCCTGCTGAAGCCGCTGGTCGACCTCAAGAATGCCGAGCAGATCACCGGCATCGGCCGCGGCATTGCTTTCCAGCTCGTCGAGCATTTCGGTCTCATCAACCGTCGCGACATCGCCGACGAGATGAAATCGCTCGACCAGGAAGGCCGCGCGGCGCTTCGCCGTCTCGGCGTGCGCTTCGGCGCCTACCATGTCTTCGTGCCGGCGCTGATCAAGCCGGCGCCGGCCGGGCTGATAACGCTGCTGTGGGCGCTGAGAAACGACGGCAAGGACAAGCCCGGTTTCGGCGATGTCGTTCACGCACTGGCCTCCGGCCGCACCTCGGTGGTCATCGATCCGACCTTCGACAAGACCTTCTACAAGCTTGCCGGCTACCGCAATCTTGGCCGGCGTGCTGTACGCGTCGATATTCTCGAACGGCTGGCCGACCTGATCCGGCCGGCGACCAACTGGAAGCCGGGCCTCGGCCCTCGCCCCGACGGCGCCTATGACGGCCAGTCCTTCATGGTGACGCCGCCGATGATGTCGATTCTCGGCGCCACCGCCGACGACATGGAAGAAATCCTGAAGGGACTCGGCTATCGCGCCGATGCCAAACCGGCGGCCGAGGTCAAGGCGCGGCTCGAAGCACAGGACAATGCCGCGCGTGAAGCTGCCGCTGCAAAGCAGGCGGCGGAAGAGACTGCGCGCGTCGAGCAGGCGAGGATGGCGGAAGCATCTGCCGCGGCAGAGCCGCCGGCGGAGGCTTCGGAACCTGTGTCGGATGCGGCTCCTGTTGCGGAGGCGGCGGCCGAAGCTGTGACCGAAGCGACGGCAGAGCCTGTCGCGGAAGCTCCAGCCCCTGAAGCTGAGGCAGAAGTCACGCAAGAGACCCGGCCCGCCGCGGAGGCAACTGCTGAAGCGCCTGCGGAACCAACGGCCGAGCCAAGGGCGGAACCTGGGGCGGAAACTGAGGCTGCGGCACCGGCAGAACCGCCGGTTTCCGACACTACGGAAGCATCGCCGGCCGAACCTGCAGCGACGGCAGGAGCCGTCGCCGGCGAAGCTGCTCCAGAAGCCGAGGAGCCAAAACCCATCCTGTTATGGCGGCAGGGTCGTTTCGACCAGCGCCCGCGTCATCGCCAGCATGACAACCGCCCCCGGGACAATCATCGGGACAATCGCGCGCGCAATGGTCAAGCTGCGCCGGACAGCCGCAGCGATGCGCCGGTAGATGCCGGCGGGCAACCGACGCCGGGCGACCGGCCCGCCCGTCAGGGGCGCCACGACCAGCGCGACGGCGCCGGCAAGCCGCGCTTCGATCGCAGCAAGTTCAAGCCCAGGCCGCAAGGCGACGCGGCAGATCAGCGCGCCGGCAAGCCGCAAGGTGAACGCCCGGACCGGCGCGAAAACCGGCCCGACTGGAAGGCTGGCCGGCAGGACGGCAAAGGCGGCGCCCAAGGCGCAAAGCCGGCGTTCCAGCCAAAGCCGCGTGAGGAACGCCCGGTCCGCTTCGATCCGGACTCGCCCTTCGCCAAGCTCGCCGCGTTGCGCGACCAGCTGAAGAAGTAAGCTGCTCGTCCAATGGTCACTGATGCCCGCCAGCGCATCGACAAGTGGCTGTTCTTCTCGCGCGCGGTAAAATCGCGCACGCTGGCAGCCAAGCTGGTCGTCGCCGGACGCGTCCGCATCAATCGCGACAAAGCAGCGCAGGCCTCCGATACGGTCCGGCCGGGCGACGTTTTGACCATCACGCTGGAGCGGCGGATCTTCGTCTGGAAAGTCCTTGGCACCGGCGTACGGCGTGGCCCGGCCGAAGAGGCCCGCCTGCTCTACGAGGACATGTCGCCGCCCCCCGCGCCCAAGGGCGAGGCGCTTCCGGATGCGGTGCCGCCGTTGCGCGAGGCCGGCAGCGGTCGCCCGACGAAGAAGGAACGCCGCCAGACCGACCACCTGCTCGGCGACGATTGAGCAAGGTCGAACGCCCGCTTTGCCGGCCTTCCGGAATTCCATTCCGGAAACCGCGGCACCGCTGGCAGGGGCCGCCCTTGCCACCAGCGGACAAAGGCGTTACCTCACCAAAAAAGCCTAACAAAATGGGACGTCCCGGAGCCGACCAATGACCTATGTCGTGACCGACAATTGCATAAAATGCAAATACATGGACTGCATCGAGGTCTGTCCGGTCGACTGCTTCTACGAAGGTGAGAACATGCTCGTCATCCACCCGGACGAGTGCATCGATTGCGGCGTCTGCGAACCGGAATGCCCGGCCGACGCAATCAAGCCCGACACCGAGTCGGGTCTCGACAAATGGCTGCAGATCAACACCGAATATGCCGAGAAATGGCCCAACATCACCGCCAAGAAGGAGCCGCCGGCCGACGCTAAAAATTTCGATGGCGAAACTGGCAAGTTCGAGAAATATTTCTCCCCGGAGCCCGGCGAAGGCGACTGACGAGCCTGCCGGCTGCGGCGGCCTGACGCCGCGTAACAGACGTGATACATTAACTGCCTTGACAGGCGGCGACGGCGCGCGGCCTTCGCGCGTGCAGCAAAACCTTGATTCTTCCGACTTTTTGTGCTATATGAGCCAAACATGCCGGTGACACAACGTCGATTTATGGCGCAAACGCCCCAAATCACTGAAAGGTGAATTTCTCAATCCGGACCAGAGCGATCTGGGGCAGGCGGTCGCAATGTTGCGATTTGCCGGTCCTGGCCTTTCCGGTGAGTTCATCGTTGTGTGGCTAAGGACCGGTCACCCCGGTCGCACGAGTTCGGGCCGGCACGATGCCGGTACCACAACAAGGAGTTCAGGGCGTAATGGCAACGATCACCCCGCAGAAGAAGTCCACCGCAGCGCGCCACGGTTTCAAGACCGGCGAATACATCGTTTATCCGGCGCATGGTGTCGGCCAGATCGTCTCGATTGATGAGCAGGAAGTCGCGGGCCACAAGCTGGAGCTGTTCGTCATCGACTTCCAGAAGGACAAGATGCGCCTCAAGGTGCCGGTCGCCAAGGCGACCTCGATCGGCATGCGCAAGCTGTCGGAAGAGGATTATGTCGAGCGCGCGCTGAAGGTCGTGCAGGGCCGCGCCCGCGTCAAGCGCACCATGTGGTCACGCCGTGCCCAGGAATATGATGCCAAGATCAACTCCGGCGATCTGATCTCGATCTCGGAAGTGGTGCGTGACCTTTACCGCGCCGATAACCAGCCGGAGCAGTCCTATTCCGAGCGCCAGCTCTACGAGGCGGCCCTCGACCGCATGGCCCGCGAGATCGCGGCCGTTAACCGCATGTCGGAGACCGAAGCGGTCCGCCTCATCGAGGTGAACCTCAACAAGGGCCCGAAGCGCGGCGCTAAGGCCGACAACGAGGAAGCCGAGCAGGAAGAAGCCGCCTGAGCTTTTCTCGTCTTCGAATTCAGAAAAACCCGGCCTCGCGCCGGGTTTTTTGTTTTGGCTGACCGGCGACGGGCATATCTAACCTTCGCCGCCGCCTTCCCTTTCCGCCTCGTGCTTCAGCGTGGCGATGAACCGCTTGGTCCGCTGGCGCTCCGGATTGCTGAACAGCACCGCGGCCGGGCCTTGTTCGACGATGTTGCCGGCATCGAGGAACACCACTTCCCGCGCGATCTTGGAGGCGAGCCGCAGATCATGCGTCGCCATCGCCATGGTCGTGCCCTCGCTGGCGAGCTTGCCGAGCACATCGACCACCTCCTGCGCCAGTTCCGGATCGAGTGCCGAGGTCGGCTCGTCGCAGAGCAGGACTTTCGGCGAAGGCGCCAGAGCCCGGGCAATCGCCACGCGCTGCTGCTGGCCACCTGACAGCGTCGCCGGCCAGGCATCGGCCTTGTGCGCCATGCCGACCTTTTCGAGCAGGGCCAGCGCCCGTTCGCGCGCCCTCTCCTTGGGCCATCTCAGCACCGTCACCAGCCCCTCCATGATGTTCTCGATCGCGGTGCGATGCGGAAACAGCTGGAAATTCTGGAACACCATGCCGGTCTGCAGCCGCAGCCGCTGGATATCCCTGGTCGAGACCCTGCCGCCGGGGCGGAATTCGAGTGCATCGTCGCCGATCCGTACCGTGCCTGAAGTCGGGAGCTCGAGCAGGTTGATGCAGCGCAAAAGCGTGCTTTTCCCTCCGCCCGACGGTCCGACAAGCGCCGTAACGCTGCCTTCCTCGATGGTGACGGTCACGCCCTTCAGCACAAGATTGTCGCCGAAACGCTTTTCGATGTTGGTGAGGCCGATCATGCGCGCGCCTCCAGGAAGCCGCCATAACGGTTGAGCCGCGTTTCCAGCCGCGCCTGCAAGGCCGACAGCACGGAGCTCATGATCAGATAGAGGGCCGCTGCCTCGACATAGAGGATCAGCGGCTCATAGGTGGTGGCGACGATGCGCTGCGCTGCCTGGAACATCTCCGGCACGGTGATGGCGGCGGCGAGCGAAGTGTCCTTGACCAGCGAGATGAAGGTGTTGGACAGCGGCGGCACGGCGACGCGCCCCGCCTGTGGAAGAATGGTGCGCCGCATTGCCTGGGCCCAGGTCATGCCGATCGAATAGGCCGCTTCCCACTGGCCCTTGGGCACCGAACCGATGACGGCGCGGATGATTTCCGACGAATAAGCACCGATGTTCAAGGTGAAGCCGATCAGTGCTGCCGGAAAGGCGTCGAGCAGGATGCCGACCGATGGCAGGCCGTAGAAGATAAGGAACAGTTGCACGAGAAGCGGCGTGCCGCGGAATATCCAGACGTAGAAGCGGACCACGGCGACCAGCGGTTTGGGACCGAACAGCCGGACAAGCGCCACAACCAAGCCTAGGACAAGACCGAATGCAAACGACAGCAGCGTCAGCGGCACGGTGAAGATCAGTGCAGCCCATAGCAGCGTAGGCAGGGATTCCAGCATCAATTGCAGCCAGTGCGGCACGAAGGCTCCTCCTTGCCAGATTGCCGTCGCTCATATCACGCGAAAGCGGCGGGCCGTCAAAAGACAGCTCGCCGCGATATGAACGACGCGGGCCGGCGTTCGGCCCACACGAGAAAGCCGTTTTACTTCGAAACGTCCTGGCCGAAATAGGTGTCGGCGATTTTCTTGTAGGTGCCGTCGGCCTTGATGTCGGCCAGCGCCTTATTGATGGCGGCCACCAGTTCCGGATCGCCCTTGCGCACGATGACGCCGGAATAGTCGGCGTTTTCTTCCTGGGCGGCAATCTTCACATTGGCGTCGGGCTTGTGCTTCTTGAAGTCGAGGAAGGACAGGCTGTCGTTGATGGTGGCGTCGGCGCGGCCCGTAAGAAGCAACTGGATCGACTGGTCGAAGCCGTCGGTGCCGACGAGTTCGGCGCCGTTGGTTTCAGCCAGCTTGCCGAAGTTCGAAGTCAGCGATTGCGCCGCCTTCTTGCCCTTGAGATCGGCGAAGCTCTTGATATCGGTGTTGTCGCCGCGCACGATCAGCACCGCCTTGGAGGCGATGTAGGGATCCGAAAAGTCATATTTGGCCTTGCGCGCCTCGGTGATGCCGACCTCGTTGATGACGGCATCGTAGCGGTTGGCATCGAGACCGGCGATCAGCCCGTCCCATTTGCCTTCGAGGAACTGGGCTTTGACGCCGAGGCGCTCGGCGATGGCCCGCGCGATCTCGACGTCGAAGCCGACCAGCGCGCCGGAAGCATCATGATAGGTGAAGGGCGCATAGGTTCCTTCTGTGCCGACCTTGAAGACGCCGGACTGCTTGATCTGGTCGAGATTGGCGCCGGCGTGACCGGCGGCGATGGCCAGAACCTGCAGCGTTCCGGCGATGATGAGCGATTTGAGCCATTTCATTTTTCTGTGATCCGTCCTTGGCCGTATCCGGCGTCATTGCGAGTGCCGGAAAATGACAGATGCGCGATGCCAGAATAAGAAACTGAATTTCAAAAATCTCCCGCCCTTGAAATCCAATTCTCAACCAGCATCTCCCGGCGCCATCCGGCTGAGTCAAGGCCGGCGGCGAATCGCCTGGAACAGCGCAATCGACATGACAGTCCGGGGGAACATTCCCCCGCATGGCACGTTCTTCGCTGTTGTAGGGCGCGGCGCCGCCATTTCAACCATCGGCGCCAACTCACGATTCGATCGCACCGCAACGCCTGGAGCAGGAGCGCGGCATGATGGAAGACAGTGCAGGACGGACCATGGTTCGCGCGGCGATGAAAGCCCCTTATCTGGAACGTGACGAAGAGCATCTCCTGGCGCTGCGCTGGAAGGAAAACAATGACCAGCACGCGCTGCACCGCATCACCGTCGCGCATATGCGGCTGGTCATTTCCATGGCGTCGCGGTTTCGCCACTACGGCCTTCCGCTGGGCGACCTGATCCAGGAAGGCCATGTCGGGCTGCTGGAGGCCGCGGCCCGTTTCGAGCCCGAGCGCGAGGTGCGGTTCTCGACCTACGCGACTTGGTGGATTCGCGCCTCGATGCAGGACTATATCCTGCGCAACTGGTCGATCGTGCGCGGCGGCACCAGCTCGGCGCAAAAGGCGCTGTTCTTCAACCTGCGGCGTCTGCGCGCCCGCCTGGCAAACGGCGCCGAGCAGACGTCGAATGCCACGCTCTACCGCGAAGTGTCGGCGGCTCTCGGGGTATCGGAGGCCGATGTGGCGATGATGGATTCCCGCCTTTCGGCGCCGGACAGCTCGCTCAACACACCGCTAGCCGACGATGCGGGCGCAACCGAGCGGATGGAGTTCCTGGTTTCGGATGACCCGCTGCCCGATGAGGTCGTCGGCGATACGATCGACGTCGAACGCCGCTCGGTGTGGCTGAAGACGGCACTCGGCGCTCTCAATGCGCGCGAGCTCAGGATTATCGAGGAACGCCGGCTGAGCGACGAGGGCGCGACGCTCGAAGCGCTCGGCGAGACGCTCGGCATCTCCAAGGAACGTGTCCGGCAGATCGAGGCGCGCGCCATGGAAAAGCTCAAGGCGGCGCTGGTAAAGCAGAATCCGGAATTTCTCGCAGCCTGAATCGCGTCGCCTGCTATTTGTCGGTGACGATCTTGACCTTGTCGCCGGCCGAAACCGCGGCACCCGGCGACAGCGCGTTGAGCACCCTGAACAAATCCAGCTTGCGGTCGACGCCGACCATCTGCGCGGCCAGGGAGCCCATTGTCTGGCCGGGCTGCACCGTGACGATGCGGATACGCAGCGGCTTCAACGCCGCCTTCTCGGCAGCACTCAGGATGCGGAACGAGCCGCTGACCGAGCGCGCCACCGTGCTCAGCGAGGTGCTGGCCGACGGTGCAGCAGTCAGCAAGCGGTAGACCTGGCCGCCGGCGCGGATCACCGCAATGTCGAATTGCCAGCCATCGGCGCCGGCATGCGCGGTTGCCGCTTCGTTGCCGTTGATCGTCTCCTGGCGCACGCTGCTGTCGTCGAGGCCGGCAACCCAACCGCTGCGGATGTAGTCGGTCAGCGAGCGGTTCTTGTCGATCGAAACGCCGTCGAAGCGGATCGCCATGTCGCCCGGGCCGGTCGCCGTCACCGCCGCCGCCGAATTGTCGATGACGAAACCGTTGGGCACCGAGAACGACACGCCGAGGCCAGGGTGCAGGAAGATTTCGCCGCGCACGTAGCCTTCCTCCGGCGTGTCGCCGTAAAGCAGCCCGTCTACGCCGGCAAGAAATGAATCGCGGTCGCGCGACCCGACACCGGGCGCGCCGAACTGGCGGGCGTGGCGCTGCGCGAGATCGATTCGCTGCGGCGTGTTGGGGTGCGTCGCCAGGAAGTCGAGGCTGGCGTCGGTGGCGCCGCTGATCGAGCGGAAATCGGTATAGGCCGACATCGACTGCAGGAAGCGGCCGGCGGCGTAGGGATCGAAACCGGCTTCGCCGATCGACTTGATGCCGATGGCGTCCGCCTCCAGCTCCTGATTGCGCGAGAACTGGGCCAGCCTCAGCTTGCCGCGGATCAGCGCCGCCTTGGCCGTCGGGTTGTCGCCGAGCACGTCCGAAACGACCTTGGTCGCCAACCCCTCTTCGGCTTCCAGCTGCTGGCGCTGCAGGCCGTGGTTGGCGGTAACGTGGCCCATCTCATGCGCGATGACGGCGGCAAGCTCGGCGGAATCGTTGGCCAACGCAAGCAGGCCGCGGGTGATGTAGAGATAGCCGCCCGGCAGCGCGAAGGCATTGACGTTGGGCGAGTTGAGGATGGTGATGCGGTAGGTCTGGGTTGGGTTGGCCGACACCACGGTCAGTCTGCCGACGACCTTGGCCACCATGCGCTCGAGCTTGGGGTCGGAATACTCGCCGCCATAGGTGGCGAGGATGCGCGGGTGCTGCGACTTCGCCAGTTGGGCGAGCTTGCTGTTGGCGGCGACATTGTCGACCGTGATCGGCTTGTCGGAGGGCTGGAAGCCCGATTCCTGCACGTCGGGAGGCGTGAACATCTGGCAGCTTGCCAGCGCCACGGCAAGACCGGCCAGCGCCAGAAAGCGCGCCAGCGGTTTCACCCTCCGATTGTCGATGCCGGTCGGCAGATCGGCTTCCTTTCAAGTCCTGGCACGTGACCGCGAAAATCGGGCGCGATTTCCGAAAAGCATCACGCGCAAAATCAAGTGCTACGGCGTCCTTCGTGCGTCCGACGGATACGAGGCAGCAAGGGCAAATCACGGCCTAAGCCGGACCAGCTCCTGGCGGACCTAGCCACACTACCTCGACCATGGCAAGCAAGCGCCGCTTCGCCTTCCGCCGGTTTGACCATAAATTATGTCCGCTTCCGGGCAACATCTCGTGATCCAGCCGCAAACGGACCCGAGCCGATATAGCGTCGGAATGCCTCCGGTCCAGCCCCGACGAAAAAATCGGCGGCGGTGCCGGTCGCGGCAACCGTGCCACCATCCAGGAAAACCATGTTTTGGCCGATACGGCGCGCATCGTCCGGCTGGTGCGTGACGAATAGCACCGTCATGCGCTGCTCCGAATGAACGTCGGCTACCAGATCGAGCATGTCATCGCGCAGTGCCGGTCCGAGCGAAGCGAACGGCTCGTCGAGCAACAGCACCGGCCGGTCGCGCACCAGGACCCGGGCGAGCGCGACGCGCTGCCGCTCGCCGCCGGAGAGTTCGCGCGGCAGCCGGCTTTCCTTGCCGGCAAGGCCGACGCGCTTCAGCGCTGCGGCGATTGCGGCGCGGTCAGCCTCGCTCAGCCTGAGCGAAGGCGAGCGGCCGAGCCCGACATTCTGCTCGAGGGACAGATGGGCAAACAGGTTGTTTTCCTGGAACACCATCGATACCGGCCGCGCTGATGGCGGCGCAGTGCTGACGTCGGCGCCGCCGATCAGCACGCGGCCCGACCGCGGCGTCTCGAAGCCGGCCACCAGATTGAGCAGCGTCGACTTTCCCGAACCGCTCGGCCCCATGATGGCGGTGATTTCCGACGCCGGGAAATCGACATCGAATATAAGCGGCGTTTCACCATAGCTGAACGAGACATTATCGAGCCGCACGGCCGCGCCTTTTTCCACCGAAATGGACCGTTCCGGGCTGATCGGCATCATGATTTCTCCCTCCTTCCCAGCCAGTCCGCGGCCAACACCAGCGCCAGGCAGACAAGGCCGAGCAGCAGCGCCAGGCCGGCGGCATCCTCGGTGCGGTAACTGCCCATGCGCGCCAGCAGCAGATAGGGCAAGGTCTGCACGGAATCGCTGCCGAACAGCGCAATGACGCCGAGATCGCCGAGCGACAGCGCCATGGCGAACGCGAAGCCGGTGGCGAGCGGCCGCCGCAGCGACGGCCAGTCGACCAGCCGCAACCGGTTCCAGCCCGAGATGCCAAGCTGTGCGCAGAGCCGTTCGTGGCGTTCGCTCGCCGCGTCATAGGCAGGGCGGATGGCGCGGATGGCGAACGGCATCGCCATCACTGCATTGACCGCAACGACCATGACAGGGGCGATCGCAAAGACATCGCCGACGGTGCGCAAGAACAAGAACCAGCCGGCACCGATGACGATGGGCGGCACCACCAGGACGAACCCCGCACCGGTGTCGGCCAGGTGTTCGAGCAGCGTCCTCCTGCCGCTCCGCCGGGTGAGCGCCAGCGCCCGGCGCGCCATCACCAGCGACAGCGACAACGCCACAGAGAGCAGCGCCGATAGGAGGGAGAGCACGGCACTGGTCGCCGTCGCTTGCCGCACCGCGCTCTCGCCGGCCAGGCGGCCGAGATCGGCGCCAAGCCCGGCTGCCAGCGTGGCCGCCATCGGCCCGGCGACAAACAGCAGTGCGAGCCCGATCGCCAGCGCGTTCAGCACGGTCTCGGCCGCACCGGCTGAAAAATACCGGCGCGGCGCCACCGGCAGATTGGCGTCGCCGGTCATATTGGCGCCAAGCCGCGTCAGTGCCAGCACGACGACGAAGGTCAGGGCAATCTGCAGGAGGGTCAGCGTCACCGCCCGCGCCGGGTCGAAGTCGAAACGCAGCGCCTGGTAGATGGCAACCTCGAGCGTCGTCGCGCGCGGCCCGCCGCCGAGCGTAAGCACGATGGTGAAGGAGGTGATGCACAGCATGAAAACGAGCCCGGCAACGCCCGGCAAGGCCGCACGCAGCGGCGGCCATTCGATCAGCCGGAAGGCCGGCGCAGCACCCATGCCAAGCTGGCTCGCCAGCCGCCATTGGTTAGCCGGCACGGTCTGCAACGCCTCCAGGAACAGCCGCGTCGCCAGCGGCAGGTTGAAGAAGACATGGGCAACGAGTATGCCCGACAGGCCATAGATGCCGGGCCAGCTCTGGCCGCCTAGCGCGCCCAGCGTGCCGGCAAAATAGCCGGCGCGGCCATAGAGCGCCAAGACACCGAGTGCGGCAACAATGGCCGGCAGCGCCAGTGGCACGGCGAAAAGCTGGAGGATGAAGCCTCGCCCGAAAAAACGCGGATGCCGCGACAGGGCGCGCGCGACGAACAGCGCCGGTGCAACGGAGAGCAGGGTCGACAGCAGAGCCTGCCAGAGCGTGAAACGGACGACGCGCAAGAGATAGGAATCGAAAGCGGAGGCGGCGCCGGACAGGTCGCGTGTGGCTTCGACGACGAGCCCGGCGAATGCACCGCCGATCAGCAGCGCGATGGCGGCGAGCGCGACGATGCCGGCAGTGACGCGGGGATCGGCCGGATGACGCGTACGCATGTCGTGCTACCCGACACTACGACAGGCGTTGATCGAAGGAAATACCTGGCAAAGGCCGAGCCCACCCCTCTCTGGCCTGCCGGCCATCTCCCCCTCAAGGGGGGAGATTGCGCACTCAGCCGCCTTCGCCAATCTCACAAGTGGCAGGACGAGGAGAGGCGACAAAGCTGCCGATCTCCCCCTTGAGGGCAGGGCTATCGCATTTGGATTCTTACGAAGTTGGACCCCCACCCTAACCCTCCCCACAAGGGGGAGGGAACGCTGCCGCATGCCCTTACTTCCCCTTTTGGCGCCGAAAGGCAGACAATTTGCCGAGGTCAGTGCCAACGGAAGTCTCCCTCCCCCTTGTGGGGAGGGGTTAGGGGTGGGGGTACGTCGTAGAGCGAAAGCCTCGGCGTTCCATCTGCGATAGCCGTGCCCTTGAGGGGGAGATGGCCGGCAGGCCAGAGGGGGGTGGCTTGGCGCAAACATGCGACGAGGCTTGAGCCCTACTTGCTCATCGCCGCAAGCCACTCATCGACCCAGGCCTTGCGGTTGGCCGCGACGTCTTCCGGGCTGAACAGCAGGGTCTTGGTCGGCTTGACCAGCTTGTCGAACGCCGGGTTGAGCGGCTTGTCGGTTTTGCCGGCCGGGAACATCCAGTTGGTTTCGGGAATGACATCCTGGAATTTCGGTCCGGTCATGAAGGCAATGAACTTTTCCGCCAGCGGGTTCTTCGCGCCCTTGGTGGTGATCCCCGCAACCTCGATCTGCAGATATTCGCCCTCCTCGAAGGACGCCGCCTGGTAGCGCTCGGTGTTTTCGGCGACCATGTGGTAGGCCGGCGAGGTCGTGTAGGACAGCACCATCGGCGCCTCGCCCTTGGTGAACAGGCCGTAGGCCTCGCTCCAGCCCGGCGTTACCGTCAGCACCTTCGCCTTGAGTTTGGCCCAGGCTTCCGGCGCCTTGTCGCCATAGACCGACTTGACCCACAGCAGCAGGCCAAGGCCCGGCGTCGAGGTGCGCGGATCCTGGATGACGATCTTCTCTCCGGCATCGCCCTCGACCAATTCCCTGAGGCTCTTCGGCGGGCTCTTCAGTTTTTCGGTGTCGTAGACGACGGCGAAATAGCCATAGTCGAACGGCACGAAAATATCGTCGCTCCAGCCGCCCGGTACATTGACGCCCGAGACGGCGCCGTGCGGCGAAAACAGGCCGGTTGCCTTGGCGTCGGCGGTTAAGTTGGTATCGAGGCCAAGTACGATATCGGCCTTGGTCGCGGCGCCTTCCAGCTTCACACGGTTGAGCAGCGCCACGCCGTCGGCGACCGAGACGAATTCGACGACGCAACTGCATTCGGCCTCGAAGGCCTTCTTCACTGCCGGTCCCGGACCCCAATCGGCGGTGAAGCTTTCATAGGTATAGACCGTCAGTCTATCCTGTGCCGATGCCTGCCCTGGCAGGGCGAGCGCGGATGCCGCAAGCAGGACAATTGAGACAAGAGAGTGGAAAAAACTGCGCATCGGCGCCTCCTTCGTTCGCGTTGAAAGGAATTGAGGCGTCGGGCTGTCCGAAACGTCTAATCCCTCCGCCGGTACAAACCGGATCAGGTTCAGCGGGTTGGCAGTCTTGCCTCTCAGCCGGTCCGCGAAGATCGCGTCCGGCACCCCGTTAGAGCGTTGCGACACATAGGCCCGGCCGAAGTGCTGCGCAAGCGGAAGTTTGCCGGACATCCAAAGCCCAGCCTTCCGTTTCGTCTGCCGTTTCATCTTCCGTTTCCGGGGCAGGGCTGGTAAGGGCCACGAGATATGAGCACATTCACCATCCTGCTTGGCGGCGATCTCATCCGCACGCCGCTGCTCGACCGCCAGGTCGAAGGCTCGCGCGTCATCGCCGCCGACGCCGGCATCGGCCATGCCCGTATGCTGGGCCTGAGGCCGGAACTCTGGGTCGGCGATTTCGATTCCGTGCCTGCCGAGTTGCCGGAGGATCTGGCCGCCGTGCCACGGCAGGTGTTTCCTGCCGAAAAAGACAAGACCGACGGTGAACTCGCTATCGCCGCCGCGCTCGAACGCGGTGCGACCAGCCTTGTGCTCGCAGGCGCCTTCGGCGGCAAACGTACCGACCACATCTTCCTGCATCTGGCGCTGAGCGTCCGGCTGGCGGAAGGCGGGACGAAAGTGCTTTTGACCAGTGGCGTACAGGAAGGCATTCCCTTGCTGCCGGGAAAGACTGGCTTCGACTATGCCGACGGCACGCTGTTTTCGGTGCTCGGCTTCTCCGATCTCGCCGGCCTGAGCGTCACCGGCGCCAAATGGCCGCTCGACCATGTCGAGGTTGCGTTCGGCTCGTCGCTGACCATTTCCAACGAGGTCAATGGCCGGCTCGAAATCGCGCTGGCCAGCGGCCGCGCGCTGCTGCTCGCGCATCCCTACCCTCTTCCGGAAAGCTGAGCCCAGAAAGCTGATATGGCGCCGCCACTTCTCAATCTCGACGGGATAAAGCTGACCTTTGGCGGCACGCCGTTGCTCGACGGTGCCGCCTTGACGGCCTCGGCTGGCGACAAGATTGCCCTGGTCGGCCGCAACGGCTCTGGCAAGTCGACGCTCCTCAAGATCGCCGCCGGGCTGATCGAACCGCAGGATGGCGAAGTCTTCCGCCAGCCCTCGGCAACCGTGCGCTACTTGCCGCAAATGCCCGACATGGACGGTTTTGCGACCGTCCGCGCCTATGTCGAGGCGGGGCTCGGGCCTGCCGACGATCCCTACCGCGCCACCTATCTGATGGGGCATCTCGGCCTGACCGGCGAGGAACGGCCGAACGACCTCTCCGGCGGCGAGGCGCGGCGCGCCGCCCTCGCCCGCGTCATGGCGCCGGAGCCCGACATTCTCCTCCTCGATGAGCCGACCAATCATCTTGACCTTTCGGTCATCGAATGGCTGGAGGAGGAGCTTGCCCGCACCTCCTCGGCACTGGTCGTCATCTCGCATGACCGCCGTTTTCTCGAGCGCGTGTCACGCGCCACAATCTGGCTCGACCGCGGCCAGACCCGCCGTCTCGACAAGGGCTTTGGCTATTTCGAGGAATGGCGCGACACGGTGCTGGAGGAGGAAGAGCGCGAGCAGCACAAGCTCGGTCGCCAGATCGTGCGCGAGGAGCACTGGCTGCGCTATGGCGTGACAGCGCGGCGCAAGCGCAACATGCGCCGGCTCGGTGAGTTGCAGACCATGCGCCAGCGCTTTCGTGGTCATCGCGGCGCCGAGGGTGCGGCGACGATGACAGCCAGCGACGCCGCCGAATCCGGCAAGCTGGTGATCGAAGCCAAGAACATCGAGAAGACCTTTGGCGATCTGACCGTGGTCAAGGGATTCTCGACCCGAATCCAGCGCGGCGATCGCGTCGGTCTGGTCGGGCCGAACGGCGCCGGCAAGACGACGCTGTTGAAGATGCTGACCGGCGAATTGAAGCCGGACGCGGGCACGGTGCGGCTCGGCACAAATCTGGAGATCGCCACGCTCGACCAGAAGCGCGAAGCCGTCGACCCGCAGGAGACATTGGCGCAGTATCTCACCGACGGGCGCGGCGAGAACCTCGTCATCAATGGCGAGCAGCGCCACGTCGTCTCTTACATGAAAGACTTCCTGTTCAAGCCGGAACAGGCGCGCACGCCGGTGCGCGAGCTTTCGGGCGGCGAGCGGGCGCGGCTGATCCTCGCCCGCGTTTTGGCGCGGCCGGCAAACCTGCTTGTGCTCGACGAGCCGACCAACGACCTCGACATGGAGACGCTGGAGCTGCTGCAGGAATTGGTCGCCGGCTTTGCCGGCACGGTGATCCTGGTCAGCCACGATCGCGATTTCCTCGACCGCACCGTGACCAGCATCATCGCGCCGGATGGTGACGGCCGCTGGATCGAATATGCCGGCGGCTATTCCGACATGCTGGCGCAGCGCGGCGGCACCAGGCTGGACGACCGCAAGGCGCGACCAAAGGCCGAGACGGGCGACGCGACGGCGGCAAGCAGGAACGAAGCGGCCGCACCGAAGGGCCCGGCCAAGAAACTGTCGTTCAAGCAGAAATTCGCGCTGGAATCGCTGCCCAAGAAGATCGAGGCGGTGTCGGCCTCGATCTCGCGGCTGGAGAACAACATCGCCGATCCGGCCTATTACGAGCGCGATCCGGCCTCGTTCCAGAAGACGATTGCCGCGCTCGACAAGGAGCGCGTCACACTGGCAGCGCTCGAGGAGGAATGGCTGGAACTGGAAATGCTGCGCGAGGAGATGGAGGGGTAATTCGCGAGTTCAAGCACCTTGTCATTGCGACTAGAGAGGAATGCGCATATATTATGCGCATACTGCGGAGGTGATCATGCGCAAGATAGCTGTGAATGCGGTTCGCCAGCCGGCAAATCTGTCGATCGACTCAAAGCTCATGAAGGAAGCCAAGGGGCTCGATGTGAATGTCTCGCGCGCCGCTGAAGCCGGCATCGCCGAGGCCGTGGCCGCCGAAAAGACGCGGCTGTGGAAGCTTGAGAACCGCGCGACGATAGATGCCTGGAACGAATATGTCGAAAAACACGGTATTCCGCTGGCAGAACATCGGCAATTCTGATGGCGCGCTACGACGTCTTCGCGGGTAGCATCGAAGGCGGCTATCTCCTCGACGTCCAGGCCGATCTGCTAGACCATTTCAAGACCCGGGTGGTCGTCCCGCTTTTGCCGGCTGCGATGGCGCCATCACCAATGCGAAAGCTCCATCCGATTTTCGAGATCAATGGTCGGAAATTGGTCATGGCCACCCATTTGATCGCCACGGTTGCGGCGACGGAACTGGGCGAGAGCCGACTGAATCTGACGAGGCATCACGACGAGATCGTGGCCGCGCTCGATATGCTGTTCCAGGGCTTCTGAGCCAGAGAGGCGTTGGGCTGGTGAGCCGACCTCACCCCGCCGTCTTTGTCTGCCAGGCCTTTAGCGCCTCGTCAAACACCTTCTCGCCTGGAATGCCCTTTTCCATGGTGAGCAGCGCCCGCCGCCCGGTCTTGTAGACGACCGGCACGTCGATCCAGTCCTGACCTCTGAGCAAGGTCAGATTGGCGTCTTCATCCGCCTTGGTATCGTTGAGCGCAACCAGGAAGAAACCGTCGGCGATCTTGGCCGGGATGCCGATCAGCGGGCTTCCGGCATCTTGCTCGGAGCCCTTCATGGCGACACGCAGGATGTTGTCGACGCCGCCGCCCTCGAAGCCGTCAGGCGTCAGGAAGATCATCTCGATAATATGGCTGGCCGGCAGCGTCTGGTCGGTGTTGCGACGGATCGTCATGCGCAACTGGATATCCTTGCCTGGAATGGTCGCCTCGGCGCGGATCGCCGGCTCGGGCGGCAGGTCGCCGCCGGGCGATTCCTGCACCAGCGACCAGACGATGTTGCCGGGCTCGGCCGAGCCTTGAGCGGTGCTGGTGCGCTCCTCGTAGAAGATCGCCTTCTGGCCGACGGCCAACGTGGCTTGCGGCGGAACTGCCGTTGGTGCCGCTGCCGGTGCTGGCGGCGGGGCGGCCGCTGCAGGCGCTGCTGCCCCGTTGGCGGGCGGCGTTGCGGGAGTTGGTGCAGCGGACCCATCGACTGCTGGAGCATTGGCCGTGGCTTGCGTGTCGGCGGGTGCGGCCGGAGCCGGCGCGGCCGGTGCCGGGGTGGTCGGCGCTTGTGCGGCCGATGGCGGCGTGGTCAGTGCGGCGACGGATTCGCCTTCGCCGATGCCCGCCTGCCCGGCCGCGGGGCCGGGATCGACTTCGTGCCCCTCGGGCGTCAGGCGCTGCGTGAACTTCGCGCCCTCGCCGGCATCCGTCGGAGGCGCGGCGGCCGGTACGGCCGCATCGGCCACCGGCTTGGCCGGGGCTGGTTTTACCAGCGGTTCGGTGGCGACGGCTGTGGTCGAGTCGAGGCCGAGCATGCTGCCGAACGCATCCTTGTTCAGCCAGATGCCATAGCCACCACCGGCAATGACGAGCAAGGCAATGGCGGCGGCGATCACACCGCCATAGCTGCGCCTGCGCTCGGCAGGATAGAGCCGCTGGAACCTGTCCTCCGCGGGGCCGCCGTCGTTGGAAAAGTCGTCGCCCGGAAAAACGCCGTCTTGGCCGTCAGCCGTCGGAAGATCCATATCGGACGGCGGCGGACCAGCGCGCTCCTGAGAAAGAGCGACGGGCTGCGGCTTTTGCCAGTTCGGCGCCGCCTTGGCGGGCGTGGGCTGCCAGGCCGGCCCAGTCTTTGCTGGCTCCGTCTTTGCCGGCTCGGTCTTGGCCGGCTGCCATGCCGGCTCCGTCTTTGCTGGCTGTCGGATATGGCTGGACTGGTTCTTGTTGCGGTCGATGGAGGAGAAGATGTCCTCCAGTTCCGCCAGCGGGTCGGGTGGCGGCGCAGGCTTGGCATAGTCCCGCTCGACTTTGGCGATGGCGTCTTCCAGTGCACGCATCTGCCGGTCGACATCGGAAGGCGTCATGGTGGCCTTCTCTGCGAGTTGTTTCGCGATTGACGAACGGGCCCTGTCATAGACCCTAGCGCGCACTTCCGCCGACGGCTCACCGAGTTTATCGAGCGCCTTTTTCAGAATAGGAACAAAATCTACCATACGTCAGTCGACCTGCATTTGTTTCTGGGCCGGCCCCCGCAAATCAGCCGCAATGCCCGGAAAGGCTGAGAAACTAGTCTTGAAACGGATCGGTCACAAGTATCGTGTCGTCCCGTTCAGGGCTGGTGGAAAGGAGTGCGACCGGCGCGCCGATCAGCTCCTCGATGTAGCGGACGTACTTCACCGCCTGGGCCGGCAGGTCGTTCCAGCTGCGCGCACCGGCGGTGGTGCCTTTCCACCCCTCCAGCGTCTCGTAGACCGGTTCGACGCGGGCCTGCGCACCCTGGCTGGCCGGCAGGTAATCGATCGCCTCGCCGTCGAGTCGGTAGCCGGTACAGACCTTGATCTCGTCCAGCCCATCGAGCACATCGAGCTTGGTCAGCGCAATGCCCTTGATGCCGTTGACGGCGACGGCCTGGCGGACCAGCACGGCATCGAACCAGCCGCAGCGGCGCTTGCGGCCGGTGACGACGCCGAATTCATGGCCGCGCGTGCCCAGGAACTCGCCGATCTCGTTCTTCTGTTCGGTTGGAAACGGGCCTTCGCCGACGCGCGTCGTATAGGCCTTGGTGATGCCGAGCACATAACCGATGGCGCCCGGCCCGACACCCGACCCGGCGGCGGCCTGGCCGGCAACCGTATTGGACGAGGTGACGAACGGATAGGTGCCGTGGTCGATGTCAAGCAACGTCCCTTGCGCGCCCTCGAACAGGATGCGCTCGCCGGCGCGGCGCTTGTCGTCGAGGATTTTCCAGACGCGGTCCATATAGGGCAGGATCTCGTCGGCCACCGAGATCAGCTCGCTCATGATCGCCTCGTGCGTGACCTCGGCATGGCCGAGCCCGCGCCGCAGCGCATTGTGGTGCGTCAGCAGCCTGTCGACCTTCAAGGGCAGCGTTTCCAAATCCGCCAAATCCATCACCCTGACCGCGCGCCGGCCCACCTTGTCTTCATAGGCGGGACCGATGCCGCGACGGGTCGTGCCGATCTTCGTTCCGGAATTGGAAGCGGCGTCCTCGCGAAATCCGTCCAGCTCCCGGTGCAAGGACAGGATAAGCGCGGTGTTTTCGGCTATTTTCAGGCGGTCTGGCGTCACCTCGACGCCCTGCGCCTTCAATTTCGCAACCTCCGCGACGAAAGCGTGCGGATCGAAGACGACGCCATTGCCGATGATGGACAGCTTGCCTTGCCGCACCACGCCGGACGGCAGCAGCGACAGCTTGTAGACCTTGCCGTCGACGACCAGCGTATGGCCGGCATTGTGGCCGCCCTGGAAGCGCACGACAACATCGGCGCGCTCCGACAGCCAGTCTACGATCTTGCCTTTGCCCTCATCGCCCCATTGCGAGCCGACGACCACCACATTGGCCATATTTCTTTTCCCTTGAGACGCCGCACGAGCAGCTTGAAACAGTTCGAAACGACAGGCCTCTATCGCATCGGCCCCCAAAATCGGAATCGATTTTCGGAAAGCACGACGCGAGGATTAAAGCCTTCCGACGCGTACTTTGTAGCGTCCAATTGCACGCACGTCGTTCTATAGCGTCAAGACCCGGCGAGCGCGACCACTCTTTGCCGCCCAAAACGCTCCGAGGCACAACAATTTTCGCCTTTGACATCATTTACTTGGGCTGGCGGTCGCAATAGGCCCACACCGACCGTCAAATTCCCTCTGCCTGGCCGGGAGTTCACGATGCATCGAGCCGCCTATCTGTTCCTGCTGTTCACCACCTTGCTGTGGGGCGGCAACTCCGTGGCGGGAAAGCTGGCGGTCGGTCATATCTCCCCGATGACGCTGGTCTTCCTGCGTTGGCTGCTGGCGGTTCTGATTCTGCTGCCGATCGGCTGGGGAACGCTACGCCAAGACTGGCCGGTGGTGCGCAGGCATTGGTTGCTGCTTGGCGGGCTCGGCGCTTGCGGCTTCGCCTTCTTCAACACGATCTTCTACACGGCGCTCAACTACACGACGGCGATCAACGTCTCGATCGAGCAGGCGGCGATACCGATCGTGATCATCATCGCCAATTTCCTGCTGTTTCGCCTGCGGGTGAACCGGGTGCAGATCGCTGGCGTCGTGCTGACCATCATTGGCGTCGCGGTGACGGCGAGCCATGGCGACCTGCGCCAGCTTCTCAAGCTGGATCTCAACTTTGGCGACGCGATCATGCTGGTCGCCGTGCTTTGCTACTCCTTCTATTCGGTGGGGTTGCCGCTGAAGCCGGTCATCCGCTGGCAGAGCCTGATGCTGGCGCTGTCGGTTGCCGCACTCGTCACATCGCTGCCTTTCTTCCTGTGGGAGATTGCCGCCGGCAAAGTCATCGTCCCCGATGCCCGCGGCTGGGCGGTCGCGTTCTATACCGCCATCGGTGCTTCGGTCATCTCGCAGATCTTCTATATCAGGGGCAATGAGCTGATCGGCGCCAACCGCGCCGGCCTGTTCATCAATCTGGTGCCGATCTTCGGCACGCTGCTATCGGTGCTGATTGTCGGCGAGACATTCCAGCTCTATCAGGCGCTGGCTCTCGCGCTGGTGCTCGGTGGCATCAGCCTCGCCGAATACAGCGGACGGAAGATGGCGGCATCCGCTGCTGAATGAAGTCGCTTGCCGCGACGTTCCACCGCCCCGCGTGCTGCTGCACACGGGGCGACCGAATTTCAGGCTATCCCAACATCGAAATGCAGCCGCTTGGCAGAGTCGATCGACTTGTGCGAGCGCACCTGCGCCAACACGTTTTCCGGGAATGGCGCATCGAGATAGAGCAATGCGATGGCATCACCGCCCGGCCGGTTGCGGCCGAGCTGGAAATTGGCGATGTTGACGCCGTTCTCGCCGCACACCGTGCCGAGCAGACCGATGATGCCGGGCGCGTCGGCATTGGTCGTGTAGAGCATGTGCTGGCCAACCTCGGCGTCGAGATTGATGCCCTTGATCTGGATGAAGCGCGGCTTGCCGTCCGAAAAACACGTGCCGGCGATCGAGCGCGTCCTGTGCTCGGTCTTGACCGTCAGCTTGATATAGCCGTCGAACACGCCCGACTTGTCGCGCTTGACCTCGGCGACGATGATGCCGCGCTCCTTCACCATGATCGGCGCCGACACCATGTTGACGTCGGCGACCTGCGGCCGGATCAGCCCGGCAAGAGTGGCGCTGATCAGCGCCCGCGTGTTCATCGTCGCGGTCGAGCCGTCGAACAGGATCTCGACCTCCTTGATCGGATCCTCGGTGACCTGTCCGACAAAGGCGCCGAGCACTTCGGCGAGCTTGACGAAAGGTTTCAGCCGCGGCGCTTCCTCGGCGGTGATCGATGGCATGTTGATGGCATTGGAAACGGCGCCCTTGATCAGATAGTCCGACATCTGCTCGGCGACCTGCAGCGCGACATTCTCCTGCGCCTCCATCGTCGAGGCCCCCAGATGCGGCGTTGCCACCACATTCTCCATGCCGAACAGTGCGTTGTTCTCCGCCGGTTCGACCTCGAACACATCAATGCCGGCGCCGGCCACCTTGCCGCTCTTCAAGGCCGCGATCAGGTCGGCCTCGACGATCAGCCCGCCACGGGCGCAGTTGATGATACGCACGCCGGTCTTCATCTTGGCGATCGCCGCGGCGTCGATGATGTTGCGCGTCTTGTCCGTCAGCGGCGTGTGCAGCGTGATGAAATCGGCGCGGGCGAACAGCTCGTCGAGCTCGACCTTTTCGACGCCGAGCTCCTCGGCGCGGCTGTCCGACAGGAATGGATCGAAGGCGATGACATGCATCTTCAGGCCGACGCCGCGCGTAGCGACGATCGAACCGATATTGCCGCAGCCGATGATGCCCAGCGTCTTGCCGGTGATCTCGACACCCATGAAGCGGTTCTTTTCCCATTTGCCGGCGTGGGTCGACGCGTTGGCCTCCGGTATCTGGCGGGCCAGCGCGAAGATCATGGCGACGGCATGCTCGGCGGTGGTGATCGAATTGCCGAAGGGCGTGTTCATCACGATGATGCCCTTGCGGCTCGCCGCCGGGATGTCGACATTGTCGACGCCGATGCCGGCGCGGCCCACGACCTTCAGCCTGGTCGCAGCATTGATCAGCTTCTCCGTGACCTTTGTCGCCGAGCGGATGGCCAGCCCATCATACTGGCCGATCACTTCGAGCAGTTTTTCCTTGTCCTTGCCGAGATCCGGCAAATAGTCGACCTCGATGCCGCGATCCCTGAATATCTGCACGGCGGTGGTGGAAAGTTTGTCTGAGACGAGAACGCGGGGCATTGGCTTGGTCCTTTGCGATTGGCGTCCCTCCCCTTTGAGGGGAGGGTCGGCGCGAAGCGCCGGGGTGGGGTCGTTGCGGCCGGATGCGGCCAAATCTTTTTCTTTCTGGATGGCGGATCGTTGAGCGGGTGGAGGCGACCCCACCCGGCCCTTCGGGCCACCCTCCCCTCGAGGGGGAGGGAGTCAGGCCGCCGCTTTGAGCGACGCCTTTTGCGCGGCAAAGGCCCAGTCGAGCCAGGGCAGCAACGCTTCGAGATCGGAGGTCTCGACTGTCGCCCCGCACCAGATGCGCAGGCCGGGCGGTGCATCGCGGTAGGCACCAATGTCGTAGGCGACGCCTTCCTTGTCGAGCGCCGAGACAATTGCCTTGGCGAATGCAGCCTGTCCGTCGGCGTCGAGTGCAGCGACTTGCCGGTCGATGAAGGAAAGGCAGACCGACGTGTTCGAACGCGTCGCCGGGTCGACGGCAAGATGGCCGAGCCAGGAAGATTTCCGGACAAAGCGATCGAGAACGGCGGCATTGGCATCCGCTCTGGTGACCAGCGCGTCGAGGCCGCCGATCGACTTCGCCCAACGCAGCGCGTCGAGATAGTCCTCGACGCACAGCATGGACGGCGTGTTGATGGTCTCGCCCTTGAAGATGCCTTCAATGAGCTTGCCGCCCGAGGTGAGGCGGAAGATCTTCGGCAGTGGCCAGGCCGGCTTGTAGCTTTCCAGGCGTTCGACGGCGCGCGGGCTGAGGATCAGCATGCCGTGCGCGCCCTCACCGCCCAGCACCTTCTGCCAGGAGAAGGTGACGACGTCGAGTTTCTGAAAATCGAGCTGTTGCGCAAAGGCCGCCGAAGTCGCGTCGCAGATGGTCAGGCCCTTGCGGGTGGCCGGGATGAAATCGCCGTTCGGCACGCGCACACCCGACGTCGTGCCGTTCCAGGTGAAGACCACGTCGCGGTCGAAGTCGATTTTGGTCAGGTCCGGCAGTGCCCCGTAGTCAGCCTCTAACCTGCGCACATCGGCGAGCCTCAGCTGCTTGACCACATCGGTGACCCAGCCGGAGCCGAAGCTCTCCCAGGCCACCATGTCGACGCCGCGTTCGCCGAGCAGCGACCACAGCGCCATTTCGACCGCGCCGGTATCCGAGGCCGGCACGATGCCGATGCGGTAATCCGCCGGAACCTGGAGGATTTCCCGGGTCAGCTCGATCGCTTGTTCGAGCTTGGTCTTGCCGATCTTGGCGCGGTGCGAGCGCCCGAGCGCGGCATTTTTGAGCGCCTCGACCGACCAGCCGGGGCGTTTTGCACAGGGACCTGAGGAAAAATTGGGATTTGCCGGACGGAATCCGGGCTTCGCATGCGTGGTCATCGTGGTCTATCCTTCCAGATAGTGGCCCCTCGTTGGGGAGGGGTGGCCCACGGATGGCGATATGCGTTCAGACTTTCGGCGTCAAGGGGAAAGTTTTTGTCGCTGTCAGGATATTGCCGGGGGCGAAACGCAAACGGCGGGCCTGCGACCCGCCATTGTCAACGCCTCGGCTTCGATCGAGCCTACCACAGATCGTAGCGTAGTCCGACTTTGACTTGATGATTGTTGATCCCTTTGCGGATCGGAAAAGAAGTCAGACTCTCGGCAGTCACATATTCGGCGTCTGGCGCGGAAAAATACTGATAGCCCAGATCGACCGAGACGTTCTTGGACACTTGGTACGCAAGCCCGGCATTCAGCGTGTAGGCGAAGGAGTACTGGGTCTTGTTGTCACGCCGGACGAAATCGTCGGTGGGGTCGGCGTTGTCGGTGAAGTAGCTCGCCGACAGGCGACGCTTGCTCTGCACGACACCGACACCGGCGCCGAGATAAGGTGTGATTCCGACATAGGTGCCAAGGTCGATATAGCCGTTGAGTATGCCTGAGAAGGCATAGTTCTTCAGGGTCGCCGATGCCACGGTCGTTCCGTCGTTATAGCCGACGTCGATCTTGTTGCCGGGAAGATAGCCGACATTGAGATCGGCGCGCAGATAGTCGTTGAAATGGTAGCCGAAGCCGATGCTGGCGAAGATGGGATCTTCCTTTTCGTCGAAGCTCGCGGGTGTAAAGGCGAAATGCTCATCCTTGAAGCTCTTCTGCATCAGATAGGAGACATCGCCGCGCAGATACCATCCCGAGCCAACCTCGACCGGTACATAGTCGGGCGCCTGGTCGACATAGACCGGCGGTTCGTAATCGGCGCCAAGCGCCGGCGTCAGCGGCACCAGGACGACTGCTGCAAGCGCCAGTGCTATAGGCGATTTGAATGTCATGGTCCTCGGCTCCCGAACTTGGCGCATTCGCGATCGCGCGCGCCGTTTCAGACAGCATTGTTAACCATAGTGGTTAAGTGCGGGTTAAGGATAACAAGGCGTTAGCAATTGATTTGATCCGTTTTCGCTCCTCGAGCCGGACGGTGTTACAGGGCAACGCAGCATCTTTAGGCAGCCAAACGAAACCGCCCGGCATCAGCCGGGCGGTCGACGAATTCCTCGATTTCGAAGCGACTACTTCGTGTAGACGGGCTCGGGTTCCGGGACGTAAGGCTCCGGCGGCGCACAGTCCGACCTGCCGAACTGGTAGCGCAGGCCGCCGCGCACTTCGTGAACGTTGATACCTTTGTCATAGCCGGGGCCGACATTGGGGAGGGAGGCATAGTCGAACATCTTACCGCCGTTGATGTGGCTGAAGCGGTAGCCGACATCTAGTTTGACGCGGTCAGTCAGGCAGTAGGATGCGCCCGCCATGGCAGCATAGGCAAACCGCCAGCCCTTGCCGCCGGCATGATCAAATGAACCGTCGCTGTCCACGTTGTGCAGTTCATCCCACTTGACCCAGGCACCGCCGATGCCGGCGCCGACGTAAGGCGTGATCCCATGCCAGGTGCCGATATCGACATAGGCGTTGGCCAAGAGCAGCAGCGCCGAATAGGACGAGGTATCGACGGACGTGCAAGGCGTTTGCTGTGGGCCGCAGAAGCCGTTGGTCGAGCCGCGGAATTTGGACTTGCTCATCCAGTCCAGGGTGAGATCGGTGCGGAAATGCTCGTCGATCTGGTAACCAACACCGCCGCCGGCCGAGAAGGCGCCATCCAGCTTGCCTGTATCGAACTTGCCGGGATTCTGGGGCGCCACACCGTAGGTGATGTAGTCGCCACCACGAAACTTCGACCAGTGATAGTCGATGTCGCCGCGGATATACCAGCCGCCGAATTCGGCCGGCTGCTCATAGGCAACCGGTGGCGGTGCCTCCTCGACGACGGGCGGCTCGACGAAATCGGCGGCGAATGCCGGTCCGACGCCGGCAAACAGCGCGGCCAGAAGAGCCATTCTAGCTGTGTTGAACATGCTTATCACCCCTGAGAACCCTCGAACGGCGAACGCGCCCGAAATGTGATTGACCTCAGTTGTGGATAATGAATCGGAAAGGTTAAAAGGCGTTTAACCGTATTGATTAACCACGAATCTCTAAAAGTGGAGCAATCTGGCGGCCGTTGCTGCAGGCGGAGCTGGCCGCGACCCAATAAAAAAGCCCGCCGGCAAGGCGGGCTTTTGAACCGATGTTGGAGGGAGATCAGGCGGCGCTGCGCGTTTCCGAAATGACCTCGACGATGTCGTTGACCACGGACTCGACAAGCTGCGGGTCGTCGCCCTCCGCCATGACGCGGATGAGCGGCTCCGTGCCGGATGGCCGGATGACCAGGCGCCCGGCCTTGCCGAGGCGATTGCGCGCATCTTCGATCGCCGCCTTGACCGGCGCCTCCTCCAGCGGCTTGCCGCCGGAAATATGCACATTCTTCAAAAGCTGCGGCACCGGCTCGAATTTCTTCGACAGTTCGCTGACCGGTCGGTTATGCCGCTTGATGCAGGCGAGCACTTGGAGCGCCGAGACGAGGCCGTCGCCGGTGGTCGAGAAATCGGACAGCACGATGTGGCCCGACTGTTCGCCGCCGACATTGAGTCCATGGGCACGCATGTGCTCGACGACATAGCGGTCACCGACCTTGGTGCGATGCAACTGCAGGTTCATGTCGCCGAGGAAGCGTTCGAGGCCGAGATTGGACATCACCGTCGAGACGACGCCGCCGCCGGCCAGCCGTCCGCTCTGCTGCCAGGATTCGGCGATCAGCGCCATGATCTGGTCGCCATCGACGATCGCGCCGTTCTCGTCGACAATGACGACACGGTCGGCATCGCCGTCGAGAGCAATGCCGATATCGGCGCGCACCTCGTGCACCTTCTTTTGCAGACCGGCCGGATGAGTCGAGCCGCATTCCTTGTTGATGTTGAAGCCGTTGGGCTCGACATTGATGGCAACGACCTCGGCGCCGAGTTCCCACAGCGCGTCGGGCGCCACCTTGTAGGCGGCGCCATTGGCGCAATCGACGACGATGCGGAGGCCCGACAGCGACATCGAGCGCGGCAGCGTGCGCTTGGCGAATTCGATATAGCGGTCATGCACGCCGTCGACGCGTTTGGCGCGGCCGAGCCCATCGGAATCGGCGAGCGCCAGTTCGATATCCTTGTCGAGCATCCCCTCGATACGCTCCTCGATCTCATCGGACAGCTTGTAGCCATCGGGGCCGAACAGCTTGATGCCGTTGTCGTAATAGGGGTTGTGCGAGGCAGAGATCATCACGCCGATATCGGCGCGCAGCGAGCGCACCAGCATGGCAACAGCCGGCGTCGGGATCGGGCCGAGCAGGAAGACATCCATGCCGGCGGCGCACAGGCCGGACACCATGGCGTTCTCGATCATGTAGCCGGAAAGCCTGGTATCCTTGCCGAGCACGACGCGGTGGCGGTGGCTGCCGCGCTGGAACGAGAGGCCGGCGGCCATGCCGACCCGCATGGCGACCTCCGCCGTCATTGGAAACTTGTTGGCGCGCCCACGAATGCCGTCCGTACCGAAATAATGTCCTGCCATGTTCGCCAGCTTCCCGATGGTTCTTTCCGAGCATCTCATGCCATAAAATGGCCCAAGCCCCGTCATCACATTGTATGATTATGGACGACCAATCCTTAGAAAATTGTTGTTTTGTGTGTTTTACGTCACGCTAGTGTGTTGATTTTCAAGTTCCGAGCCCTTGTTGCGGCAGCAGCATCAGAAACGTCAACTCAAACCTCATCTGGACCCTTTTGGCTGTGGCAGTGTGGCCTTGAACCCGAATCCGCATCGTGCTGCTCCAGACAGCGGTGGCTCAGGTCCGCCGCAGCCGCCGATTTGACTGGCTGTCATTCGACGCAGTGTCCTCGCTGGGAACCAGCCATAGGCGCGCGCTCCGTGCAATGCACCCGGACGAACTTGGCGGGGAGACGGTCCCGGCAACGAATTCATCACCTTAAAGAAAAGAATGCACTTCTAAATTTGTCTCTACGCTACTTAGCATCTGGCGCAACCAGCCGTTGAGCGCTATTGCTGCACTGGGACATATCATGAACCGCCGCAGGGAGAAAACGCATGCTCATCCACCGACTTGCCACTTTGACGGGTCTTGCCGTCGCGACCTTATTCCTGGCGGCGCCTGCCAGCGCGCTGACCATGGCCGAATGCAGCACCAAGTATAATGCCGCCAAGGATGCGGGAACGCTTGGCGGGCAGAACTGGAACCAGTTCCGCAAGGCCCAATGCGGCACCGATGCTTCCGCCGCTACAACCGAACCCGCGCCAGCCAAAGCCACGGCCAAGGCTGCCGACACGACCAAGGCAGCCGCCGCCGACGATGCGGCGCCGGGCCTGACGGCGAAGGAGTGCAGCACCAAATACCAGGCCGCCAAGGCTGCCGGCACGCTCAACGGCATGAAGTGGAACGATTTCCGCAAGACCCAGTGCGCCGCCGGCGCAACTGCGGCCGCACAACCCGCCGCCAAGACCAAAGCAGCGGCGGCCAGCAGCGATGACGCAGCGCCTAGGCTGACGGCCAAGGAATGCAGCACCAAATACCAGGCCGCCAAGGCTGCCGGCACGCTCAACGGCATGAAGTGGAACGACTTCCGCAAGAGTGAATGCGCCGCCGGCGCAACTGCAGCCGCACAACCCGCCGCGGCACCTGCCAAGGCGACGACAGCCACCGCGACCGATACCGGCAAAGGCGTCAGCATGGCGGATTGCAGCGCCAAATATCAGGCTGCCAAGGCCGGCAACACGCTGAACGGCATGAAGTGGAACGACTTCCGCAAGAGCCAATGCGGCGCCGGCGCAGCCGACGACGACACCCTCCCGGCTCCCGATGCCAAATACACCGGCGATCCGCAACCGCCGACCATCACCGCCCCCCAGGGCGTGAAATTCCCGACGGCGATCTCCAAGAAGTATGCAACCGAGACCCCGGCCAAGGGCCGCATGCACACCTGCCTCGACCTCTATTACGCCAACAAGGACGCCAACACGCTGGGCGGCCTCAGGTGGATCCAGAAGGGCGGCGGTTTCTACAGCCTCTGCAACGCCAAGCTGAAGAGCTGACCGGCGCCACCATCCGACGACATGAGCCCGCGAGCCGCAAGGTTCGCGGGCTTTTTGTTGCTGCCGAACAAGTGAGAGGGCCTTCCGAGGTCGAACCAACTGTCAGATCGCGTTTCTTGGTTCTGTCCGGCCGACATCGATCTCGGCACCACCGGAACTTTCATGGCCAGAAGCAGAAAACCCGCCTCGGCGGGCGGGTCATTCAGCGCCAATTGGCACCACACCCAAATTGATAGCATAGCTGCCGGCACAAAGCAAGAACAAAATGTGGCGCCGCCGGCAAAAAATGCGAGCTTCATTCTCCGGCGCGCCTTGTCGATCTTCCCGAAGTCGTCAACGAGGCCGATAGAAGGCTCCATTCCTTCGCGCCTCTCTCTGTCCTGCCGGACATCCCCCCGCGAGGCGGGAGATTGGCCGTCATCGTCACTTTCGCCAATTTCCTGCGATGCAGGAAGGGTCGCATTCCCCAAGAGAAAACGCCGCGGTTAGAGCCGCGGCGTTTCGAAATCGATCTGTGCCGGGCCGGAGCCTAGCTTGACGGCTGAGGTTCCATGCCGCCTTCGGGCTCGGGGCCTTTCTTGCGGCGGCCGGACTTCGGCACGGCCGAGCCGCGGCTCGGCGGCGTGTCGTCGCCAAGGTCGCGCGCGGGCTTATTGCCGGCGATCAGCTGCTTGATCTCCTCGCCGGACAGCGTCTCGTATTCGAGCAGGCCCTGCGCCAGCGCGATCCATTCCTTCTTTTTCTTGGTCAGGATGGACCTTGCCGTCGAATAGGCCTCGTCGATCAGCCGGCGCACTTCGGCGTCGATGATTTGCGCCGTCTCTTCCGAGATGTTCTGCGTGCGCGCCACCGAATGGCCGAGGAACACCTCCTCCTGGTTGTCGCCATAGGCGACATGGCCGAGCTTGTCGGAGAAGCCCCAGCGCGTCACCATGGCACGCGCCAGCTTGGTCGCCTGCTCGATATCGGAGGAGGCGCCGGAGGTGATGTTCTCCTTGCCGAACTTGAACTCCTCGGCGACACGGCCGCCCATCATGATGGCGAGGCGCGAGATCATGTATTTGTAGCTCATCGAATAGCGGTCGCCTTCCGGCAGCTGCATGACCATGCCGAGTGCCCTGCCGCGCGGAATGATGGTCGCCTTGTGCAGCGGATCGGCCGACGGCACGTTGAGCGCCAGGATGGCATGACCGGCCTCGTGATAGGCGGTCAGCTCCTTCTCGGCCTGTGTCATCGCCGACGAGCGGCGCTCGGCGCCCATCATGATCTTGTCCTTGGCGTCCTCGAATTCGGCCATGGTGACGAGGCGCTTGTTGCGCCGCGCCGCCATCAGGGCGGATTCGTTGACCAGGTTCATCAGATCGGCGCCGGAAAAGCCCGGTGTGCCGCGCGCGATCACCTTGAGGTCGACATTGGGCGCCAGCGGCACGTTGCGCACATGCACCTTCAGGATCTTCTCGCGGCCGACGATGTCGGGGTTCGGCACCACCACCTGGCGGTCGAAGCGGCCCGGCCTCAGCAGCGCCGGATCGAGCACGTCTGGCCGGTTGGTGGCGGCGATCAGGATGATGCTTTCGTTGGATTCGAAGCCATCCATCTCGACCAGCAGCTGGTTCAGCGTCTGCTCGCGTTCATCATTGCCGCCGCCCAGGCCGGCGCCGCGATGGCGGCCGACCGCGTCGATTTCGTCGATGAAGATGATGCAAGGCGCGTTCTTCTTGGCCTGGTCGAACATGTCGCGAACGCGGCTTGCGCCGACGCCAACGAACATCTCGACGAAGTCCGAGCCCGAAATGGTGAAGAACGGCACGTTGGCTTCACCCGCGACCGAGCGGGCGAGCAGCGTCTTGCCGGTTCCAGGAGGACCGACGAGCAGCACACCGCGCGGGATCTTGCCGCCGAGCCGCTGGAATTTCTGCGGGTCGCGCAGGAACTCGACGATCTCTTCCAGATCTTCCTTGGCTTCGTCGACGCCGGCGACGTCCTGGAAGGTGACGCGGCCATGTGCTTCGGTCAAAAGCTTGGCCTTCGACTTGCCGAAGCCCATGGCGCGGCCGGAACCGGACTGCATCTGGCGCATGAAGAATATCCAGACGCCGAGGATGAGGATCATCGGCAGCCAGGAGATCAGGGTGCCGAACAGCGAATTGGAGCCGTCGGATTCAGGACGCGCATTGATGGTGACGTTCTTGTCCTGCAGCCGCGAAACCAGTGACGGGTCCCCAGGCGAATAGGTCTGGAAGCCGTTGGAACTGTCCGTGTAATTGCCGGAGATACGGGCGCCGGCGATGGTCACCGACTTGATCCGTCCCGCCGCGACTTCCTGCAGGAACTGCGAATAGGGAACATCGCTCGAGGCTCCACGCGTCTGCGGCGTCTGGAAAAGATTGAAGAGAGCGATGAGCAGGACCGCTATGATCGCCCAGAGCGCGAGGTTGCGATAATTCGGATTCATCAATTGTCCCGTTGGCGCCCGCTGGGCGGACACGCGTCGTGAGAGGAAACTTGGCCCTAACATAGGGAGAGCGTCTCCCATTGCCAAGCATAACAGCAGGTCTCGGTTAAGCTTTCGCCCGTGGTAGGCCGGCATTGTGGCCGCCGAACGGCACGGCTGGAACGGGCGCCGCGCCAAGCAACGCGGCGACGGCATCGGCCGGCGCCAGATCGAAGGACGGCAGGAAACGGGCGAAGGGCGCGACTGCCGGATATGCGGCGACAGCCGCCTGCATCGGGCCTTCCCCGGGCAAACCCCGGCCTTCCCCGAGCAAACCGAGGCATTCGCCGTCCCGCCAGAGCGCCGGCTCGGCGGCCAAGGCGGCACGCACAAGGCTTGCCGGCGTGCCATGCCCTTCAATTGCCCGCTTTGCGGCAAGAGCCGCCCCGAGCGGTGCTACCAACAGCGGCGCGATCAACAATGCACCTGGGCTGTCGCCCAATGTGATCCGTCTGCGGCCGTCCCACAGGGCATTGCCGGAAACCGCAACAGCGGGCGGCAGATCGCGCAATTCGCGGTGCAGAAAGATGCCGGTACGCCGGGCATCGACCACGGTCCGCGACAATGTGGCACAAAGCGGCCCGGTGCGGAACCGGCCGAAAAGGGCTTCGCTGCGGGCCTGGTCGGGAAGGAAGGCGGTGCCGCCGGTCGCCGCCAGCAGGATGCGCAGCGCATAAATGGCCGACCGGCTGTCGGCGGCCGTCGCAAAATCCCGATCGAGCCGGACGAGGCCGGCGGCCGGCCTGGAGGCCAAGCTGCGGATCAGCATGGCCGCGCGATGTCCCAGCTGCTCACGCTCGACCGCCGCCTTTCTGGCCAGCGCCATAGCTTCAGCCATGCGAGGCGCATCGTCGCCTTCAACAAGTGCTGCGCGGACGCGCGGCCGCTCGAAAGCGGTGTCGGCATTGGTCGGATCTTCGATCCAGACAACCTGTTCACGCCGCAGGAATTCGCGCAGCTCAGCACGCCTTACGCCGAGCAGCGGCCGCACGATCCAGTGCCGCCACTCGTAGAGGGTTGCCGGCGCCATGCCGGCAAGGCCCCGCCCTTCCTCGCGCGGCCTCTCCTCACCTGGCCCGTCGTCACGTGCTTGCCTCATCAGCACGGTCTCGGCCTGGTCGTCGGCGGTGTGGCCGGTCAGGATCAGGCCGATGCCTGCCGCTTCGGCGGCCTCGGCGAGCAGCCGGTAGCGCGCCTCGCGCGCGGCGGCGGGCAGGCCGGTCGATGGTTTGTGCCCCGACCAGGCGAGGATGCGATGGGCAATGCCGCGCGCCGCGCACAGCCTGGCCACGGCTTGCGCTTCCGCTGCCGCTTGCGGCCGCAATTGATGATCGATCGTTACCGCCAGCAATTTCGTTGCCGGGGCGTTACGATCGAGATGGGCTTTGAGGAGGAGGAGAAGGGCGGTCGAGTCGCTGCCGCCGGACACGGCCGCAACAGCGCCGTTGGAAAAGTCGATCCGCGAAAAATCCGAAAGGTCAGGCTCGCTGTCGAGCGTCATGCATGTCGCCCAAGCGTGGGCCCGGTTTTGCGGCAACGACACGCAACGGAAAAACTAGCACGCCGCGAGTGCCCTTTCCTGCTTGACCCGCTCCTTGAGCGCGCCGGAAATATCGGGGTAGCGCTTGCCGATCTCGCTGAAAGTGGCACAGGCCACGTCGCGCTGCTTCAGCCCGACCAGTGAAACGCCGAGCTTCAGCAGCATGTCTGGCGCCTTCTTGGCCTTGGGATAGTCCTTGCTGGCAGCGAGGAAAGTCTCGGCCGCATCGCGGTATTTCTGCTGGCCGAGCAGCGATTCACCAAGCCAGTAATGCGCGTCCGCTGCTTTGGCGTCCTTGGGAAAACGGGCGATATGGTCGCGGAAGCCCTGTTCGGCGGTGCTGTAGTCGCCCGACAGGATGAACTGGTAAGAATTGCGGTAAAGCTCTTCCGGATCGTTGGTCGACGGGAGTGCCGCGACCACCGTATCATCGGATTTACCGGCCTTGTTGCCGGCTGCGCTGGCGCCGTTGGCTGGGGCCGTATTCTGCCGCGGCGCATTCGCTTGCGCATTGCCATCGGCTTCGACGACATTGCCGTTTTTGTCGACGGTGATGGTGCCGAACGTCTTGGGCGGCGCGCCGGGGATCAGCTTGCCGGGATCGCCGTTGGGCGATTCGACGATGACGTCCTCGACGCTCTTATCGCCTGCTGGCGGCGCGTCCGCAGCGGCTGGAGCCGGCGTTGCCGGCGCCTCCGCCACGTTACCGTCGCCATTGGGGCTGTCGCTGCTGGGCGCGGCCTCGGACTTCTTCTGCTCCGCCGGCTGCTGCGCGCCTTGCGGACCGCCTTCCAGCTGCTGGAAGCGGAATTCGTTGTCTTCCTGCTGCTTGCGGATCTGCTCCTGCATCTGCAGGACCTGGAAATTGAGTTCCTCGATCTTGCCATTCATCTGCCGGAGCTGTTCCTCCAGCGCCGGAGTGCCGGTACCATCCTGTTGCGCGAATTGAACCTGATCCGGCTTTTTCTTTTCGCCGAAAATGCCGGGCAGTTTGATCGTCGGCAGGTGGAAGGAAAAACCGCTTTCCGATGACTGCCCGGTGCCGTTTGCCCCGTCAGCAAGTGCCGCGATACTTGATACGAGCAGCAGCGCAAGCGTGCCGCTCAAGACCGATCTGAAATGCATGTGCCTCTCGCCGTGAAACCGTTAGCCTGTTGCGCGCCCTTTCCAACCGAAGTGGCCAGGCGCCCTCGGCTCTTAACAGGACGTGAGACTTCGGCCAAATTTTGTTTGGAGCGGGCAGATATGAAAAAGGCGGCCTTTTGGCCGCCTTTCGCACCAGGTGTTGCATTTATGCCGATCAAGAACCGGCGCCGCCCAGTGTGGTTACGGCGCGGCGGTTCTGCGACCAGCAGGAGATGTCGTCGCAAACCGCGACCGGACGCTCCTTGCCGTAGGAAATGGTCTTCAGGCGCTGCGCCGAAACACCCTTGGCGACCAGGAAGTCGCGTGTGGCGGCAGCACGGCGGGCGCCGAGCGCCAGATTGTATTCGCGCGTGCCGCGCTCGTCGGCATGGCCTTCGATGACGATGGCATACTGCTTGTACTGGTTCAGCCACTGCGCCTGGCGCGACAGCGTCGTCTGCGCATCGGCGCGGATCGAGGACGAATCGGTGTCGAAGAAGATGCGGTCGCCGATGTTGACGGTAAAGTCCTGGGCCGATCCGGGCGTTGCCGCGCCGGCGCCGTTGAGGCCGAGATCGGCGGCGCTGTTCGGCGTCTTCTTCGAGGCGCAACCGGTGATCGCGAGCATCGCGACCAGCGCGATCATGACCGGGTTTGTGGTAAGTGCTGCGATACGGCCCATGCCGCCTCTCCTTCGCAATTCGAGTGATTTCATTGATCGTCCAGTAACCACGTTTGGGTTAACCGACGCTCAAGAAACACGGTTAAAATTTGGTTTCGGCTGCCGTCCGCAACCGTTCTGCCGAGGGGCGACAATGAGCGCGGACCGTAGGCGGAAATGCGGCCAAAACATGAAAAAAGAGGGAATTGAGGAACTGAAGAACTGAGGAATTGAGGAATTGAGGAATCGAGGAATTGAGCAAAGAGATCACCTCAGCTTCTCTCTGAGATTGACCAGCACTCCGTAGATACGGGCATAGGATTGCAACCAATGGTCGCGTTGCGCCTGTGTGATGTACTCGAGGTCGAACGCATACGAACTCCAGGTCTCCACCTCACTGCATGATCCTATGGCCATTGAAATGAAGCGTGCGAATTCGGGCTTGGAGTGAGCCTGTTTGGCAAAGCCTTCGGCCAAATTGGCGCAGATCGCCTTGCTGGAACGACGTAGTTGATCGGCGAGCGCGTATTGCTCCATTTTCGGAAAAGCAAGCGTGGCTCTGTGTACCCCAAGGGAAACCGCATAGGCACGCTTATAGACTTCTAAATCCCTCGCGTGCTCGATGTAGACCCCCTGCCTTCTCCATTCTTCAGTTCTTCAACTCGTCAACTCGTCAGTTCTTCAATTCCTCAGTTCTTCTTCCATCACTCCAGCAGCGGCGACCAGGCCGGATCCGAGGCGAAGTTCGCCGTCGGGATCGACTGTTCGTTGCGGCCGGTGAGATCGACCGAAACAAGTTTTGGTCCACCATTGGAATCGCGGAAGAACATCAGCACCCGGCCGTTGGGCGCCCAGGTCGGCCCTTCCTGCTGAAAGCCGGTGGACAGGATGCGCTCACCCGAACCGTCGGTGCGCATGACGCCGATCTGGAATTCGCCGCCGGTCTGCTTGGTGAAGGCGATGAGATCGCCGCGCGGCGACCACACCGGCGTCGAATAGACGCCGTCGCCGAACGAGATGCGGGTCTGGCCCGAGCCGTCGGCGCCCATCACGTAGATCTGCGCACGGCCGCCGCGATCCGAGGTGAACACCACCTTGCTGCCGTCAGGCGAGTAGGACGGTGAGGTGTCGATGGCGGTCGAGTTGGTGAGCCTGGTCGTCGAGCGGCTTCTCAGATCCATGGCGAAGATGTTGGAATTGCCGTCATCGCGCAGCAGGCTCATGATCACCTTCTGGCCGTCCGGCGAAAAGCGCGGCGCAAACGTCATGCCGGGGAAATTGCCGACCAGCTCGCGCTGCCCCGTCTCGATCTGCAAAAGGTAAACCCGCGGCTGGCCGCTCTCGTAGGACATGTAGGTGATTTCCTGCCGGTTCGGCGAGAAGCGCGGCGTCAGCACGATCGATTTGCCGTTCGAGAGATAGCGGACGTTGGCGCCGTCCTGGTCCATGATGGCAAGCCGCTTCTTGCGCGCATTCTTGGCACCGGACTCATCGATGAAGACGACGCGCGTGTCGAAATAGCCCTTCTCGCCGGTCAGCCGCTCGTAGATCGCATCGGCGATGATATGGCCGACGCGCCTGGTATTGGCGTCGTTGGCGAAGAACTGTTCGCCCGAGAGCTGCTGGCCGGCGAAGGCGTCCCACAGCCGGTACTGGGCGCGGACACGGCCGTCGGCTTCCTTGCCGACGCTGCCGGTGACCAAAGCCTGGGCGTTGATTACCTTCCAGTCCTCGAAGCGGGGCGTGGCATCCGGGTTGGAGATCTTTTCAATGAAAGCGCTCTTGTCGATCGGAGCAAACAGGCCCGAGCGCTTCAAATCGTCGATGACGATCCCCGATATCTCCGCGCCCAACGCGTCGCCCGATTGAAAGTCGGTGATGGCGATCGGCAGAGGCTCGATATTGGGTTGAGTCAAATCGAGTTGGACCAACGCCTTTGCCGGCAGCGTGGCGAGCCCGCTCATGGCGGTCGCAATCGTGCCGATCAGCATCAGCGTCGTAAGCAACTTCTTCATTCGTTCAGCCTCGTTGTTCTCTCGGCAATCAATACATGTCGCTGGGGATGAAATTGACCTCGACCTCGTTCCATCCCAGTTCGCCGTCATATTTTGCGACGGGCAGATTGTAGGGCGCACATCGCAGCACTGCGCGCCGCGCGGCTTCCGAGGCAACTCGGGAGCCCATTGAGCCATCGCCGGCGGATCCGACTTCCGGAGCGCCGTCGATCTCGCCATTTTGCGTGAGCTTCATCCTGATGGTGACTTTTTGGCTGTCGCCATCGAATGTGCCGGGTGTCACACTCCAGCAGCGTTTGATCTGGGCCTTCAGGCCATCAAGCTCGCTCTGTGAGAGTTTGGTGCCTTGGTTCTTCTCGCCGCCGAGCGAAGCCTGCTGGGTCGAGCGCTTGGCGCCGCCGCCGGACGGCTTCTGCTTGTCGAGCAGCGCCGAAATCTCATCTGCATTGAATTGCTTGTCGTCCGATTTCGGCCTGGACGAGGCTTCCTTGACCGGCTTGTCGGTGTCCTTGCGCTCCGGCGCCTTCGCGCTCTCGGCCTGGGCCGGCTGCGGCTTTGGCCGAGCCTCGGGTGCCGGCGCCGAGTCCGGAAGCTGCGCCTCCTCGGTCGGCGGTTGCTTGGCAATCGCCTCGGCGACGGCATCCGGCTTGACCTCGGGCTGCGGATCGATCGCGGCGGTCTTGTCCTGCGGCGGCGTGGGCGTCGGCTCCTTGGCCGGCGCCGGCTTGGGATCGGTCTGCTTGACCGGTTCGGGCTTGACCTCTTCCTTCGGCTGCGGCACCGGCGCTACCTCCGTTGCGGGAATAGGCTTCGGCTTTTCCGGCGGCTTCGGTACGTCCTCGGGCTTGGGCTTTTCGACCGGCGTCGGCGCAGGTGGCGGAGCCGCCGTCATGTCGACCGGCTTGGGCTTGGCCTCGGGCGTCGGCGGCTTGTCGGTATCGATGCTGTTCTCGCCGACTTTCTGGGCATCGGGAACGATGTCGGGACGCTGTGTCGGCAGCGGCGCCGGCTTTTCGTGCATCACGGCTTTCTTGTCGCCCTGCAAAACCTGCGAGACGGCCTCCATCGGCACAATGTCGACTGCGACCGACTCGACATCGGACGACGGAAGCGCAGCCGGCGCCGACAGCGTGAACAGCCCGAAGGCGATCGCCACCGTATGCAAGATCACCGATGTGGTGAGGCCGGTCCTCATCTCGCGTTTATTGATCCTGTTTCGGCAGTGTAATCAGGCCGAGGTTCTTGTAGCCGGCGTCCTGGATGAGACCCATGACCACCATCGCGTCGCCATAATTGGTGGTCTTGTCGCCCTTGACGTAAATGCGCTCTTCGTAGCCGGTCTTAGAAATCGCCTTCAGCTTGGCGATCAGCTCCTCCTGCGGAATTTCGGTCTCCTGTACGAAGATCTTGCCTGTGCCGTCGATCGTAATCGTAATCGGCTGGGTATCGGCGTTCATCGCCTTGGCCTTCGTCTCCGGCAGGGTGACCGGCACGCCGACCGTCAACATGGGTGCGGCGACCATGAAGATGATCAGCAGCACCAGCATCACGTCGACCATCGGCGTGACATTGATTTCCGATATCATCGCGTGATGGCGGCCGCGCCGCCTGTGGCCTCGACCACCGCGTCCTCCGCCACCCGCGCCTACAGACATTCCCATGATCGTTCCTCAGGCCTTCTGCGCGACTTTTTCATCGATTTGGCGCGAGAGTATGGCGGAGAACTCATCCGCGAACCCTTCCATGCGGACGGCGATCTTGCTCGCGTCGGACGACAGCTTGTTGTAGGCGATGACGGCGGGGATGGCGGCGAGCAGGCCGATGGCCGTCGCCAGCAGCGCTTCGGCGATACCGGGCGCGACCACCGACAGGCTGGTGTTCTTCGAAGCGGCGATCGCCTGGAACGAGGTCATGATGCCGATCACGGTGCCGAACAGGCCGATGAAGGGCGCCGCCGAGCCGGTGGTGGCGAGGAAGCCGAGCCGCCCTTCCAGCTTTTCCATCTCGCGGGTCAGCGCCAGATCCATAGCCTTGTCGATGCGGGTCTGCAGGCCGAGCGGCGATTTTGCGCCCTTCTCGAAGCTCTTCTTCCATTCGCGCATGGCGGCGACGAAGATCGCGCTCATGCCGGTCGTCTTGCGGTCGGCGAGCGTGCGGTAAAGCTCTTCCAGCGACTGCCCCGACCAGAACACCTGTTCGAAGCGGTTGAGCGCCAGCCGCATGCGGGCATAGGCGACGAGCTTGTCGACGATGATCGCCCAGGTCCAGATCGAGGCACCAAGCAGCCCGATCATGACCAGCTTGACCACCCAACCGGCCTGCATGAACAAGGCCCAAATCGATAAATGCGCGCCCGGTTCGGCGAGAGCGATGTTTTCCATGTTACGTCCTTAAAGATTTTCCGGGCGTGGCTGGCGGCTGGCCCATGGGCATCCCTTGTGGTCCGTTCGCGTTAAGCTTGCGGAATAACCCCAAATGCACCGTTGGCGGCCTTTTCGGGGCAAATATTGGTGAAAGGAAGGCGCTTGGATTCTTCCAATCTTAACCAATCCCTTCATGGACCGTTATGGTTAAGGATGGGTTAGGACGTACAGCGCGGCGCATTGCCGCGCCCCGACGAGCCGCCCGGTGATGCTGGCCCGGACGGGAGCTCCGGGATCGTTGCCTCTGAACCTTTATTTGCGCGTTCTGGGCATGAAGGCTGCGATCCAGTCCTTGGGAAAGCGCCGCGGCCGTCCATTCTCGCCGACGATCGCCGCTTCGACCCGCGCCTCGACCAGCACTTCGCTGCCGCGTTTCAACTGCTGCGCCATGACGATGCGGGCGCCGGAAATGTCTTCGGTGCGCGTATCGATGGTCAGGATGTCATCCATGCGGGCCGAACCGCGGAAATCGATCTCCATGCGCCGCACCACCCAGACTATTTTCTCGCCATGCTTGCCGTCGGCAAGCTCGGTGTGGTGGACGCCGGCCAGCCGCAGATAGTCGGACCGGCCGCGCTCGAAGAATTCGAGATAGCGCGCGTGGTAGACGACGCCGGAAAAATCGGTGTCTGCATAATAGACCCGCGCCATCAGTCGATGGCCGAATTCCGTCAGCGCGCCGGAAAGCCCGGCGGACAATGCCGATTCACCATGATCGTCCATTGCGCTGTCCTTTTGGCCCGACAGGCCCTGTTTCAAGCAACACCTGTTTTGCGCATAGACCGGCGATGATCAAGACCTGGAGGGCTGGGCCGGGAACTGCCCGCACCGAAGCCATAAGCAGCGGAACTTTACGGTTCTTCCTGGAACAGGCTGATCTGCTGCTGCGCCAGGTCCTTCGGGGCGTCGAGGCCGAGATGCCGCCAGGCATTGGCCGCCAGCACGCGGCCGCGCGGGGTACGCATGATGAAGCCTTGCTGGATCAGAAAGGGTTCGATGATGTCCTCGATGGCATCGCGTGGCTCGGAAAGCCCGGCAGCGATTGTCTCGATGCCGACCGGCCCGCCGCCGAAATTCTGGGCGATCATCGACAGATAACGGCGGTCGAGCGCGTCGAGGCCGAGCCCGTCGACCTCCAGCCGCGTCAGCGCCTCGTCGGCGACCTTGCGGTCGACATGACCGTCGCCGGCAACGCTGGCGAAGTCGCGCACCCGGCGCAACAGTCGGCCGGCGATGCGCGGCGTGCCGCGCGCCCGCCGGGCGATCTCCAAAGCACCGTCGTCGCCGAGCGGCATGGCAAGGATGCGGGCGCCGCGCCGCACGATCTGCTCGAGTTCCTCGACCGAGTAGAAATTGAGCCGCACCGGAATGCCGAACCGGTCGCGCAGCGGGTTGGTCAAAAGACCGAGCCGGGTGGTGGCGGCGACAAGCGTGAAGCGGGCCAGGTCGATCTTGACCGAGCGCGCCGCCGGCCCCTCGCCGATGATCAGGTCGAGCTGGAAATCCTCCATCGCCGGATAGAGGATTTCCTCGACCGCCGGGTTGAGCCGGTGGATCTCGTCGATGAACAGCACGTCGCGGTCTTCGAGGTTGGTGAGCAGCGCCGCGAGATCACCGGCCTTGGCGATGACCGGACCCGAGGTCGAGCGGAAATTCACGCCAAGCTCGCGCGCCATGATCTGCGCCAGCGTCGTCTTGCCGAGGCCGGGCGGCCCGACGAACAGCACATGGTCGAGCGCTTCGCTACGCCCCTTGGCGGCTTCGATGAACACTTTGAGATTGGCCCGCACCGCCGCCTGGCCGACGAAGTCGCCGAGCGTCTGCGGCCGCAAGGTCTGCTCGGCGTCCTCGCCGCGTCTGTCGGGAGCAATGAGGCGTGGCGAAAGGCTCATGCCGCCTTCCTTGCATATGGCAAGGGACCGGACAAGCAACGTCTCACCGTGCCAGCTCCTTCAGCCCGAAGCGGATCAGCTTCGAGGCGTCCGCCTCTTCGCCTGCCGTCTTCAGCGCCGCCGCCACTGCATTGGCGGCGGTGTCTCGCGAATAGCCGAGATTGACCAGCGCCGAGACGGCATCGGTGATCGGCGCCGAGGCGACGCCCTCGCCGAGCTCCTGCTTCAGGCCGATGGTGCCGGAGGCAGTGCCCGCATAGGCCGGCGCCTTGTTCTTCAATTCGGTGACGATGCGCTCGGCGACCTTCTTGCCAACGCCGGGCGCACGGCTGACCATGGCGATATCGCGCAGCGCAATCGCATTGGCGAGGTCGGCCGGCGCCAGCGTCGACAGGATGGCCAGCGCCACCTTGGCGCCGACGCCTTGCACATTGTTCATCAACAGCCGGAACCATTCGCGCTCCAGCACCGACTGGAACCCATAGAGCCGCAGCATGTCCTCGCGCACATAGGTCTCGATGAACAGCACCACCGCCTCGCCGGGCGGCGGCAACGCGGCAAGCGTGCGCGCCGAGCAATAGGCGACGTAGCCGACGCCATGCACGTCAACGACGCAGAAATCCTCGTCGATCTCGTCCAGCGTGCCTTTTAGCTTGCCGATCATTTGAGCTTGCCAATCATGCCGGGTGGGTTTCCGGAGAGATGATATCGAGGTCCGGGAAATAGCTGCGATAGCGCGCGGCATCGCGCGTCAGCAGCCGATGCCCGGCGACAACCGCATGGGCGCCGATAAAGAAATCCGGCAGCGTTCGTTCGCCAATGCCGCCGGCGCGGCGATAGCGCGAGTGCGTGAGACCAGCGAGGAAGGCTGCTTCCCACGGCAGGAATTCGCGATCCATCTTGAGCATGTCGACTGCTTGGCGAAGGGCCTGTTCGGTCGCAATCAACGGCGCGAGCTCGGACCAGACGATTGCATTGATTACGAGTGCGCCGTCGCGCCGGCATGCGGTAATCGCGGATGCCGACCATTTCGTCTCCCGTCCGGCAGGACCCCAAACGTCGATCAGGACATTTGTGTCAATCAATGTCGAGATCTTCACGTGGGCCCCTCAGCCATTCCATATATTCGTCCGTCGTCATGCCCCCCAGATCCAGCGTACCGGCCATGCGGCCGAGCATCTGGCTGAATCTGCGCGAGGCTTCCTCCTCCGACATGTTTTCGTCGACGGCTATGACACGAGCCCCGTCCTCGGTGGGGACGAACTCCACCTCCGAGCCCGGGCCGATACCCAGATGATCCCGTATCTCCTTCGGGATGGTCACTTGGCCCTTGGTGGTAACGCGCATGGTAATACCTCGAAGGTATTACTTATTGCCAACCGGAGAACAAGTCAAGAACAAACTTATCCGGCCAGCGCCGCCATCCTGTAGGCGATGCTCTGCCGGTGATGCGCGTGACAGATGGCGATGGCCAGCGCATCGGCGGCATCATCGCTGTCGAAAGTCGCCTTCGGCATCAGCACCTTGACCATCATGTGGATCTGCTTCTTGTCGCCATGGCCGACACCGATCACCGCCTTCTTGACGGCGTTTGGCGCATATTCGGCAACGACAAGGCCGGCGCGCGCCGGCACCAGCATCGCGATGCCGCGCGCCTGGCCGAGCTTGAGCGTCGCCGCGGCATCCTTGTTGACGAAAGTTTGCTCGACCGCCGCCTCCTGCGGCATCGCGGCATGCAGGACCTCGGCGAGCCCGTCATGCAACTGGCAAAGACGCACCGCCAGGGCGGCCTTGTCGTCGGACCGCACCGTGCCGGAAGCGACGAAGCGCAGCGAATTGCCGAGGCTCTCGACGATGCCCCAGCCGGTGCGCCTCAGCCCCGGATCGATGCCGATGATGCGAATCGCTTCCCCCATCCGTCAAGTCTACCTTCGGGGGACAGCGATGCCAGCGAAATGTGAACAAACCAGAAACAGCAAGCCGAGTCTGTTTAGAGAATGTTTGAGAATCGCTCTGGCGAGACAGATAGCGTGGTTTTCGAGAACCGGAGCGGAGCGTACATAAGTGCGCGAGCACCGGAAGCGCAGAAAGCTGCGCTAGTCTAGTCGTTTGAATAACTGTTGGCGCGAGCGACAGACGGTCCTCTGATCCTTTGGCGGATGTGACAGCCATCTCGGTTTCAACCGCGCAATGCTGCCGCAACGACGCTCTCCAGTGGCGTTGTCGGTCGACCGATCAGCCGGCTCATGGCGCCGCCGTCATCGAACAACGCTCCGCGTGAGGCTGCAATGTCGGCATCGGCCAGGATAGCGGCGAGATCGGCGGGCAGCCCGGCGCCCGTCAACATACCCTCATAGGCCGCCCCGGCAAGATCGTTGTAGGCGATCGCCTTGCCCGATTGCCGCGAGACCTTCGCCGCAAGCTCGGCGAGCGTGAAGGCTTGGTCCGCCGCGAGCTCGTAAATCCTCCCTGCTTGATCCTCGCTTGTCAGCACCACGGCCGCGGCCTCGGCATAATCCTGCCGCGCCGCGGACGAGAAGCGCCCCTCATTTGCGGCGCCGATGAAGGCGCCGTGCTCCAGAGCCGCCGGGAGCGCCATCAGATGGTTCTCGGTGTACCAGCCGTTGCGCAGGATGACGGCGGGTAGGCCGGAGGCCGCGATGACCTCCTCCGTCTGCCGATGTTCGACCGCGAGCCTCGCGGGAGACGTGTCCGCATGCAGCATGCTTGTGTAAGCGATCAGCGAAACCCCCACCCGTTGGGCGGCCTTGATTACTGACCGATGCTGCGGCAAGCGGCCGCTGACTTCGGTCGAGGAAATCAGCAGCAGTCTATCGACGCCGGCCAGCGCCATCGGGAGCGTGTCGGGACGATCATAGTCCGCCTCCCGCACGACTACGCCGCGTTGGACAAGATCGCTGGCCTTTGCCGGATCACGAACCGCCGCAACGATCCGGCTGGCCGGAACTGTCTTCAGCAGTGCGTCGATCACGAGACGGCCAAGCTGTCCTGTTGCTCCAGTTATTGCGTACATCGTTCTGTCCATTTCGTGGTTGGATGGATTGAGAGCCTCAGATAGCGGCTCTCGTTACCATCGGAAACCACGTATCTTGTAGTTACCATCATTTTCCGGTAACCAACTGGAAACTCTCATGGAAGATGCGCCATGGTCCTCAGGATGCGAACGAAGGTGAAGGCGCTTCCCGGCTGCCCCATGTCGAGGTGCATGGCGCTGCTTGGCGGGTGCTGGACACCCGAGGTGCTCTGGTCCTTGAGCGACGGCCCGCGCCGGTTCTCCGAATTGCGCCGCGATATCCCAGCCATTTCGGCGAAGGTGCTGACCGGCAGGTTGCGCGATCTCGAGGAGCGTGGCGTCCTCGCACGCCACGTGATGCCGACATCGCCGCCGACCGTGGAGTATGAGCTGACGTCATTGGGGCAGGAGCTGCTCCCAGCGATCAGGTCTATCGTGGAGGTCGGATCGCGCCTGCTGCTGCGTGATTCTCCCCGCCTGATGATCGCGGGCCCATCCCTTCGCGGTTAGTCTAGATGGCCGCCGGAGTAGAATTATGAAACGTTCTCTCAGCCGCGGGCGAAAGCCGTGTTGAGCAGCGTGATCTGGTCGGAGACCGGATTGAGGCGACGGCTCGACGGCGGCACCTCGGCAAGGCCGCCATAGATCTCCTCGTCCATCCGGCGCACCAGCGCCTGCAGCCGCAGCGAGCGGTTGACGAGATCGATGAAATCCGTCGGCAGCTCGGCCCAGCCGGGCGCCTCGTCATGCGCCGAGGCAGTGTCGAGACGCACCTTGGATTTTTCTGAGGCCACCTGATCGCGGGTCATCTCGCCGGAATTCGCCGCCCGCTGCAAAAGCAGCCACGAGGCGACCTGCATCAGCCTGGTGGTCAGCCGCATCGATTCGGCCGCATAAAGCGTCGCCGCCAGCCTCGACAGCTTCTTGGCCTCGGCGCGGCCCTTGCCGTCGAGATATTCGGCCGCCTGCTCGACCAGGCCCATGCCTTCCTGATAGAGCGGCTTGAAGGATTGGGAGAAAACCCGGCGCTCCGCCAGCTTGATGGTTTTCGCGCTCGCCTTCGAAGGCTCGTTCATCGCTACGCCCCTGCACTTGCCTGACAGCCGGCCGATTCGGCTCTTGGCCGCCATATCCGGCAGCCTAAACGACTGAAGCTTGAAAATGCGCTTCGCTGCCAGCGAAGGCAAGCACATGTTTAACAAACGGTTAACGGACGCATTTAGCCGGAAGGACGCCCATGCCGGCGCACAAAAAAAGAGCCGCGGATAAGGCGGCTCTCAGGAGTTTAACAGGGAGGCGTCAAACAAAGTGGCTCCAACCACTCGGTAAGAATCCAGATCACTGGATGGACATAGTAAACGCCTGTAAAGCTTAACGAAGCCTTAACGCGGGGCATATTTTTTGATCAAGCGCCCAGCATCTGTGCCGTAACAGCACAGCTGACTGGCCACGGCACCCGTTCACACCACCGGCTGGAAAGTCGGGGCGACGCGCTTGCGCCATGTTTCCTCCAGATCGTGACCGACATACCGAAACAGATCCACTCGCCGCGCGACATCGTTCCGAAACAGGCGCCGCGCTAAACGCCCGCTCCTCGCAACGAGGCGGAGCAAACCTTGCGCTCCGGCAAATCATCAAATCTCTCAAGGAGCGAATAATGGACTGGTACTCGGCCGTTAAATTTCTGCATATCGTCTCGGCGATCCTCTGGGTCGGCGGCGGCTTCACGCTGATGCTGCTCGCGGTACGCGCCGACCGCGCCGGGAACGTCGAAGGCATGCTGCAGGCGATGCGCGCTACCGGCGAGCTCGGCAACCGGTTCTTCGCGCCGATGTCGATGCTGACATTGCTTTTCGGCCTCATCATGTGCGGCTTCTGGGTCGGCTTTTCCGATCTGTGGGTGCTGATCGGCCTTGCCGGTTATGCGACGACCTTCTGCATCGGCATGTTCATCTTCAAGCCGACTGCCGACCGCATGACAGGCATGATCGCCAAGGATGGCGTGACGCCGGCAGTGCTTGCCCAGGGCCAGCGCGTCCTCAGCGCCGCGCGCTTCGACTATTCGGTGATGCTGGTGATCGTCGCGGACATGGTGCTGAAGCCGACGCTGCACGACATCACCATTCTGGGCTGCATGGCGCTCGTACTGGCAACCGGCATTGCCCTGGCGCTTGGCAGGACGCGGCAGCTGCTGCCGAGTGCCGCCTGAGGTGTAAGGAATCCGGCGGCGGCCGAATGGGGCCGCCGTCTTACAGGAGGCCGGCGATGCCGTCCCACAGAAGCTTGACCGCGACGACCGCCACGGTCGCATAGGTGAAGGGATAGAACAGCTCCGGCCGCATCCGCCGCACCAGCCAGGCACCGGCGATGGTCGACAGCGGCGCCAGTGGCATCAGCACCGCCGACGCCGTCAAATTGGTGGTGTCGAACTGGCCGAGCGCGAAATAAGGGATGAGCTTCAGCGCATTGGTGACGGCGAAAAAGATCGCCGCGGTGCCCGACAGCACCTTCGGATCGAGCCTGATCGGCAGCGCATAGACCTGAAAAGGCGGGCCGCCGACATGGGCGACGAAGCTGGTGAACCCGGCAACGGTACCCCAGAAGCCGGCGGCGACGCGGTTGGGCTCCGCTGCGTGGCCGGCACCGTGGCGGAGTTGCAAATAGAGCCAGCGCAGCACGAAGATCAGGGCAACCGCGCCGACGATCAGCCGCACCATCTCTTCGGTTACAAGTGCCGCCGTCAGCCAGCCAAGGGCAATGCCGATCACGGCGCCCGGCATCATGTCGGCCAGCATCTTGCGGTCGAAGATACCCCACCACGTCCACACCGAGACAATGTCCATCAGGCACAGAATTGGCAGAAGGATTGCGGCAGCCTGAACCGGCGGCATGGTCAGCGCCATCAACGGCACGCCGACAAAACCGACGGCGCCTCCGAACCCGCCTTTCGACAGGCCGACGAGGATGACGGCCGGAATGGCCGCGGCATAGAACCAGGGATCGACGAGCAGGCCTGACATGGGGAAGGGACGCTGGAGGGAAAGTTGAACTCTGGAATAGACCAGAAATGGCCAGACCGCGACCGCAAACGCAAATATGTGGGCCACGCCACCGAAATCCGTCACATGTTTGGCATGTCGAGCGGCGGCGGGCGTCTCCGGATCGGCTGCGCCTTGATGATGGCGGTGCTGGTTTCGGCCTTGTCGGCGATGCGGTCGAGAATCCCGTCGAGCTCGCCGATCGAGCGGACGAACAGCCGGGCAACGAAGCAGTCATCGCCCGTCACCTTGTCGCATTCGCCGAATTCCGGGATTTCCTCGATCAGCTTCTGGACGATGTGCAGCTTGCCCGGCAATGGCCGGATGCGAACGATCGCCTGCAAGGCGTAGCCGAGCGCCTGCGGATCGATGTCAATGGTGAACGCGCGGATGACGCCGCGATCCTCAAGCCGCCGAAGCCGCTCCGAAACGCTTGGCGACGACAACCCGACCTGCAGCGCCAGTTCCTTCAGCGAGGTCCGTGAATCCTTGACCAGGATATCGAGGAGCTTTCTGTCGAGCTCGTCCAGCATTTTACAATTCCAGGAAAAAGCCGATGTCTACCTAATTAAATGAGGTTCGTCCTGTATATCACCAGCTGCAAGTCATGGAAATACCCGATCCGCCGTGGGATTATAAAATCTCAACGGGTTTCAGGAGCATCCATGGACAACACGGTACGCGGCACGATCGAAATGACGGCGGCGATGGCGATCCTCGGCACGATCGGCTGGTTCGTCGTCCTTTCCGGCCAACCTATCATGGACGTGGTGTTCTGGCGCTGTGCTTTCGGGACGGTAACGCTGCTGATCATCTGCGCGGCGCTGGGACTGCTGCGTGGCAGGCTGTCGCTTCGCATTGTCGCGATCGCGGCTCTTGGCGGTGCTGCCATCGTTATCAACTGGCTGTTGCTGTTCAGCGCGTTTTCCCGCGCGTCGATCTCGATCGCCACGGCCGTTTACAACACGCAGCCCTTCATGCTGGTGGGTTTTGGCGCGCTCTTCTTCTCCGAACGGCTGACGATGACCAAGCTGACCTGGCTCGGCATCGCCTTTGCCGGCATGCTGCTGATCGTGCAGGCCGCGCCCGATGCAGGCGATCATGGTACGGATTACTTTACCGGCATTGCGATGGCGCTGGCCGCGGCTTTCTTCTGGGCCGTTGCGGCTATCGTCACCAAGAAGCTCAAAGGCACGCCGCCGCACCTGATCGCCCTGATCCAGGTCTGCGTCGGCGTTCTCATGCTGGCACCCTTCGCCAATCTCACCCACCTTCCCGTCGATGCGCGGAGCTGGGTCATGCTGGCGACACTCGGCATCGTCCATACCGGTCTGATGTACATCCTCATGTACGGCGCCATCCAGAAGCTGCCGACGCATCTGCAGGGATCGCTGTCCTTCATCTATCCCGTCGTCGCCATCCTCGTCGATGTCGTCGCCTTCGGCCATCGGCTGCATCCGGCGCAGATCGTCGGCGCCGCCGCCATCCTGGTCGCCGCCGCCGGCATGAATCTCGGCTGGTCGCTGTGGAAATCGAAGGTGCCTGCGTAGGGGCCGCAAGCGACCGGCGGGGAGAATTTCGGCCAACGGCAGCCATGCGCCGAGCCCCATAAAATCGTTGACGGCAAACGTGATCCCCCTGCCGCCTGTTCAACTCCCGCACTTTGCTCTATGCCGCAATGCAACCATCTTCGCCCGGCATAGGCGATAACCGGGACCGAACACCAATGAATGACGCAACGCCGCCCAACCGCTGCCGCATCGTGCTGATCGCGCCGCCGAACGTGCCGGCCGAGCGCATCGCCGCGGCCTTCGACGGCGGTGACGTCGCCTCGCTTATCCTGCCGGAAAACGGTATGGACGAGGCCTCTTTCCAAGCCTTTGCCGAGCAGATCGTGCCGGTGGCGCAAGCGGCCGGCATTGCGGTCATCATTGCCGGCGACACCCGCATCGCCGGCCGCGTCCAGGCCGACGGCATTCATGTCGAGGTCGGCAAGGACGAGCTCGCCGAAACGATCGAACACTTCCAGGCCAGGATGATGGTCGGCACCGGCGGCGCCAAGACCCGCGACGATGCGCTGGAACTCGGCGAGGTCAGGCCTGATTACATTTTCTTCGGCCGTTTCGGTTACGACAACAAGCCTGAGCCGCACCCCCGCAACCTGTCGCTCGGGCAATGGTGGGCGGACGTCATCCAGATCCCCTGCATCGTCATGGCCGGATCGGATCTTGCCTCGGTGGAAGCGGTCGCCGCCACCGGCGCCGAATTCGTGGCACTGTCCAGCGCCGTTTTCGCCGACGGCGTCGATCCGAAGATGGCGGTCGCCGCCGCCAACGCGCTGCTCGACGAAACCGCGCCGCGCTTCGAGGACTGACGTGCTCTCGCGGAAAATCCTTTTCAGCGCCTTTCTTGCAACGGCCGTGACGCAGGCGATAGCGGCGGAACCCGTTCCGCTGCCGCAGCCCAGGCCGGATTCCAGCGAACCTGCCGACAAGCCGATCGCCGCACAATTGCCGCAGCCTGCCACCACCACCCCGTTGCCGTCGGCCGACACCATCAACCCCGACCGCTTCGGCGCAAAGCCGTCCGATGCTGCCTACGGCGCCTTTCAGCGCGGGCTCTACAAGACGGCCTACAACCTTGCGCTCTCCCGCGCTCAAAACGGCGATCCGGCGGCACAGACGCTGGTGGCCGAGATATTGTCGCGCGGCCTCGGCGTGCCGGTCGACGCGGCAGGGGCGGCGAAGTGGTATGCGCTTGCCGCCGAGCAGGGCGTCCCGGAATCGCAATTCCAGTATGCGCTGATGCTGCTCGACGGCCGCTACGTCAAAAAGGACGAGAAGGAGGCCTATGCGCTGATGCAGGCCGCCGCCGAGGCCGGCAACCGCCTGGCGCAGTTCAATTTTGCGCAGCTGATGGTCGAACAAGAGCCCGGCGATGCCGGTATTGCCAAAGCCGTATCCTATTACGAGCGCGCTGCCGCGACCGGGCTTGCCGACGCACAATATGCGATGGCACAGGTCTACGCCAATGGCGCCGGCGGCAAGCCGCGCGACGATGTCCGCGCCCGCAGCCTGCTGGCACAGGCCGCGCGGCAGAACTACGACACGGCACAGATCGATCTCGCAACCTGGATGATCGAGGGGCGCGGCGGCGCCCGCGACCTGAAATCCGGCTTCAACTGGATGAAGCAGGCCGCAGAAGGCGGCAATGTCGCCGCCCAGAACCGTCTCGCCAAGCTCTACATGAACGGCATCGGCACCGACCCGGATCTGATTCTCGCCGGCGCCTGGTATGTTGTCGCCCGCCGCGCCGGGCTGATCGACCAAGAGATGGACGATTTCCTGCAGGGCCTGACCGACGAGCAGACGCAGCAGGCGCTGCAACGGGCCAACCGCCTGCCCTGACCGCGGTCTCGCGACTCATCGCACCGGGCTCGTCAGGCGGGCTCATTGCGTATGATCGAGCACGACCTTGCCGAAGGGCGAGCCGTGTTCAAGGTACCGAAAGGCTTCGGCGGCCCGGCTCCATGGCACGACCCGGTCGATCACCGGTCTCAACCGGTTGACGACAATGGCGCGGTTCATCGCCTCGAAGGATTCGCGTGAGCCGACCGGTATGCCTCGCGCCCTGACCTGCCGGCGGAAGATGTCGAGCGGGTTGATGGCGCCGTCACTGCCGCCGAGATAGCCGATGACGTTGATCTGGGCGCCGCGCGCCGCTGCCCTCAGCGATTGTGCAAAACTCTGCGGTCCGCCAACCTCGATGATATGGTCGGCGCCGCGGCCATCCGTCAATCCCAGCACGGCCGATGCCCAATCGGGGACGCTGCGATAGTTCACGCCATCCTGCGCGCCAAGTTGCTTTGCCCGCGCAAGCTTCTCATCGCTGCTCGACGTCACGATGACGCGCGCCCCGGCAGCGGCGGCGAACTGCACCGCAAACAGCGAAACGCCGCCGGTGCCGAGGCAAAGCACGGTGTCGCCGGGTTTGACGCTGCCTTCCGTAAACAGCGCGTGCCATGCCGTCACGCCGGCGCATGGCAGCGTCGCCGCCTCGAGGTCGCTCAGATTGGCCGGCGCCAGCACCGCCGCCTGTTCGTCGAGCCGGGCAAATTCGCTGAGCAGCCCGTCGATCGGGCCGCCACGTTGATAGGAGGGCTCGGCCATCGCGAAACTGCCGCCGACCCAGCGTTGCCAGAACGTGCCGCAGACCCGGTCGCCGATCTTGAACCGGCTGACCTCGGCGCCGATGGCAACGACTTCGCCGACGCCGTCCGACAGCGGCACCAGCGGCAATGCAAACTTCGTGTGATAGCCGCCGCGGACGATCTCGGCATCGCGGTAGTTCAGCGCCGTCGCCTTGACCTTCACAATCATCTCCTGGCGCCCCGGTTCAGGCATCGGCCGCTCGACCATTCTGAGGCTCTTGAGGCCGCCCGGGCTCTGCAATTCGATCGCTTTCATCGTCGTTCCTTTTCAGCTGGATCCTGCCAGAGGAAAATCGCTTGCCATCCATCGGATTTCAAATTCATAATGTTCAGGATAATTATGCTTATCTGACATGTTCGGGTGTGTCGTGCTTGAAGAACTGAAAACACTGGCGCTCTTTGCCGAGGAGGGTTCGATTCAGAAGGTGGCGCAACGCCTGCCATTGACGCAGCCGGCCGTCACCCGCCAGATCCAGCGGCTGGAGGAGATGCTCGGCACGGAATTGCTCGACCGCCGGCTAAAGCCGTCGCGACTGACCCCGGCCGGCGTAGAGGTGCTGGCACGCGGCAAGGACATTCTCGCCGCCGTCGACGCGCTGAGATCATTCGCCAAGGGCGACGAGCCGGGGGGCCTGCTGCGGCTCGGCCTCGCGCATGGACTTTGCGACAAAGCCGTGGCCGCCGCCATTGGTGATGCCGTGGCGCGGTTTCCGAAGGTCTCGCTGCGTCTGAAGAGCGGCTGGAGCCTTGAGCTGGCCGACCAGCACAAGCGCGGACAGCTTGACCTCGCCGTCATCCTGGACGGCAGCAATTCCAAAGCTGGCGACGGCGTTGTCGGAACCGAGGCCCTCGGCGTCATCGCTGCCGAAAGCACTGTCCGGCAAGCCGACGTCAAGACCATGCCCTGGATCCTCAGCCCTGAGCCTTGCGACGCGCGCCGGCGGCTGGCGGCTGCGCTGGCCGAGGGCGGCCACAGGTTGATGGTCGGCGCCGAGATTCAGGACGGCGCGCTGCAGATCGACTGGGTTCGTCGAGGCCAAGGCCTTGGCCTGCTGCCCAGGCGGCTGATGCGGGAAAAGCTGCCTGAGGGCATTGCCCTGGTCGACGCTCCCGGCCTCGAGCTGTCGCTGCGAATTGTCGTGCTGCGTTCGCCGCACCTGCATCTTTTGAGAGAGGTCGCCGACGCGGTGACCGAGGCCGTCACCGCGACTGTCAGGGCGGACTGAGGCCGCCACGCCGCGCTGCCGGGCCAGCTTTGTTCCCGCTTCATCGGAAGGCGCTCCTTGCCTCTGCTGGCGATTTGTGGTCTTGGAGGCGCCAAATTGCCCTTTGCGGCGATCATCTCATTTCCGGATCACCTCACCATGGCCAAGATCAATGGCAACGAAATCCGTCCCGGCAACGTCATCGAGCATGATGGCGGCCTTTGGGTGGCGGTCAGGACCAACACCGTCAAGCCCGGCAAGGGCGGCGCCTACAACCAGGTCGAACTCAAGAACCTGATCAACGGCACCAAGCTCAACGAGCGCTTCCGTTCGGCCGAGACGGTCGAGCAGATCCGGCTCGATCTGAAGGATTTTTCCTTCCTCTACGAGCAGGGCGACGCGCTGGTGTTCATGGACACCGAAAGCTACGAGCAGCTCGAATTGCAAAAGGAGTTCGTCGGCGATCGCGCCGCCTTCCTGCAGGACGGCATGATGGTGACGGTCCAGCTCTATGACGAAAGGCCGATCGGTATTTCGCTGCCCGACCAGGTGACGCTGACCATCACCGAGGCCGACCCGGTGGTGAGGGGCCAGACGGCAGCCTCGTCCTACAAGCCGGCGATACTCGAAAACGGCATCCGCGTGCTGGTGCCGCCGTTCATCGGCTCGGGCGAGCGCATCATCGTCGATACCAACGAAATCACTTACGTGCGCCGCGCCGACTGAGGCGTGATCCCAAAGAGTTGCAGACTTTTTGGATAAGATCATGCGTCAAGGCAGATAGGCGCAGCGACAGGAAGAACAGCAATGGCGCGTTCCGCGATCCTCAATGTCATGGTCCAGGCCGCAATGAAGGCCGGCCGCTCGCTGTCGCGTGACTTCGGCGAAGTGCAGAACCTGCAGGTCTCGATGAAGGGGCCGGGCGACTATGTCAGCCAGGCCGACCGCAAGGCCGAAGACATCGTCTTTGCCGAACTCTCCAAGGCGCGGCCCGGCTACGCCTTCCTGATGGAGGAACGCGGCGTGATCGAGGGCGACGACGGCCAGCACCGCTGGATCGTCGACCCGCTCGACGGCACCACCAATTTCCTGCACGGCATTCCGCTCTTTGCCGTTTCGATCGCGCTGGAGCGCCAGGGCCAGATCGTCGCCGGCGTCGTCTACAATCCGGCGATGGATGAGCTCTATACCGCCGAGCGCGGCGGCGGCGCTTTCATGAACGACCGCCGGCTGCGCGTCGCCGGCCGCACCAAGCTGGTCGATGCGGTGATCGGCTGCGGCATGCCGCATCTCGGGCGTGGCCAGCACGGCAATTTCCTCATCGAGTTGCGCAATGTCATGGCCGAGGTCTCTGGCGTCCGCCGTCTCGGCTCCGCCTCGCTCGATCTCGCCTACGTCGCCGCCGGCCGCATGGACGGGTTCTGGGAAACCGGCCTGTCGGCCTGGGATGTCGCCGCCGGCATTTTGCTGATCCGCGAGGCGGGCGGGTTCGTCTCCGATTTCGCCGGGGGACAGGATGTGCTGAACGCCGGTTCACTCGTCGCCGGCAACGAACTCATCCAGCGCGCGCTGTTGAAGACTATCAAAAGGCCACTCTCAGCCGGCTGATAGAGGCACACCGCGCTGAACCGCCGCAGTCGCAAAACCGCAACCAAAGCTTGAAATACTGTCCCGCGGCCGCCCAGATAAGGTGGCGCAGGATCATCGATGACGAACAGCCGGCCCCAACCCCAGAGCGAACTCTCCCAGCTCGACATTCCCTTTATGGGGCGCTGGCATTACTCGCGCGCCGAGATCATCGCCGACGGCATTGTCCACGCCGTGGGCATCGTGCTGGCGATCGCTGCCGGCTCGACGCTGCTGGCACTGGCCGCCTATCGAACCGGCCCCGGCGAATACGTCGCCGCCGCCTTCTATGTAGTCTCGCTGCTCACCGTGCTGTCGGTTTCGCTGGCCTACAATGTCTGGCCGGTGTCGTCGCCGGCAAAATGGATATTGCGGCGCTTCGACCATGCCGCGATCTATCTGCTGATCGCTGCCACCTACACGCCTTTCCTGGCCCAGCTCGGCGGCTCGCCGCTGGCCGTTTCCATGATCGTCCTGGTCTGGACCGCCGCGGCGGTCGGCATCGCCATCAAGGTCTTTCTTCCCGGCCGTTTCGACCGGCTGGCTATCGTCTTCTACCTAGCCATCGGCTGGAGCGGTATCGTTCTGGTGGAGCCGCTCGTGCGGACGCTGCCGGCGACATCGATCGCGCTCATCGTTGCCGGCGGCATCGTCTACTCCTGTGGCGTGATCTTCTTCGCCTGGAAGGGCCTGCGCTTCCACAATGCGCTGTGGCATGGCTTTGTCGTCACCGGCGCCGGCCTGCATCTGGCCGCCATGGTCGACTGCCTGGTCATCAACCGGCTTTGACCTCCGGTCGCGGACAGTGGCAATATTGCCAAGCGCCATTCAATTTCGTCACAATTCCGTTTAGAGTCGCAAACACAAATTGATCGGCGGCGACGGCATCGGAAACGGGGCACGGATGACTCTTCTCAGATCCTTCGGCATGGGCAGGCGCTCCGACGTTCTGATCTACGATCCGCACAAATTGTCGAGCCCGCAGGTGTTTCTGCTGACCATGGTGATCTTTCTGTTCATCGTGGCCTTTATCGCCGCCATCCTGACGCGCCAGATCTCGACCGCCTTCGTCACCAATCCCGGCCTCAACGGCCTGATCATCGGCGTGCTGGCGGTCGGCATCCTGCTGGCCTTCGTCCAGGTCGGCCGGCTGTTCCGCGAGGTGCGCTGGGTCAACTCGTTCCGCGCCGGCTCCGAAACCACCGAACCGGTGCTGCTGGCGCCGATGAAGGCGATGATCGGCCGCTCCTCGACGATTGCCTTCTCGACCAGTTCGATGCGCACCATGCTGGATTCGATCGCCACCCGGCTCGACGAAAGCCGCGACACGTCGCGCTATCTTGTCGGACTGCTGGTGTTCCTCGGCCTGCTCGGCACCTTCTGGGGCCTGCTCAACACGATCGGCTCGATCCGCGAAACCATCGAGTCGCTCGATCCCGGCACCGGCGATGCCGCGGCCGTGCTCGAATCCCTGAAGCAGGGGCTTTCCGCTCCGTTGGCCGGCATGGGCACCGCCTTCTCGTCCTCTCTGTTCGGCCTCTCCGGCTCGCTGGTGCTCGGCTTCCTCGACCTGCAGGCCGGCCGCGCCCAGACGCGCTTCTATACCGAACTCGAAAACTGGCTGTCCTCGGTCACCGACCTGTCCTCCGACATCGTCGTTGCCGACGCGGCCAAGACCGAACCTTCCGAGGAAATCCGGCTGTTGTCGGAAAAGCTGCGCACTCTGCAGGAGAATGGCGGCGGCTCCAATCCGCGCGTCGCCACCGCCATGGCCAATCTCGCCGACGGCATTTCCGGCCTGGTCAAGAACATGCGTTCGGAACAGCAGATCATGCGCGACTGGGTCGAGGCCCAGTCGGACGAGCAGAAGGCGATGCGCAACACCCTGGAGAAGATCGCCGACGCCTTGAAGAAGCCTGGAGTGCATTGACGTGGCGTTGGCACGAGGCCGGCGCTCCGACCGCCGCATCGATTACTGGCCGGGCTTCGTCGATGCGCTGTCGACGCTGCTGTTGGCGATCATGTTCCTGCTGACTGTTTTCGTGCTGGCGCAGTTCCTGCTCGGCCGCGAGATCTCCGGCAAGGACACGGTGCTCAACCGCCTCAATTCGCAGATCAATGAGTTGACCCAGCTTCTGGCGCTGGAACGCTCGACGACGCAGGACAAGGAGGACACCCTTGCCAATTTGCAGGCATCGCTGTCTGCATCGGAGGCGGAAAAGAGCCGGCTCGAGCAATTGCTGGCGCAAGGCGCCGGTGCCGGCGATGCCGCCAACCAGCGCGCGACGGCACTTTCCGGCGAGCTCGACAGCCAGCGCCAGATCAGCCAGCAGGCGCTGAGCCAGGTCGAGATCCTCAACCAGCAGATTTCGGCGCTGCGCAGGCAGATCGCAGCGCTCGAACAAGCGCTCGACGTGTCCGAAACGCGCGACCGCGAATCCAACACCAAGATCGCCGATCTCGGCCGCCGCCTCAACGTCGCACTGGCGCAACGCGTGCAGGAGCTAAACCGCTACCGCTCCGATTTCTTCGGCCGCTTACGTGAAATTCTTGCCGACCGCGAGAACATCCGCATCGTCGGCGACCGCTTCGTCTTCCAGTCGGAAGTGCTTTTCCCGACCGGCTCCGAGGTGATCAACGATGCCGGCAAGCTCGAGATGAAGAAGCTCGCCGATGCCATCATCGAATTGCAAAAGGAAATCCCGCCGGAGATCAACTGGGTGCTGCGCGTCGATGGCCACACCGACAACAAGCCGCTCTCCGGCACCGGCCGCTACCGCGACAATTGGGAATTGTCGACGGCGCGCTCGACATCGGTGGTCAAGTTCCTGATCGAGAACGGCGTGCCGGCCAACCGGCTGGTCGCGGCCGGCTTCGGCGAATTCCAGCCGCTCGACCCCGCCGATACCGAAGAGGCGCGCAACAAGAACCGCCGCATCGAGTTGAAGCTGACCGAGCGGTGATCTGCAGGCCTTTGGCTTGTATCATGCGCCAGGTCGAGCCGGCTCGAGCCGGCTCAAGTCGGCGGCATTTAGGGCATTGGTGCGGCAGCGGCAAGAGCTGAAAAAATTACCTTTTTTTAATTACACTTTGCCGCCATGGCCTTTTAGCCTTGGTCATGGGCCGAGAACCGCCGGCGGTGGAACCGCTCATCGCGACGCGACGGAACCTGACGGCCCCGCGGCCGGAAGGCAGGACCCTCCCAACCACCGCCTTCCCCAGTAAAGGAGACGCAACCATGCGCTTCTTCGCTCCCACGAATCTCAGGACTGCTACGCTCGCCACACTGCTCCTCGCCGTTCCGTTTGCTGGCGCTTACGCCGGCCCGCGTGCGACGGCCTTGATCAATCAGATCCAGAGTGTGGAGACGGGTATCCAGGGCGCCATCCGGGCGAACAAGCTCGAGCCGGGCGAGGCGCGCGACTTGCGCACGCAGGTCGCTCAACTCGATCGGGCCGCCCAGAGGGCCGCACGCGATGGAACCATGCCGAGCACGCAATATCAGCAGTTGCTGGCGCAGCTCGACGATGTCAGCCAAAAGCTGCGCGCTGACACCGGCAGTGCCTTCCTCATCGGCAACGGCGCCGATGGCGGATACTATCCCAACGGCTACGGCCCAACTTATCCAGGCGGCTGAAATCGGCCGCAGTGCCCGGCAGTGTGGCAATGGATTTTGCGCATGATCCTTTTCCAGCTTTCGGTTCGGGGATCATGCGGCTAGCCAACGCCAGTGCAATCAGCGCCAGCACTGCCGGCACTGTCTCGATGAACAGGATTTTGCGGCCCGCCGTTGCCGCCGTAAAGGCCGGCGACGGCGACGCAGAGCAGGAAGAAGACTACTGAAAACCGGCTTCGCCGAAGTAAAGCCCCCAGGTCAGGCCGGCTGCGAGAAAGCCGTTGTAAAGCCCCTGATTGGCAGCAAGCACTTTCGAGGCCCTGGCGAATTCCGGCGTCAGCCTGAATACCATATGGCCGCGCGGCGTGTCCTACAGCACCATCTCAAGATAGACGATGCAGAGGTGGATCACGGCCACCAGCCCGACCAGCACATTGGCGATCATTTTTCGTCTCCCCCATCGCGGTCTGCCGCCGCCGGACGACATTGATCACGCACGCCACCGCTTCCATAAGATGCTTTCGGCCGTTGCAGCCGGCAGTCGATGCGTCGATCGCGGACGGCTTCGGGGTTGCCAACAGTTTTGCATTGGTATCTTTTCCCGCCGTCAAATCAGCGGAACCCACAATGTCCTTTCAAAAACTCGACGACCTCGGCCACAAGCTCGAAGCGCTGGAACACGCCCTCGCCATCCTCGGCGCCGACGAGGCGACCCATATGGCGGTCGGCGGCGGCGAGAAGCGCGCAGAGGCAATGTCGGCGCTTGCCGGCATGCACCATGCCCGGGCGACTGCGCCGGAGATTGCCGACTGGATCGCGGCGGCCGAGCAGGAGGCGCTGAACGAAGAGCAGCAGGCCGCGGTCAGGGAATTCCGCCGGCAATACACCAACCTGACCTGCCTGCCGGTCGAGTTCGTCGAGCGCCTGACGACCGCGCGCATGCGCTCCGAGCAGCTCTGGCGCGACCTGCGCGCCAAGAACGACTGGGCGGGCTTCCTACCGGCGCTCGAAGGCGTCGTGGCGCTGGTCCGCGAGGAGGCGGCCCTTCGCGCCGAGGTGCTCGGGCTCGAGCCTTACGACGCGCTGATGGAGCAATATGACCCGGGCAATCGCGCCGCCGACATCACGCCTGTGTTTGTCGAGTTGAAGACCTTCCTGAAAGGCTTCGTGCCGGAGGCACTGGCCGTGCAGGAAGAGCGGCTGGCGAAACATCCGCTGAAGCCGCTTTCCGGCAGATACCCCTTGGACAAGCAGCGCGAGCTTGGCCTCGCCATGATGGCGGCGGTCGGCTTCGACCTCACCCACGGCTCGCTGTCGGTTTCGCACCATCCCTTCTGCGGCGGCGTGCCGAGCGACGTGCGCATCACCACCCGCTACAAGACCTCGGATTTCCTCTCGGCGCTGATGGGCGTGCTGCACGAGACCGGCCATGCGCTGTACGAGCAGAACCTGCCGAAGGCGTGGGCGCACTGGCCTCTGGGCAGAGCGCGCGGCATGGCGGTGCATGAAAGCCAGAGCCTGTTCGTCGAAAAGCAGATCGGCCGCAATCCAGAATTCTGGCGCTGGGCGCTGCCGGTGGTCGAAAGACACCTCGGCGAGAGCTGGACGATCGACGACATCCTGCCGCATGTGCACCGGGTCGAGCGCGGCCTGATCCGCGTCGATGCCGACGAGGTCACCTATCCGCTGCACGTCATCCTGCGCTACGAGCTGGAGCAGGAGCTTGTCTCGGGACGGCTGGAAGCAGCCGACCTGCCCGAAGCCTGGGATGCCAAGATGCGCGATTATCTCGGCCTGTCGACATCAGACAATCCGGCTGACGGTCCGATGCAGGACGTCCACTGGCCGGGTGCCGCCTTCGGCTATTTCCCCTCCTACACGCTGGGCGCCATGATGGCGGCGCAGCAATGGGCGGCGCTGACCAGGGATCATCCTTCAGCCGACGAAGACCTCGCCAAGGGAGATTTCGCCGCGATCAACGACTGGCGCCGCAAAAGGATCTGGTCGCAAGGCTCGCGCTGGTCGACACCGGAACTGCTCGAACGCGCTACCGGCGAAAAGCTCGATGCCGCACATTTCACTGACCATCTGAAGAAGCGGTACGGGAACTGAGCCGCTTCGTCTATTCCAGGTTCTTGCCGCGGTGACTGCAGAAATCCGCGAAACTGGCCTTTACTTTGGTGGGAAAGCCTCTGAAAAAGGAGTTCTTCCAAGTTGGGCGAGCGTAGATGTCTGTCTGTTACAGTTTTCATAGGATGAAGTCTTTCTGGCCCCGCTTGGTATTTTTCATCTTATTGATCGGCCTGAGTTCTCCGGCCATGTCCGACGACATGGTTCTCAAGGGTCCGGCAGAAAGCTGGGTAAAGCAGCTTGATATTCCGGCTGCCGATCCCACCCGATCGGATCAAATCAAGAATGGCGTTTCATGGCTGCTCTCGGACGACCAGATCAAGCATCGCGCCGGCGGCTATGTCGAGTACTCGCGCACCGTCTATAAGATCGTCGACCGTCCCGGCCTGGATCGTGGCGCGAGTATCGATCTGCAGTTCGATCCGTCCCGGCACAAGGTCACGCTCAACCATCTTCACATCATCCGCGATGGTGCCGTTCTGGACCGGCTGGAAGGCGTCGAATTCGACATCTTCCGCAGGGAAAGAGACGCCGAGAAGGGTGTCTTCGACGGCTGGCTGACAGCACATGTCAACATCGATGATGTGCGCACCGGCGACATCGTCGACTACGGGTCGACCTATGAGATAACGCCGCTGGTCGGCAAGGACCTTTTCTTCAAGAATTTCTCCACCGAATGGGAAGAGCCGGTAGCGCTTATCCGCACAAGCATCATTTGGCCTTCGGACCAGCCGCTCCAGATCAAGGCAAGGGGAACCCGACTCAAGCCCTCAATCTCCCCGACTGGGCCGGATACCACCTATCTGTGGGAGATTCCAAACCCGAAACCGGTCAATGTCGAGGACAACCTGCCCGTGACCTATCCAGGCTGGGGCTCCATCGATGTCGCGTCAACCGCGAATTGGCAAAGTGTGGTCGATGCCGTTGCGCCCTATTACAAGCCAGCGACCGTTTTTCCCCCGGCTTTTGCCGCAAAGCTCGACGACATCGCTCTGCGGCATCCGGTGCCCGAAGACCGGATGGTCGAGGCAATGCGGCTGGTGCAGGACCAGATCCGCTATGTAAGCCTGTCGATGGGTGCCGGTTCCTACGTTCCGCGTGATCCCGCGACGGTCATCCTGAGCGGGTTCGGTGACTGCAAGGACAAGGCCCTGCTGCTGGTTTCGTCGCTTGTGCGGCTTGGCATTGCTGCCGAGGTCGCCTTGGCCGATCTCGACGAGGGACGGGCCCTGGACCAGCATCTGCCGGCGCTCCGCGATTTCGACCATGCCATCGTCAAGGCAAGGATCGGAGCAAAGACATATTGGCTGGACGCCACGAACTATCTTCAGGGCGGCGGGGCGCACAATCTCGCACAGCCCGACTACGGCTTCGCGCTGCCGCTTTCCAGCACCGGCGGGTTGGAGAAGATGCCGAGCCCTGTGCTTACCAGCCCATCGATCCAGATCGCCGAGGAATTCGACTTTCCGCGGAAACCGGGCGATCCCCTCGTGCTGACGGTCTTCTCGACATATGAGGACGCCGATGCCGATTGGATGCGCGGCAATTTCGCCAGCCGGTCGCTGAGCGAGGTGTCGGACGCCTACCTGAAATACTACAACAAGCAATATCCGGGCATCCAAACCATCGACAAGCCGGAAATCGTGGATCGCCGCGACGGCAACATAGTGAGCGTGAAGGAAAGTTATCGCTTGCCGGCGGAAGCGCTGACGGCCAACGATCTGGCAAAGAATTTCCCGATCCGCGCGGCCGATCTCGGCAACAACTCTCTTCCAACCCCGACAATCGTCGACCGAACCGGGCCCGTCTCCCTCGGCCCCCAGTTCTACCGCCGCCACAAGGTGACCGTGCGCAACCTCAAGGCGAGGTTTTCCGGCGAGTCGATGAAAAACGTCGTGACGCCCTATCTGTCTCTCAAGGCATCCTGGTCCAACACGCCCACCGAATTTCAAGTTGAATGGAACTTTCAGACGCTGGCGACTGAAGTACCGGCCAAGGCGATTGCCGATTATCTGAAAACCGTCGATGACCTCGCAGACCAGGTTCGCTGGCAGTACGATTTTACCTATGAAGAGCCGCCTGCCGATGTGCAGCTCAGCGATCCGGCAAAGGAGCAGCGACAGACCGTCGCCAGCATGCTTTTGTTGTCGTTGCTTGTCGGCGTTCCCCTGTTCATCGCCTATCGACGCGGCAAACGCCGAGCTTTCGGTAGCTGAAGAATCTCGGCCGCCGCGGGGCACCATGATCCCGAAAAGTGGATGCCGGTTTTCGGAAAAGATCATGGTCAAACAAGAAGATGGAGCCTCATCCCGATTTCATCGGATGGAGCGATGCTACTCGGCCGCGCCCCTGAAAGCACTCGCCCCGGTGTCGAACTGCAGCTTGGCCAGCCGCGCATAGATGCCGCCCTTGGCGACCAGGCTCTGATGCGTGCCTTCCTCGACGATGCGGCCGCCATCCATGACCAGGATGCGATCGGCCTTCAGCACGGTTGCCAGCCGATGGGCGATGACGATCGTGGTGCGGCCCTGCATCAGCCGGTCCAGTGCCGTCTGCACCAGCGTCTCGCTTTCGGCATCTAGCGCCGAAGTCGCCTCGTCGAGCAGCAGGATGGGCGCATCGCGCAAAATGGCGCGGGCGATCGCCACGCGCTGGCGCTGGCCGCCCGACAGCGTCACGCCGCGCTCGCCGACCTGGCTGTCATAGCCCTTTTCGAGTTTCAGGATGAACTCGTCGGCAAGCGCGTCCTTCGCCGCCGCCTCGATCTCGGCCTGGCTGGCGCCAGGCCGGCCAAAGCCGATATTGTCGCGCGCGCTTGCGGCAAAGATGGTGACGTCCTGCGGCACGATGGCGATGCGCGCGCGGATCGCCGCCGGATCGGCCTCGCGCAGATCGACCCCGTCGATGACGATCCTGCCGGCCTCCGGATCGTAGAAGCGCAGAAGCAGCGAAAACACGGTGCTCTTGCCGGCGCCCGAGGGCCCGACGATCGCCACCGTCTCGCCGGGTTTGACCTGAAAGCTCAGGCCATGGACGGCGGCGCGGTCGGGCCGGGCCGGATAGGAGAAGGAGACATCGTCGAAGCTGATCGCACCTCTCGCCTTTGCCGGCAGCGGCTTCGGATCGGCGGGCGCCTGGATCGCGGGTTTCTCGGCCAGGATCTCGGTCAGCCGTTCGGCAGCGCCCGCTGCCTGGGACAGTTCGCCCCAGACCTCCGACAGGGCGCCGAGCGCGCCGGCGGCGAACACCGAATAGAGCAGGAATTGGCCAAGCGTGCCTGGCGACAGCGTGCCGTCGAGCACGTCGCGCGAACCGAACCACAGCACCGCCACGACCGAGGAAAAGATCATGAAGATGGCAAAGAAGGTGAGAAAGGAGCGGGCAAAGATCGAGGCCCGCGCCGCTTCGAACGCTGCTTCCACGGCGGATGAAAAATACCCGGTTACAAGCTTCTCGTTGGTGAAGGCCTGCAGGGTGCGCACCGCGCCGATCTGCTCGCTGGCGTAGGCGGTGGCATTGGCCAGAGTATCCTGCGCCAGCCGTGACTTGCGCCGCACCGAGCGGCCGAAGGCGACCAGCGGCAGCACGATCAGCGGAATGGCCGCGATGACCAGGCCGGACAGTTTTGGGCTGGTGAAGACCATCATCGCCACGGCGCCAAGGCCGAGGATGACGTTGCGCAAAGCCACCGAGGCGGTGGCACCGACGGCCGATTTGACCTGTGTCGTGTCGGCGGCGAGCCGCGAGACGATCTCGCCCGACTGGGCCGTGTCGAAAAAGGATGGCGACAGTCTTGTGACGTGGGCAAAGACATCGCGGCGGATATCGGCAACGACGCGCTCGCCGAGCGTGATGACGAAATAGTAGCGGCTGGCCGACGCCGCCGCCAGAACGGCGGCCATCACCACCAGCATGGCGAAATATTCGGCAATGAAGCTGGAATCGGAAGCGGAAAAACCGTGGTCGATCATCCGCCGCACGGCCAGCGGCAGCGCCAGCGTCGTCGCCGCAGCGACGGCCAGCGAGACGATCGCGCCGATGACCATTTTGCGGTAATGCGTAATGTAGGGAAACAGGCGCTGCAGCGGCCTCAGCGAGCGCCTGCGCTCGTCTGCATCGCCGCTGATGTTCGCCATGACCGTTTCCTTTGGCCCTTTGAGGCTTGCGCCATCAATATGCGCTTGCCGCGGCCTTGTGATTCAATTCCGGCTGATGTATAGGCTCGCCGACCGTTTTAGAAGCCGTGGCTCCTCAATAGCTGCGGCTTCGAGTTTTAAAAAGGGGCGCATCGACGCAGGCTTCAGCCCGTCGGCAGCACCCGGCAAGCCAGGAACAGACCCATGAAGACCGATATCCATCCCGACTACCACACCATCAAGGTCGTCATGACCGACGGCACCGAATACATGACCCGTTCGACCTGGGGCAAGGAAGGCGATACGATGAACCTCGATATCGACCCCACCACCCATCCGGCCTGGACTGGCGGCCAGCAGACCCTGCTCGACCGCGGTGGCCGCCTGTCGAAGTTCAAGAAGCGTTTCGAAGGCTTCGGCCTCTAGGCCGCATTGGCGTTTCGCAGATCGAGAAACCCGCCTTCGTGGCGGGTTTTTTGTTGGGAAAATACGGCCCTACCCGCCGAGCAACTCGCGCAGGGCCATCCGCTTGTAGGCCGCGACCAGCCTGTCGCCTTCTTGCCGCCCGACCGAGATCGCCAGCCGCATTGCGGCCTCGCCCATCTGCCAGATGAGGAACGCCGTCGTTTCGAGCGCTTCCGGATCGGCGGATGGCCGCAGCCGTTTCAGCACGGCTGTAAGGAATTCGGCGTTGGCCCGGCTGTCGGCAAGCTCGAGTTCGCGCAGCGCCTTGTCGGCCTGCGTGCCCGACCAGATGTCGCGCATCACCGGCTCCGCCAGGAACATTCCGTAGTAGATATCCACCAGTTCCGAAAATGCCCGGCGCAGGCCTTCGGCGTCATTGACCTCGGCTAGCGTTGCCGCAATGCAGGCCTGGCTTTCGGCGGTGTAGCGTTCGGCCAGCGCCCAGATGATCGCCCTCTTGTCGGGGAAGAACTGGTAGAGCGAGCCAATCGACACGCCGGCCCTCTCGGCCACCTCGCCCATGCGCATGGCGTCGCTGCCTTGCTCGGCGATCAGCGCCGAGGCGGCGGCCAGCATGCGCTCGACCCGCTCGCGGCTGCGCTGCTGGCTCGGTGCCCGGCGCGGCGATGCGATCTGCTCGTTGCGGGAACCCGGTGCAGCGGTGCCTTCCATGACTGTCTCCAGAAAAATGGCTTGACTGAGAAAATACGAGGGTTTATCACGTTTTGCAAATGTGAGGATCATTCATATTTTTAGACGACACACCAATCGAACTGCTCGAATCTGAAGCCGGAGGAACTGACATGATCATGAAACTGCTTCCCACCCTCACCTTCGTCGCTGCCATTGGCTCAGGCGTTGTCGGCGGCGTTTTCTTCGCCTTCTCCAACTTTATCATGCCGGCGCTCGCCCGCTTGCCTGCCGGAGGCGGCATCGCCGCCATGAATTCGATCAACATCACCGTGATTGCGCCGGCATTCATGACCGCGCTTTTCGGCACCGGGCTGGTCTGTCTTGTCCTTGCCGCCGGCGCTCTTATCGGCTGGAGCCAACCGGGTTCGTTCTGGCTCCTCGCCGGCGCCCTGATCTACCTCGTCGGCAACCCAATCGTGACGATGATGTTCAACGTGCCGCTTAACAACGCCCTGGCCGCGGTCGATCCGGCAAGCGCCAACGGCGCCGCGGTATGGGCCACCTATCTCAGGGACTGGGTGATGTGGAACCATGTCCGCACCATCACCGCCATCGTGGCGCTGGGCTGCTTCATCTTCGCATGGCGGTGAATGCAGGACGGAAGTCCTAAAAGGCCGTCAGGCAGGGTCTTTTGACTTATGGCCCTTGCGGTCGGCATGGCCCAGATCGCGATCCGGATCGATGACGTCGCGAACCAGTTGCTTGAGCTTTGCGGCGTCGGGAAAACCGCCGTCACGCTTGCGGTCCCAGACCAGCGTATCATTGCAGGAAATGGTGAAGATGCCGCCCGTGCCGGGCACCAGCGTCACTTCGCCCAGATCGGTGCCGAAGGTGGACAGCAGCTCCTGCGCCATCCAGCCGGCCCTGAGCAGCCACTGGCACTGGATGCAATAGGTGATGCGGACGGTGGGCGCCTGTTCGCTCATGTCTCGGTCTCATCTGCGCGGACTGTGGTTACGGCAAATCGATCGTGTATCGGGTCGTTGCCAAGGGCTATGGATATTGCAATCCAGATCGGCCAGACCATAACCAAGACCAACGCGGCGTATGCACCGACAATCTCCAGCTGGGAGAAGTCCTGCGCGACCCCAGGAGCGCTGCCCCAAGCCTGAAAAGCATACCACCCTCCTGTGAGCATTATAGGCAAAGCGCCGAGAAATTTCATTCCCTGCCGCCGAACAGCCTTTCGTACGGGTAGTCCGATTCTGTTTTTGTCATCCTGGTCATGCACTATGAGCGCCGCGAAGCGCTTGCCGATTGGCTGGCCGGAGGTCAACTCCATGACAAGGAGATAAGACGCGAGAACGATCAGCTCGAGGAAACCCAAATCCAACGCTGCCGGTCGGAAATTGCCCTGCGAATCCAAATCAAATGAGATGGAAGGATTTCCTTCAGACTGTGAGACCGAAGCCGTTCCCAGGGCCCATTCGGCGACCGTCAAACCGAACAGCGACGTTCTGCATACCTGCCAATCGTAACGGGCAAGTGATGGATCACTTGCTCCGTTTAACGAAGCCGCCTGACATATTCTCCAGTTCAACCAAAAGCTGCCTTTGACTCCGCCGTCAGTCAGCAGAAACAAACCCGCTACCAGTGCGTAAAGAGGTATCAGGACGATAAGATAGTCGATGATCGAAGCGAACAGCCGGCGCCATATGCCACCCTGGCGAGGCCAGGACATCGCGTCAGCAAAACGAGCCTCATCAGTGTCAGTCATCCGTCCCCCATCAGTAACTGACAGCTCTAGAAGAAAGATACGTGATCGGTGCGCGGCGTTCTGAACTTACGCCGCGCTGAGCTTTGCCAAGGTCTCCTCGTCGACCTCGAAATTGGCGTAGACGCTCTGCACGTCGTCGTCGTCCTCGAGCGTCGCGACCAGCTTCATCAGTGATTGTGCCCGCTCCTCGTCGACCGCGATATTGGTCTGCGGCTTCCAGATCGGCTTCACCGATTCAGCCTCGCCAAGCGCGCCTTCCAGTGCCTTCGACACTTCGCCGAGATTCTCGAAGGCGCAATAGATCGTGTGGCCTTCCTCGTCCGACTGGACGTCGTCGGCGCCGGCCTCGATCGCCGCGTCCATCACCTTCTCGGCGCTGCCGGCCGATGCCGGATAGTAGATCTCGCCGACGCGGTCCCACATGAACGATACCGAGCCGGTCTCGCCCATCGCTCCGCCCGCCTTGGTGAAGGCAGCGCGCACATTCGACGCCGAGCGGTTGCGGTTGTCGGTCAGCGCCTCGACGATCAGCGCGACGCCGCCTGGCCCGTAACCCTCGTAGCGCACGGCTTCGTAGGTCTCGGCATCGCCCATCGACGCCTTGTTGATGGCGCGCTGGATATTGTCCTTCGGCATCGACACCGCCTTGGCGTTCTGCACCGCAAGGCGCAGGCGCGGGTTCATCGATGGATCGGGCGTGCCGCTCTTGGCGGCGACGGTGATTTCGCGCGCCAGCTTGGAAAACATTTTCGACCGCACCGCATCCTGGCGGCCCTTGCGGTGCATGATGTTCTTGAACTGTGAATGGCCAGCCATGGCACCCTGTCATCTTCTCGGCTAGAGCATCTGCCGCCTGGTGAACCACCCGGCATCTTGCAAAAATGCTCGAATTCAAAATTTCAGAACGTCCTGCTGCGTCCCTGACGGACGGACGGCGCTCGCTGTCGGAATGGCCGGCTTATAGATAAATCGGCTCAATTCGTCCAGCCGCGCCATTGCTGCCGGCACGCAAGGCTTTCAAGATCCGAAAATCGGCAGGCTTCGGCAAACCTTTCATCCCTCAAGATCGGATTTCAGCCGGTCGAGGATGCCGATCGCGTGCGTGGCATATTGACTGATCCAGCGGTCGTGGATGTGCTTGATCGGCAGCGCGTTGAGATGGTTCCAGCGTTCGCGGCCCTCGCGCCGCGCCACGACCAGGTCGGCCTCCTCCAGCACCTTCAGGTGCAGCATGACCGTGCAGCGGTCCATGTCGGGGAAGGCATCGCACAACATGCCGGTGGTCTGCGGCGCATCCTTCAGCCGGTCCAGCAACGCACGCCGGCGCGGATGCGCCAGCGCCTTGAAAACATTGTCGTCTCGCGATTGGCTTGACATGTTATATTTCTATAACATATCCTTGAGCCATTCAAGTAAGGAGCTGTGGATATGTCTCTTGGATTCAGGGTTTCTGGCCGCATCGGCAAACCCGTCGCCGAAGTCTTCGATGCGGTCGTCAATCCGAAGAAACTTAGCGGCTACTTCACCACGATCGGCGGCGCCAGCGCACTGCTGGTGGCGGGCGCCACCGTCATCTGGTGGGGCAAGGTTCCCGTCGAGGTCGACGAGGTGAAGAAAGACAGCCGCATCGTGCTGCGCTGGGACGCCACCGACGCCGACGGCAAGCCAGCCTACAAGACCCGCATCGAGATGAATTTCGAGCCGCTCGACGATGGCGGCACCTTCGTCACCATCGCCGAAACCGGCTGGCACGAGGACGCGGTCGGCCTGAAGAAATCCTACCTCAATTGCGAGGGCTGGTCGCAGATGCTGGCCTGCATGAAGGCCTATGTCGAATACGGCATCAATCTGCGCGACGGCTATTACCGCAGCGAGATGAAGGGCGAGCCGGCCAACGAGAACAACATCTGAGAGCAAATGGAGTAAGAATGACAGCGAAGATCACCGGCGGCATCAACATCGCGATGAAGGTCCCGCCGCATCAATACCAGGCAACGATCGCCTTCTATCGCGACGTCATCGGCCTGAAGCCATTCACGGCCAAACCGCCGGCCGTCGGCTTCGAACTCGGTCCCAATCGGCTGTGGATCGACGAGGCGCCGATGATGAGCCAGGCCGAGACCTGGCTGGAACTGTTCACCGATGATTTTCCGGCCGCTGCGGAGCATCTCGCCAAGGCCGGCGTCGTGCGCTGCGACGCCATCGAGGCACTGGGTGAAGGCTTCCGCGGCGGCTGGATCACCAACCCGGCCAACATCATTCACCTGGTGCGCGAACCCGATGCCTGGTGAACAAGCGGCGCCGTGGAAAGGAGGACGCTATGAAAATCCGTGAAACACCGACCGCCGAAGCCGGCATGCTGATAAGGCGGCCGGTCGCCGACGTATTCGAAGCCTTCGTCGATCCGGCGATCACGACGAAGTTCTGGTTCACCCATGGCAGCGACAGGTTGGACAGCGGCAAGGAAATCAGTTGGGAATGGCGCATGTATGGCGTCTCGACGACGGTCAATGTCAGTGAGATCGTCGATAACAAGAAGATCGTCATGCAATGGAGCGATCCGCCGACCACGGTGGTGTTGACATTTACCGAGATGCCGGGCGGCACGACCTTTGTCGAGGTCCGCAATTTCGGCTTTGCCGGCAGCCCCGATGAGCAGGTCAAGCAGGCGATCGGCTCGACCGGCGGTTTTGCGCTGGTGCTCGCCGGCGCCAAGGCGTGGCTGGAGCAAGGCGTGATGCTCGGCCTGATCGGCGACCGCCATCCGAAGGGTGTGCCGGGGAATTAGGTCAGCCGCGGTGGGCCATCCTCAGTGCCCGCCGCCTTTTGCCTTCTTCCGCCGCCGCGCCAGCATGTTGAGCCCTTCGACCAGTGCTGAAAAACCCATGGCGGCGTAGATGTAGCCTTTCGGCACGTGGTAACCCATGCCGTCGGCGATCAGCGTCGTGCCGATCATCAGCAGGAAGCCGAGGGCCAGCATGACGATGCTGGGGTTCCTGGCGATAAAGTCGGCCAGCGGCCCGGCCGCCAGCATCATCACGCTCACCGCCACGATCACCGCGATGTACATGATCGCGATTTCGTCGGTCATGCCGACGGCGGTGATGATCGAGTCGATCGAGAAGACGAGGTCGAGCAGCAATATCTGGAAAATCGCGCCGGCCAGCGAAAGCTGCAGCGTCTCGCCCATCATGGTGTCCTGGTGATCATCGAGATCAACCGTGTGGTGGATCTCCTTGGTCGCCTTCCAGACGAGAAACAGGCCGCCTGCGATCAGGATCAGGTCGCGCCATGAAAACCCGTGGCCGAAGGCGGTGAATATCGGCGTCGTCAGTTGGACGATGATCGAGATGGTGGCCAGCAGGATCAGCCGCATCACCAGCGCGGCGGATATGCCGAGCCGCCGGGCGCGGGCCCGCTGCGCTAGCGGCAATTTGTTGGTCAAAATCGAGATGAAGATCAGATTGTCGATGCCGAGCACGACCTCCAGCACGACCAGCGTCAGCAGCGCGACCCATGCCGTCGGGTCGGAGACAAAGGCGAAATGCGGCGCCAGGAATTCGACTAGCTGCATGGAGGTCGTCCCCTCTACGATCTAGAGCAGTTTCGCCGGCAATTGGGTATTGCAAGCGTCCATATCAATGTCACGACCAGAAGGATGGCGCCGTTTCCTCCAGCCGCGGGCCGCGGCGAAACGGCGCGATCCGTTCGGTCAGGCCGCTACGGTCGGAAATGTCGACGCCGACGCCGCACAATGTCGCCGGTCCGGTCGACGCCTCGAAGCGGCCTTTCGGCACCTTGGACAAGAACCGGTTGAGCGGCTCCTCCTTGTCCATGCCGAGCGAGGAATCGTAATCGCCGCACATGCCGGCATCGGAAATATAACCGGTGCCGCCATTGAGGATCTGGTGATCGCCGGTCGGCTGATGCGTGTGGGTGCCGACAACAAGGCTGGCACGGCCGTCGACGAAGTGGGCGAAACACATTTTTTCCGAGGTCGCCTCGGCATGGAAATCAATGACGATTGCATCGGCCTGCTCACCAAGTGGACAAGCGGCAAGTTCGCGCTCGCCGGCCTGGAACGGATCGTCGAGCTCGGGATGCATGAACACCCGGCCCATGATGTTGGCGACCAGCACGCGCGCGCCGTTCCTGGCGATGTAGACGCCTGAGCCGCGCCCCGGCGTACCCTTGGGGAAATTGGACGGACGCAGGAAGCGCTCTTCGCGCGGCGCGAAAATCAGCGCATCGCGCTGGTCCCAGACATGGTTGCCGGTGGTGACGACATCGGCGCCGGCCGAGATCGTCTCGCGAAAAATCTCCTCGGTGATGCCGAAGCCGCCGGCGGCGTTCTCGCCATTCACGATGACGAAGTCGAGCTTGAAATCCGAGATCAGGCCGGGCAGTTGTTCCCACACCGCCGTACGTCCTGTCTTGCCGACCATGTCGCCGAGAAAGAGAAGTCTCATATAAACGTGATCCCGAACCGAAGGTCAGCGAAGCAAAAAGCTGCATGACTTTCGGAAAAGACCATGCGTCCAGGAACTTATCTACAATTTCGGCGCGAAGCGACGCAACCCGCTCTCGGTGAGTATTTCCGGAATGATCACGTCATGCGGCTCGTCAGGCACCACGGCCACCTCTTGGCAGTTGAAGGCAATGCCGATCAGCCGCGGCTGCTGCCCCTTGTCGGCCAGCCGCGCGATCGCCCGGTCATAATAGCCGGCGCCGTAGCCGATGCGGTGGCCGCGCGCATCGAAGGCGGCAAGCGGCACCAGCATCAGCTGGGGATCGAGCACCTCGGCTTCCTCGTGTGGCCCGACGGTGCCGAAGCCCATGTCGACCATCGGCGCGCCACGCACCAGTTCGCGAAAGACGATGATGGTTTTGTCGAGAATGGCCGGCAGGCAGAGCCTTGCCCCCTTTTCGCGCAAGGCAAACATCAGCGGCCGGACGTCGACTTCCGAGCGCATCGGCCAGAAGCCTGAGACGATCTGGCCCGGCGCGACGGTGATCCGGTCGCGCGCCGTCTCGGCCATTTCGAGTGCTGCCTCCACCCGCCAGAAAGGATCGAGCGCATCGCGGCGGCCGAGGGCTTGGTTGCGGAGATTCTTTTTCAGGTCTTTCGAGGAGTTCATGCGCCGACGGTAGAAAAGATCAGATTTGGATGGAGTTTTACGAGCGACGTTTTGGAGGAGCGGGGCGAACTTTTCGTTCGTGAGAGCACCGCACAAAGCGGCGCGACGACAAGATCCGCCAGACATGGCCTTTTCGATAGGTGACGATCCACACAACCGGTGGAGAGAGCGATCCCGGGAACCTACAAAGTAGGTGGGCGCCGTATGAGAAAACCCACGGGTCTTCCCAGGGACAGCTCCCTAGGGATCATTAAGGCCCCGGGGAAAATGTTCTCCTGCCGGGAAGCGCAGACCGTCTCCGCCAATATAGGCAGACGGCAGACCAAGCGCCAGAGAGACGACATGTTTCGAGTCTTAAATCGACGCAGAACCGCTCGACGAGGGTCGCGCCGGCAAGATCCCCGCTTTGCCAGCAGCGCCTTGCACAGCGAAGGCCGCCTCCTTAGGGTCGCGCGATGAACCCGGGAGCAAAAATGCGTTTTGAAGGCACGGCAGCCTATGTCGCCGACAAGGATCTGATGGTGGCGGTCAACGCGGCGATCGCGCTCGAGCGGCCGTTGCTGGTCAAGGGCGAGCCCGGTACCGGCAAGACCGAACTTGCCCGCCAGGTGGCGGCGGCGCTCGGCATCGATCTGATCGAATGGCATGTCAAATCGACCACGCGGGCGCAGCAGGGCCTCTATGAATATGATGCCGTCTCGCGGCTGCGCGACAGCCAGCTCGGCGACGAGCGCTTCAACGACATCCGCAATTACCTCAAGCGCGGCAAGCTGTGGGACGCCTTTGCTGCCGGCAAGAAAGTCGTGCTTCTGATCGACGAGATCGACAAGGCCGATATCGAGTTCCCCAACGATCTGTTGCAGGAACTGGATCGGATGGAGTTCTTCGTCTACGAGACCGGCGAGACCATCCGTGCCACCGTCCGGCCGATCGTCATCATCACCTCCAACAACGAAAAAGAGCTGCCGGACGCCTTCCTGCGCCGCTGCTTCTTCCACTACATCCGCTTTCCCGACGTCGAGACGCTGCACAAAATCGTCGACGTGCACTATCCCGGCATCAAGCAGAACCTGGTGCGCGCCGCACTCACGCAATTCTATGAAATCCGTGACGTGCCGGGCCTCAAGAAGAAGCCGTCGACCTCCGAGGCACTCGACTGGATCCGCCTGCTGGTCGCCGACGAGATCGCGCCCGAGGACCTGCGCGCCGACCCGAAGAACGTGCTGCCCAAGCTGCACGGCGCCTTGCTGAAGAACGAACAGGACGTGCACCTGTTCGAGCGCCTGGCCTTCATGGCGAGACGGCAGGGATGAGGGGCCGGTCGGCCGGAAGCCCACGAAGTCACCGGACAGCGCTTTCCCGGTGCTGGACCGTTGCCTCTAGCCGGGCACGGAGGCAGCTTCAGGTTGCCGACTTCAGAGGGAAACGAAATGACCGAGATCACCATCCGCCCATTGGCGCAATCTGACCACGCCGATTGGCGACGTCTTTGGACCGCCTATCTCACCTTCTACGAAACCAAGCTGCCGGAAGAGGTTTACGCCGTCACCTGGAAGCGGCTGTTCACGGCGGGCGAGTTCGAGCCGAAAGGCTTCATCGCCACCCTCGACGGCAAGGCCGTCGGCCTGACGCACTATCTCTACCATCGCTCCTGCTGGTCGCAGATAAACAACTGCTATCTGCAGGACCTGTTCGCCGACCCCGATGTACGCGGCAAGGGCGTCGGCGCCGCCCTGATCGAAGCGGTCAAGCAGGAAGCCGGCAAGATCGGCGTCAAGAACGTCTACTGGATGACCCACGAAACCAACACCACGGCACGCAAGCTCTACGACCACGTGGCGCGGCGGACCGGCTTCATCGAGTACGATCTGCTATGATGAAGCCAACGATTGAAATAATCACCTGTGCGCAATATATTGCGCATGATCAGGGGCGACAGTGCCGCTGATCGAGACCAACACGCGCAAGATTGTCACGAGGCTTTTACGTGACGGCTGGGTGAACGTAGGCGGCGGCAAACACGAGAAGTACGAGCATCCGGAAAGGCCGGAGATCATGATTATCGTGCCGCGGCATCGCGAACAATCTCTGGGTGTTGCGCGGTCGATCGCCCGGCTTGCTGGATGGATTTAAGGACGAATCATGACGCACTATGTCGGAATTCTTGACGGCGCAGATGAAGTCTGGGGAGTGCGGGTGCCTGATCTTCCCGGATGTCACGGCGGTGGCGCAAGTCCCGAAGAGGCGATAGCCGATGCGACTTCTGCCGTTCGCGAATGGGCAGAGACACGAATGGCGAAGAACTTGCCCTTGCCCGCGGCGCGCACTGTGGCAGATCTGCTCCGACTGGGCGAAGTCGATAGCGCTGCCGGTGAATCCGCCGTGATGATCCCTGTGCTGATCGATTCCGGACGGCCTGTCCGGGCCAATCTGTCGCTCGACGCAGGTCTTTTGGCGGCAATCGACGAAGAAGCGGGTCGGCGTGGTCTGACGCGTTCCGCCTTTATCGCCAGCGCCGCACGGGAGAAGATCGAGGGACACAGATAAAGTCGGACCATGTTCATCCCCTTCTTCCTCGAACTGAAGGCAGCGCGGGTTCCGGTCTCGCTCCGCGAATATCTGTCGCTGCTGGAGGGGCTGGAGGCCGGGCTGGTCGACTATGATGTCGAGGGCTTTTACTATCTCGCCCGCGCCGCTCTGGTGAAGGACGAGCGCCACATCGACCGCTTCGACCAGGTCTTTTCGCACATCTTCAAAGGTGTCGAGGCGCAAGCTGGCGAAAACGCGGTCGATGTCGCAAACATCCCGGAGGAATGGCTGCGGAGGCTCGCCGAAAAGCACCTGACCGACGAGGAGAAGAAGCTGATCGAGGCGCTGGGCGGCTTCGGAAAGCTGATGGAGACGCTGAAGAAGCGGTTGGAGGAGCAAAACGGCCGGCATCAGGGCGGTTCGAAATGGATCGGCACCGGCGGCACCTCGCCCTTCGGCGCCTATGGCTACAATCCCGAAGGCGTGCGCATCGGCCAGCACGAAAGCCGCAACCGCCGCGCGGTAAAAGTCTGGGACAAACGCGAGTTCAGGAATTTCGATGACGCCGTCGAACTCGGCACCCGCAACATCAAGGTCGCGCTGAAGCGCTTGCGCCGCTGGGTGCGCGAAGGCGCCGAACAGGAATTCGACCTGCCCGGCACCATCCACGCCACCGCCGAGCACGGTTATCTTGACGTTAAGACACAACCCGAACGTCGCAATGCCGTGAAGCTGCTGATGTTCTTCGATGTCGGCGGCTCGATGGACGACCATGTCAGGAGTGTCGAGGAGCTGTTTTCGGCCGCCCGCGCCGAGTTCCGCCATCTCGAATATTTCTATTTCCACAACTGCCTCTACGAGGGCGTGTGGAAGGACAATCGCCGCCGCCATGCCGAGGTGATTCCGACCTTCGATCTCCTCCATAAATATGGCCCCGACTACAAGGTGATCGTCGTCGGCGACGCCTCGATGAGCCCCTATGAGATCGCTCAACCCGGCGGCTCGGTCGAGCATTGGAACAAGGAGGCCGGCGCCGTCTGGCTCGGCAGGCTGCTGCAGCAATGGCCGAACGCCATTTGGCTCAATCCGGAAGACGCGAAGAACTGGGGTTTTACCCATTCGATTGCCATGATCCGCGATATTTTTGGCGGCCGCATGTTTCCGCTGACGCTCGCCGGCCTCGAAGCCGCGACGAAGCAACTTTCAAGGAAGCACTGAATGGATCCACGCAAAACAGGACGGTCGACCTGTTTCCTTTGCCTGCAATGCGGTGTCCAGTTCGCGGCGACAGCGACGCCGCCGCGACATTGCCCGATCTGCGAGGACGAGCGGCAATATGTGCGCTGGGAGGGCCAGGCCTGGACCACGCCGGAAGAGCTCGCCGCCGGCCATCGGGTCGTGATCAAGGATGATGCCGGCGTGCTCGCCTTCGGCATCGAGCCACGCTTCGCTATCGGCCAGCGCGCATTGCTGGCGCAAACGCCGCACAGCAATGTGCTGTGGGACTGCATCTCGATGGTCAGCGACGAGGCGGTGGCCGAGATCAACCGCCGGGGCGGCCTGGCCGCCATCGCCATTTCGCACTGCCATTATTATTCGGCAATGGTCGAGTGGAGCGAGGCGTTTGGCGGCGTGCCGATTTATCTGCACGCCGATGATCGTCAGTGGATCATGCGGCCGCATCCGGCAATCATCAGTTGGGAAGGCGAGATGCGCGCCATAAACCCGTCGCTGACGCTCATCCGCTGCGGCGGCCACTTTGCCGGTGGCCAGGTACTGCACTGGAAGCGCGACCGCGGCAATGCCATCCTGGCCGGCGACATCCTGCAGGTGGCGCCGACCCGCCGTCATGTCAGCTTCATGTACAGCTATCCGAACTATATCCCGCTCAACGCGACGAAAGTGCTCGGCATCAAGGCCGCGCTGGAGCCTTTCGCGTTCGACCATATCTACGGCGCATGGTGGAACCAGAACGTCATCGGAGACGCAAAGGCGGCATTTTCAGCATCGGTTGCGCGCTATCTCGCCGCCATCGCCTGAGGGATTCTTCGCGGCAGGATACGAAATACGAGCAAACGCCGTAACAAATGCCTATTTCAGGCGAAGTTGCGAAGGCAACCCAAATAGCGACATAAGCTAAGAGGAAAAAATGGACAGCCACACCTACCCCGTTACCCGCACCGATGCCGAATGGCGCGCCCGGCTGACGCCCGAGCAATATGCGGTGATGCGCAACCACGGCACCGAGCGGCCGGGAAGCTGCGCCCTGCTGCACGAGAAGCGCGCCGGCACCTTCTCCTGCGTCGGCTGCGACCAGCCCTTGTTTGAATCCAAGCTGAAATTCGAGAGCGGCACCGGCTGGCCGAGCTTCAACGACCCAGTGCCGGGTTCGGTCGAGACCACCGTCGACCGCAGCTACGGCATGGTCCGCACCGAATGCCATTGCGCCCGCTGCGGCAGCCATCTCGGCCATGTCTTCGAGGACGGCCCGCCACCGACCGGTCTGCGCTATTGCATCAACGGCGTGGCGCTCAAATTCGCGCCGGCCGCCTGATCGTCAGGCCACAACCACCAGGATCAGCCACAACGTGGCGCCAAGCGTCATCAGCGAGGCCATGACGCCACTCGATTTTCCGGCAGTTCGCCAAACGGCAAAGGTCAGGAAGATATTGTAGGGCACCGGCGCGAAATGCACCGCCAGGACGAGCGCAAGCGGCAGCTTCAATCCTAGCAGAATGAGCGCCCCCACCGACGACGCGACGTTGATCGCTGTGCCGACAACGACCAGGTCGCGCCAGAACAGCCGATCGAGCGGCACGCCGCCGAACCAGCGTGAGCGGAAGAAGGCGGCAACGCGCGACATGATCGTCATCGATCGATCGGCTCCCTGGCTGCGCACCAGAGCAACCCTTCCACAAGGATTGCGTCTGGAAACCCTGCTTTATTCCTGACCCAGAACGTCGGCAATCGCGCGCTCGAAACGTGAGGCTTCCGTCACCAGCCAGTCGGTCATCGCCGGCCAATTGTCCTCGGCAAAACAATTCACCCGCCACATCGAATTGATGCCGAGGCCGTCGCAACTTTGTTCTGGCCTGAGCTTCAGCCTGTCTTCGATGGCCGGCTGGAACGGCTTCAACCGCGACCAGGCTTGCGTGGCACCGAACTTCTCGTTGCGGCCGAAGAAGACGCCGACATGATTGTGCGCAGGCGCGACATACATGGAAAGGACCAATGCGAAATCGGGCAGCCCACGCTGCCAGAACCACGGTCCGCGCCTCGCCAACAGAGCCCTTTCATCCGGATGCCGTTCCGCGAACAGCGTCCAGAAGCTGCGTTGGCGGAATTCAGAGGCGCGGTGGGCGCCGAAGTCGAATTCACTCATGGCTGGATTCCATGGTCAGAACCGCTTCTCCCGCGATCGTCTCCGGCGCCGAGGCCGGCCTTTACACCATGCCGAGCGCAGCCTTGTACAGATCGAGGATGGACTCCTCTTCCTGCCGCTCGGCCTGGTCCTTCTTGCGCAGCCGGATGATCGACCGCATCGCCTTGGTGTCGAAGCCAGTGCCCTTGGCCTCGGCGAACACTTCCTTGATGTCGTCGGCAATCGTCTTCTTCTCTTCCTCGAGCCGCTCGATTCGTTCGATGAAGGCGCGCAGCTGGCCGGCGGCAACAGTCTGGCTGGTCTCGGTGATGTCGTCGGCCATATTCTTCTCTCCGCGTCGTTTCTCGCCGCGACTCGGGGTGACCCGAGCGGCGAATTGCAGCGGTTCGATGCCCGACCGGGCGCGGCGGGTCAAGGTACTATCGATGCGGCATGAAGGGCTGCTGCCAGGCGCCGACAAGGCCCTATCGATGCCGGCCTGTTTCACCCGAACGCGATCAGCAGATCCTTGGCATCGATCTGGTCGCCGGCCTTGACCAGCACCTCGGCTATGGTGCCGTCGCGTTCGGCATGCAACGCCGTTTCCATCTTCATCGCTTCGATCGACAGCAGCACGTCGCCGGCCTTCACCGCCTGGCCGGCAGCGACCGCAAGCGCCGAGACGACGCCAGGCATCGGCGCGCCGACATGCGCCTCATTGCCCGGCTCCGCCTTGCGCCGTGCCTTGGCAGCGGACGCGCCATGCGCCCGGTCCGGCACCTTCACCCGGCGCGGCTGCCCGTTGAGCTCGAAGAACACGGTGACCATGCCCTTTTCGTCGACATCGCCGATGGCAAGGCAGCGCACCACCAGCGTCTTGCCTTTTTCGATGTCGACGAAAATCTCGTCTTCCGGCTTCATGCCGTAGAAATAGGTCGGCGTCGGCAGCACGCTGACCGGCCCGTAGGTCTCCTGCGCGGCGGCAAAATCGGAAAACACCTTCGGATACATCAGCCACGACGCGAACTCGAACTCGCTGAGCTTGCGCTCGAGCTTTTCCTCGACCTCCGCGCGACTGGCCTTGAGGTCCGCCGGTTTGAGCAGCGAACCCGGCCGCACCGTGATCGGCTTTTCGCCCTTCAGCACCTTCTTCTGCAATGGCTTTGGCCAGCCGCCCGGCGACTGGCCGAGATCGCCGCGCAACATCGACACCACCGAATCCGGGAAGGCGATGTCCCTCGCCGGATTCTCGACGTCGGCGACGGTCAGGTCCTGGCTCACCATCATCAGCGCCATGTCGCCGACGACCTTGGACGACGGCGTCACCTTGACGATGTCGCCGAACATCAGATTGACGTCGTGATAGGTCTGCGCCACTTCGTGCCAGCGTGTCTCCAGCCCGAGCGAGCGCGCCTGTTCCTTGAGGTTGGTGAACTGACCGCCCGGCATTTCGTGCAGATAGACCTCCGATGCCGGCCCCTTCAGGTCGCTTTCGAAGGCTGAATACTGGTTGCGCACCGCCTCCCAGTAGAACGAGATGTTCCTGATCCACTGCGGGTCGAGGCCCGGATCGCGCTCGGTGCCCTTCAGCGCCTCCACGATCGAACCGAGGCACGGCTGCGAGGTGTTGCCCGATAGCGAATCCATCGCCGCGTCGATGGCATCGACGCCGCTCTCCACCGCCGCCAGCACGGTTGCCGCCGACAGGCCGGATGTGTCGTGGGTGTGGAAGTGGATCGGCAGGTCCGTCGCCTCGCGCAGTGCCTTGAACAGCGCGCGGGCAGCGCTCGGCTTTAGAAGCCCAGCCATGTCCTTGACGGCGATGATATGGGCGCCTGCCGCCTGCAATTCCCTGGCCAGGCCGACATAGTATTTCAGATCGTATTTCGCCCGCGCCGGATCGAGTATGTCGCCGGTATAACAGATCGCCGCTTCGATCAGTCTGCCCTCGGCGCCAACCGCATCCATGGCCACGCGCATGTTCTCGACCCAGTTCAGGCAGTCGAAGACCCGGAACAGGTCGATGCCGCCGGCAGCGGCCTGGCGGACGAAATGCTGGACGACATTGTCGGGATAGTTGGTATAGCCGACGCCGTTGGCACCGCGCAGGAGCATCTGCAGCAGAAGGTTGGGTGCTGCCTCGCGCACCAGCGACAGCCGCTCCCATGGGTCTTCGGTGAGAAAGCGCATGGCGACGTCGAATGTGGCGCCGCCCCAGCATTCGAGCGACAAAAGCTGCGGCAGAGCACGCGCATAGGTGCCGGCAATTCCGGCAATGTCATAGGTGCGCACACGCGTCGCGAGCAAGGATTGATGCCCGTCGCGCATTGTCGTGTCGGTGACCAGCACCTCTTTTTGCTCGCGCATCCACGCGGCGAATTTCTCCGGCCCGAGCACGTCGAGCTTCTGCTTGCTGCCTTGAGGCACATTGCCGTTGAGATATGGCACTACCGGTGGCGCCGCATCGGCCTTTGGCTGCGGCCGGCCGCGCGTCTCGGGATGACCATTGACCGAAACGTCGGCAAGGTAGTTGAGCAGCTTGGTCGCGCGGTCCTGCCGCTTCACACTGGCGAACAGTTCCGGCGTCGTGTCGATGAACTTGGTGGTGTAGGAATTGTCGGCGAAGCTCGGGTGATTGATGATCGCCTCGAGGAACGTGAGGTTGGTCGCCACGCCGCGGATGCGGAATTCGCGCAGCGCCCGGTTCATGCGGGCGATGGTCTCGGCCGGCGTCGGCGCCCACGCCGTTACCTTTTCCAGCAGCGGATCGTAGAAGCGGGTGATGACCGCGCCCGAATAGGCGGTGCCGCCATCAAGGCGGATACCGAAGCCGGTGGCACCGCGATAGGCGGTGATGCGGCCATAGTCGGGGATGAAATTATGCTCGGGATCTTCCGTGGTGATGCGGCACTGCAGCGCGTGGCCGTTGAGCCTGATGTCCTTCTGCGCCGGAACGCCCGATTCCGCCGTGCCGATGGCAAAGCCGTCGAGGATATGGATCTGCGCCTTGACGATGTCGATGCCGGTCACCTGTTCGGTGACCGTGTGCTCGACCTGGATACGCGGATTGACCTCGATGAAGTAGAATTTTCCGGTATCGGCATCCTGCAGGAACTCGACCGTGCCGGCGCCGATATAGCTGGTTTCGCGCGCGATCCTCAGCGCGTAGCCGCAAAGCTCCTCGCGCTGTGACATTTCGAGGTAGGGCGCCGGCGCCCGCTCGACCACTTTCTGGTTGCGGCGCTGGATCGAACAATCGCGCTCGAACAGGTGCACGGCGTTGCCATGAGTGTCGCCCAGCACCTGCACCTCGACATGGCGTGCGCGCTCGATCAGCTTTTCGAGATAGACCTCGTCCTTGCCGAAAGCCGCCTTCGCCTCACGCTTGCCTTCCATGACCTCGCGCGCGAGATCGGCCTCGGAGCGGATGGCGCGCATGCCGCGGCCGCCGCCGCCCCAGGATGCCTTGAGCATCACCGGGTAGCCGATCGTCTTGGCGAGTTCCCTTACCGCCGCCATGTCGTCCGGCAAGGGATCGGTGGCGGGAATTACCGGCACGCCGACTTCGATCGCGAGGTTGCGAGCGGCGACCTTGTTGCCTAGCCTGCGCATCGTATCCGGCTTTGGCCCGATGAAGATGATGCCGGCCGTGGCGCAGGCCTCGGCGAATTCCGGGCTTTCCGACAGCAGGCCGTAGCCTGGATGGATGGCATCGGCGCCCGATAGCCTGGCGACGCGGATAACCTCCTCGATCGACAGATAGCTTTCTATCGGCCCCATGTCCCTGGCCAAATGCGGCCCGCGCCCGACCTGGTAGCTTTCGTCGGCCTTGAAGCGATGCAGGGAGTATTTGTCCTCCTCTGCCCAGATCGCCACGGTTTTGAGGCCGAGCTCATTGGCCGCGCGGAAGACGCGGATGGCTATTTCGGAGCGGTTGGCGACAAGGATCTTCGAGATTGCCAAGGACAGGGCTCCGGACGCGGGAAAGGGAACTGTCGGACATGATTAGCGCGAAAATGCTGCAGTGCAAACAAAAATGGAGACGTCGGCTAAACCGATTTAAATCCTTGCGCCCATGCGATGAAGCAAAAGACAAATGAAAAATGCCCGGCGCGAGGCGCCGGGCATTTTTTGGGCTGCAGGCGTTTGCCGGCTTATTGTTCGAAGTAGGTGTACTTGCCGTCGTCACCCTTCTTCCAAGTGTAGATGACGTAGTCGGGACGGGTGATGTCGCCCTTTGCGTCATAGCCGATGTCGCCGATGGCGGTCTTCCACGGGCCACTCTTCTTGATCTCTTCCGCAACCTTCTGCGCGTCGTCGGAAGAGCCGACCTTGTTGGCGGCGGCGGCGACGATCTGCAGCGCGGCGTAGGAGTAGAGCGTATAGGCTTCAGGCTCGAAACCGGCGGCGCGGAACTTCTCCACGAGTTCCTTGGCGTTCGGGTTCTTGCGCGGATCGGGAGCGAACGTCATCAGCGTGCCGTCGACGGCATCGCCGGCGATGGAGGCCAATTCGTTCGACACGATGCCGTCGCCGGACATGAACTGGGCCTTGAGACCCTGATCGGCGAGCTGGCGCATAATCAGGCCGGCCTCGGTGTGCAGGCCGCCATAGTAGACGACGTTGACGCCGGCATCCTTCATCTTGGCGATCAACGCCGAGAAGTCCTTGTCGCCGACATTGATGCCCTCATACATGGCTTCGGTCACGCCATCAGCATTGAGTGCCTTCTTGGTTTCGTCGGCGAGACCCTGGCCGTAAGGCGTCTTGTCGTGGACGACGGCGATCTTGCCGTCCTTAAAGTGCGCGGCGAGGTAGTCGCCGGCAACCTTGCCCTGCTGATCGTCGCGTCCGCAGGTACGGAACGTGTTCCACAGGCCCCGCTCGGTCAGCTTCGGGTTGGTCGCGGAAGGCGTGATGACGAGAATGCCGTTCTCGGCATAGACCTCTGACGCCGGAATGGTGACGCCCGAATTGAAGTGGCCGACGACATATTTGACGCCATCGGCGACAAACTTGTTGGCGACCGAGATGCCCTGCTTCGGATCCGACACGTCGTCGCCGACCTCGATCTTGATCTGCTCGCCGTTAATGCCGCCAGCCGCGTTGATATCGGCGGCAGCCTGTTCGGCGCCCTTCTGCAACTGCGCGCCGAATGCTGCGTTCGGGCCAGTGATCGGACCGGCAACGCCGATCAGGATGTCAGCCCACGCGCTGCCGCTGAACGCGACAAGCGCGGTCAGGGCGACGGCGGACAAAAGTGACTTTTTCATTGAAACGCTCCCATTTACCGAGTGGGCGTGGATGTTGCTTTCATGCGATGCCCACTCTTGCTCGCAGAAAGAGTACTTTGCCGATTTTCAGGCACTTGTCACGCCGATTCATCCCTGAAGCGCCGTTAATGATAAATGTCAACCTTTTGGTTTCCAGCTCAAAAGAGAGGCTCTTTCGTAAAGCCAATTATACTGCGTTACCATCTGGTTGGTGCGCGTGTATTGGTAGCCAATGAAGCCCAATATCATCAGCACGATGGTGTCGACCACGTAGTAATGCAGCGAAAACATCGTTCCGCCGAACAGCGCATGATGGATGAATCTTACGCCGATGCCGAGCCCCAGCATGTAGGCGAACAACTGGGCGAAGCTGCGCCACGTCTGCGCACATGCCTTGCCCGTCATCCACGCCGCCCAGCCGCCGAGCAGGCAGGTGACGAAGAAGAACTGCCAGATCGAAGGTTCCTCATAGACAATGCCCTGCATGATTGATGTCTCCTGAAACTCAGTGATGGCCGCCTTCGAGATAGGCGGCGCGCACCTCCGGATTGGCGAGCAACTCCTTGCCGGTGCCGCTCATCGTCACGTTGCCGTTGACCATGACATAGCCGCGCGTGGCGAGCTTCAGAGCGCCGAAGGCGTTTTGCTCGACCAGGAACACCGTCAGTCCCTGCGTGCGGTTCAGCTCCCGGATAGCGTCGAATATCTGCTTGACGATCAGCGGCGCCAGGCCAAGCGACGGCTCGTCGAGCAAAAGCAGCTTCGGCCGCGCCATCAGCGCGCGCCCGATCGACAGCATCTGCTGCTCGCCGCCGGACAGCGTGCCACCACGCTGGGCAATGCGTTCCTTCAGGCGTGGAAACAGCGTGAACACCTTCTCGACGTCCTCGTCATAATGCTCGAGGTTGTCGAGGCTGGCGCCCATTTGCAGGTTTTCCATCACCGTCATGCGCGGGAAAATGCGGCGCCCTTCCGGCGACTGGGCGATGCGCATGCGCGCGATCTCGTGGGTCGGCATCTGGGTGATGTCGGTACCGGCGAATGTGATGGTACCCGCGCGGGCGCGGGGAGCACCGAAGATGGTCATCATCAGCGTCGACTTGCCGGCGCCGTTGGCACCGATCAGCGCTACGATCTCACCTTGCTTGACCGTGACATCGACGCCGTTCAGCGCCCTGATGTTGCCGTAGTAGGTCTGGACGCCCTTGATATCGAGCAGCGTTGTGCCGGCCATTATTTCCGCCCTCCACGCCGATTAGAGGTGCCGGGAGTTTTTGACTTCACCGGAGCCTTGGAGGCCGGCTTTGCAGTGGAAGATTTTGCGGCAGAAGATTTCGCGGCCGATTTGGCTTTGGCCGGCGATCCGGACTTTGCCGCGGCACTCGACCTTGCATCGATCTGCCCGGCTTTCGAAGCGCCCTTTGACACGGTGACGCGTTCGCCCTCGCTATGGCCGACCGTATCGGCCACCGGTCCGGCGAGATACGAAGACGATGTGCCCGGTCCATGCGCCGCATCCGGACCCGTATCCAGTTGCTCGATGACGTCCTCGTCGCCGACTTCGGTCAGCACCGTCTCGACGTCCTCGTCTTCGACGCCGAGGTAGGCAGCGATGACGCGCGGGTCGGTCCGCACCGATTGCGGGTTGCCGTCGGAGATCTTGCGCCCGTATTCGAGCACGACGACATGGTCTGAAATCTGCATAACCACCGCCATATCGTGTTCGATCAAAAGGATCGACGTGCCGGTGTTGTCCTTGATGTCCATCAGCAGTGCATTGAGCGCCGCCGATTCCTTCGGATTAAGGCCGGCGGCCGGCTCGTCGAGGCACAGAAGCTCAGGGCCGGTGCACATGGCGCGAGCAATTTCGAGTCGTCGCTGCGCGCCATAGGGCAGATCGCCGGCAGGATCGTCGGCGCGGTCGACGAGATCGGCCTTCTCCAGCCAGTGCTCGGCCAGTTCAACCGATTCCGCCGAAGCCTGTCTGTATCCGCTATAACCGAACAGGCCGAGAATGGTATAGCCGGACGCCTTCATCAGCTTGTTGTGCTGGGCGACCAGCAGGTTCTCCAGCAGCGTCATGCCCGAGAACAGGCGGATGTTCTGGAAGGTGCGCGCCACCTTGGCCCGCGCCGGGATTTCATGGTTCGGCAAACGTTCGAGCAGGAAGGTCGAGCCGTCGCGCCGATTGAGCGTGATCATGCCTTCCGACGGTTTGTAGAAACCGGTGATGCAATTGAACACGGTGGTCTTGCCGGCGCCGTTGGGACCGATCAGCGCGGTGATCTCGCCGCGTTTGGCCTGGAACGACAGGTCGCCGATGGCGACGAGACCGCCGAACTTCATCGACAAATGATCGACCTGCAGGATGGCATCGTTCACGGAGGGGCTCGCGTTCATCAGCCGTGTCCCTCCTTGGTGAAGGACCCCGACACCGCCCTGCGCACCTTGAGGAAGGCTGTCGGCTCGCGGCTGCCGACGAAGCCGCGCGGCTTCCACAGCATGACGATGACCATGGCCATGCCGAACAACAGCATGCGATAAAGCTCCGGCGTGAAGTCGGGGCCGAACCCGGGTATAACCTTGATGTTGCCCCAACTCAGGCCGGTCTTGAGGAAATCCAGTTCGCGCAGGATTTCGGTGCCGCCGATCATCACCATGGCGGCGACGGCAATGCCGACCAGCGAGCCCATGCCGCCAAGCACGACGATGGCAAGGATGATCGCGGATTCCAGGAAGACGAAGGATTCCGGGCTGACGAAGCCTTGCCGCGCGGCAAAGAACGAGCCGGCGAAGCCGCCAAACATCGCGCCCGTGGCAAAGGCCGTGAGCTTGGTGGTGGTGGTGTTGATACCGAGCGAGCGGCAGGCGATCTCGTCCTCGCGCAGCGCTTCCCAGGCGCGGCCGACCGGCAGGCGCCTGAGCCTCACGGTGACGAAGGCCGTCAGCAGGCAGAGCCCAAGGATCAAATAGTAGAGGAATATCTTGTAGTAGGCACCCGATTGGGCGATGCCGAGCACCTTCGAGATGTAGTTCGGATCGGAAACGTTGAACGACATCAGGCCGAAGAAAGACACCTTCGGGATGCCGGAAATGCCGGCCGAGCCGTTGGTCACCTCGCGCCAGTTGATGATCACCAGCCTTATGATTTCGCCGAAGGCGAGCGTCACGATCGCCAGATAGTCACCGCGCAGGCGCAGCACCGGGAAGCCGAGCATCACGCCCCAGAACGCAGCCATCAGGCCGGCGGCGGGCAGCAGGATCCAGAAGGAGAGGCCGAAATGCGTGCCGAGCAGCGCATAGGCGTAGGCACCGACGGCGTAGAAGGCGACATAGCCGAGATCGAGCAAGCCGGCCAAGCCGATAACGATATTCAGCCCCCAAGCCAGCATCACGTAGATCAGGATCTGGATGCCGTAATTGTCGACATATTTCAGCGAGCCCTGGAAACCGGCGGCCATCGACCCGGCATATAGAGCCAGCACCAACACCACGATAATCGGGTAGAGCGCCAGTGCGGTTATGCCCAATGCCGAGAAATGAGCGTGAATGAAGGCCCGGAACCGATATATCAGCCAAGCCAGCGCATAGATGATTGCGAGCGCCCGCAGGAACCGCACAAAATCGGAAAGTTCCGGCCCTAAGGCCTCGGTCAGAAAGCTGCTGAGCGCGAGCAGAATAACGGCGACGGCGAGCGCCACGATGAACGCGGGAAGGCGGAAGAATCGCGAAGCCAGGCTGACCGGCAGCAGGCCGGTGGCGACGTCGACGATCTTCTGGTTCGCCAGGAAGGGCTGGCCATAGGCGACATAGAGGAAGCGTCCTGCCATGGTGGCGATCACGACGCCGGCGAGCAAGCCCCAGCGTTGCACCAGGATCAGTTCGTTGGAGATATTCTGGTCGGTTTTCAGGCCGATAAACAGCACGAACAGGCCAAGCGAGATGGCGCCGGCATAGAGCGCTTCGCGAAAAGCGCGCTGGACCGGGGTGGCGACGACGGTGCTTTCCGGAGACACGGTAACCGCCATGATCTCAGACCTTTTCGACTTCTGGCCGGCCGAGAATGCCGGAAGGCAGGAAGATCAGCACGATCGCCAGGATGGAGAAGGCGGCGACGTCCTTGTAGTCGATCGAGAAATAAGCCGACCACATGCTTTCGATGAAGCCAATCATCAGCCCGCCGAGCACGGCGCCGGGCAGTGAGCCGATGCCGCCGAGCACCGCGGCAGTAAACGCCTTCACACCGGGTGTAAAGCCGTCGGAAAACACAACAACGCCGTAATACATCAGGAACAACGTGCCGGCGACAGCGGCAAGGGCGGCGCCCATAATGAAGGTGATCGAGATGGTGCGATCGACGTCGACGCCGAGCAGCGCGGCCATCTTGCGGTCCTGCTCGCAGGCGCGCTGCGCCCGGCCGAGCGAGGTCTTGTTGACCAGGTACCAGAACAGCGCGAGCAGGACTATGGTGACCAGGACAATGATGATCTGCTTCAGCGAGACGCTGATGCCTTCGATGTTGTAGACCTTGGACACCATTGGCGGGACCGGCTTGTTGCGCGGCCCTTGCGTCACCTGGACGAAATTGGACAGCGCAATCGACATGCCAATCGCGGTGATCAGCGGCGCCAGCCGGAATGAACCACGCAAAGGCCGGTAGGCCACCTTCTCGATCGTCCAGTTATACAGGCTGGTCAGCAGCATCGCGACGATCATCATGATCAGCAGCGCAACGACGATCGGCAGCGAATAGAACAACGCACCGAGGATAAGGAAAACGATGAGCGCGGTGAAAGCGCCGATCATGAAAATGTCGCCATGGGCGAAATTGATCATGCCGATGATGCCGTAGACCATCGTATAGCCGATCGCTATCAGCCCATAGATCGATCCCAGCGTCAGCCCGTTGATAAGCTGCTGGACAAAATACTGCATGCTGTCGTGGCTCCCCTGGAATGTCGCCCATGCAGACGCATTCCTTTTCGTATTTTCCCTAGTCGTAAAGTTTCGAGCCCGGATTGCAACGTGATTTTTCGATCATTACGCGTGTTTTCGCCGCACGTCGTCCGATTGCCCGTTTTGTTCCGGTGCGCCCCCTGGACCATCGCGGACCCTACCATTGGCCTAACGCAATGTCTTTGACGATTCAATCGCAGCATGCGACCCATTTCGAAGAAATCGCCGTCAAAATAAGTTGATGAGCGGGATCGTTGCGCCGTCGAAGGCAATCCGTTTGCGCTCTCTTTCTTTCGCTTGCGTCAGCGTTTTCTCTATTTGACGACGAAGCCGTGCGCGAACGGGTCGCGGTCGTCGATGAAGATCGTGTTCAATCCGGTCATCCGCGCCCACCCGCCGATCGACGGAATGATTGCCGGCTTGCCGGCGACGGTGACCTCTTTCTCCACCCTGCCCTTGAACAGCGACCCGATGATCGATTCGTGGACGAAGTCGTCGCCGACCCCAAGCTTGCCCTTGGCGTGAAGCTGCGCCATCCGCGCCGAGGTGCCGGTGCCGCAGGGCGAGCGGTCGATTGCCTTGTCGCCGTAGAAGACGGCGTTGCGGGCATCGGCTTGCGGGTTGGTCGGCGCCCCGGTCCACAATATGTGCGACAGCTTATCGATGCCGGGATTCTCCGGGTGGACGAAGGAATATTTCTCGTTGAGCCGCTGCCGCATCACCGGGCTCCAGGCGATCAGTTCGCCGGCCGAATGGTCGGCCATGTCGCGATAGGTTTTTTGCGGTTCGACGATGGCGTAGAAATTGCCGCCATAGGCGACATCGACGCTGATCTCGCCGAGCCCGGGGCATTCGACCGTCAGAGCCTCGGCATAGAGGAAGGAAGGCACATTGGTGATGCGCACCTCCTCCACATAGTCGCCGACTTGGCTGTACTCCGCTACGACCAAGCCCGCCGGCGTATCCAGCCTGAGCACGCCCGGTGTCTTCGGCTTGATCAGCCCATGCTCGACGGCAAAAGTTACCGTGCCGATGGTGCCGTGGCCGCACATCGGCAAGCAGCCCGAGGTTTCGATGAACAGGATGGCGATGTCGCAATCTTCACGCGTCGGCGGATAGAGGATCGAGCCGGACATCACGTCATGGCCGCGCGGCTCGAACATCAGCCCGATGCGGATCCAGTCATATTCGGCCAGGAAATGCGCTCGCCGCTCCATCATCGTCGAGCCCTTGAGCAAAGGCCCGCCGCCGGCGACCAGCCGCACCGGATTGCCGCAGGTGTGGCCGTCTATGCAGAAGAAGGAATTCTTGGCCATGCCGGCTCCCAACTGACTGTCTTCGAACTCAAAACCGTTGCGGGCTGAACGGGCCGAGATCGAGCGATGGATTCTGCCCGAGAACGAGCTCGCGGATCAAGCGCCCGGTCACCGCGGCCTGGGTCAGGCCGAGGTGACCGTGGCCGAAACCATACACCACCGACGGCGTTTGTTGCGACCGCCCGATCACCGGCAGCGAATCCGGCAGCGACGGCCGGAACCCCATCCATTCGCGTCCATTGGCCGGATCCAGTCCCGGCAGGAATTTCTGCGCCTTTTCGAGCAGCGCTCTCGAGCGCGCATAATTGGGCGGCCTCTCAAGGCCGCCGAGTTCGACCGCGCCGCCGACGCGCAGGCCCGTCTCGAGCGGCGTGATGACGAAGCCATGTCCGGAGAAGATCAATTGCCGCTTTACGTTGAAGGCAGTCTTCGGCAACGTCGTGTTGTAGCCACGCTCGGTCTCCAGCGGGATTCCGTCGCCGAGATGTCTCGCCAGCAGATGCGACCAGGCCCCGGCAGCGATGACGACGTGCTTCGCCCGTCGCCGCGTGCCGTCGGCCGTGGTCAGGATCGCGCCGTCCTGTCCCGCCTCGACACGCTCGATCCGGGCCCTTTCGAACCCGGCGCCCAACCTCTCGGCATAGGCCCACAAGGCCTTTCCAAGCAGCTTGGGATCGGCAACGGTTTTCCACCCAGGCACGAACGTTCCCTTGACGAAGCGCGGCGACAGACCGGGCTGCAGGGCTGTGAGAGCGCTCCCCTCGACATGGCTGAAGCCGATGCCGAAGCGCTGCCTTGCCGCCCAGCCGGGCAGTGAAGCCTTGAACTCGGTCTCGCTGTCGTAGAGTTCGAGCGAGCCGTCCTCACGCAGCATCGGCCGTGTGCCGGAACGGTCGAGCAAGCCCATCCATTCCGCCTCGGCGAGCTTCATCATCCCGGCCTGCGCGGCAAGGCCGCCTTCATAGCGGTCGCTTCGGCCGGCGCGCCAGAAGCGGACCAGCCAGGGCAGCAGCTTCGGCAGATACGCGGGTGGGATGCTGAGCGGGCCGAGCGGGTCGGCGAGCCATTTCGGCAACTGCTTGATCATGCCCTTGTGGGCGAGCGGCAGCACATCGGAGAAGGCAAAGGCAGCGGCATTGCCGGAGCTGGTTTCCTCACAGATCCCCGTCCGATCGAAGATCGTCACGTTTCGCCCCGCCTCTGCCAGAAAGGCGGCGGCGCAGATGCCGATGATGCCGCCACCAATGATGGCGACATCGAGCGTAGCATTATCATTCATTTCCATGCGCCGCGCTGCACATCTGCAAATGCCTTCAAAGCGACTGGATCAGAATGTCGGCAGCTCTGGCCGCACCGCCAGCGCATCCCTGACGATCTTTTCGACTGCCTTGCGCCGCTCGCCCGACAATGGCTGGCGCGGCATGCGCACGCGGTCGTTGGTGTTGATCGCCAGCACTTCGGCAAGCTTGATGTTCTGCACCAGATAGGTCGAAACGTCGAGGTCGAGCAGCGGCCGGAACCAGCGGTAGATCTTCAACGCCTCCTCGCGGCGGCCCTGTCGCATCAGCTGGTAGATGGCGACGGTCTCGCGCGGGAACGCGGTGACCAGGCCCGCCACCCAGCCGATGGCGCCGACCGACAGCGCCTCGAAGGCGAGATTGTCTACGCCGGTGAACAGGTCGTAGCGGTCGCCGAGGCGGTTGATGATCTCGGTCGAGCGGCGGATGTCGTCGGAGGACTCTTTTATGGCGACGAAGCGTTGGTCCTTCGCCAACTCCTCCATCTGGTCGACGGTAACGTCGACGCGGTAGGCAAGCCGGTTGGAGTAGATCATCACCGGCAGGTCGCCGGCCGCGGCGACGGCGCTGAGTGCCGCGACCGTCTCCTCGGCATTGGTATGGTAGATCGGGCTCGGCACCACCATCAAACCGTTGGCGCCTTCCTTGGCGGCGCGGCGCGCGATCGCCGCCGCCTCGCGTGTACCGGCCTCGTTGACCGTCAACAGCACCGGTTTCTTGCCGGCGATCTTCTGCGCGGTCTTCAGCACCGCGATCTTCTCGTCGTGCGACAGCATCGGGCCTTCGCCGAGCGACCCGCAGACGATGATGCCGTCACAGCCGGCCTCCATCTGCAGCGCAAAGCAGCGCTCCATCTCGGCATGGTCGAGGCCGTCGTCCTCGGTGAATTTGGTCGTAACGGCGGGGAAGACTCCGGCCCACATGTCGATCGCTCCATCTGATATATCAGTCGTATATTTCTTAAGAAGCCGGCTGTCAACGTTGAATCTGATATGATATATCAACAATATATCAGGAGATGCCGCATTGGTATATGACAGCCCGGGCTCCGAGCCGGCAACTGCGAAGGCCTACCGCAGGCTCGAGCACATGATCGTAACTCTCGAACTGGCGCCGGCGAGCTTCATCACCGAGGGGGCGCTGATTGACAGGCTCGGCCTCGGCCGCACCCCGGTTCGCGAAGCAATCCAGCGGCTGGCCTGGGAGGGCCTGCTCGAGGTCCGGCCGCGCGCCGGCATCGCCATCGCGCCGCTTCACCCCGGCGACTGGCTGCGTGTCCTCGACGCCCGCCGTGGCGTCGAGGTGGTGCTTGCCCGCTCGGCCGCCCGCTTCGTCACCCGCGAGGCCGCCGACCTGTTCCATGACGCTGCCCTTGCCATGCAAAAGGCGGTGATTTCGGAAAATGTGTTCTACTTTATCCAGGCCGACAAGGCGCTCGACGAGGCGCTGGCCCTGGCTGCCGACAACCCGTTCGCCGCGCGCCTGGCGGCACCCTTGCAAACCCATAGCCGTCGCTTCTGGTTCCGCTACAAGGCCGATACCGGCTTGGCCGAATCCGCCGAGCATCATGTCGCACTGATCCGTTCGATCCTCGCAGGCGACGAAGATGCCGCGGCCAAGGACGCCAAGCGCCTGATGGCGCTTTTGCGCGGCCATGCCGAGGCAGCTGCCACACGCTGAGCCTGCCATTTCGTCATGCGCCCTGGCCGGGCAGGGCCATCACGTTTTCCCAATTGTCGCCGGCCGCGACGATGCAGCTTCTGCCGGCGATATCGGTGACGACGATGGTCCAGGTTCCGGTCTCGGCGACAAAGACTTCCATGACCGCCTCATGACCGATCAGCCCCAAAGCAAACTGCCTTTCCTGGAACTTCTCGCTCAAATGGGCGACGAGCTCGCCATGTTCAACGCAGTGTTGATATTGCGCGCCTGCGGTGTTCGTACCCACCGCCAATGCGCCAGCAAGAACCAGGGTTTTCACCCATCTCAACAGCGATTTGCGTGCCATAGGGCACCTCCTTTGCCATCACGTTCCGGCAAAGGAGGGGTTTGACGGCCTCATTTTGCCGGAGCGATCCAGGCCGGTTCCGACGTCATCATCATCGCGTCGTTCCTTTCTGTGTTCCGGTCTGCCATTGGTGGGAACGATTTAAGATGTTCCCATTATGTTCTCGATATATGGTATCGATAATGGAAAAGCGCAAGCAGGCGCCCAAGCGGGCGCCTGCAGATCCGTTTTACGGCTGTCGCCGAAAGAATGAGCCACAGGCCGCGCGGCCATGCCGAGGCGCGCAGACCCGTGATAAATCGTTCAGGTGCCTGGCAGCGCCGCTTTCGTCATCGCGCTCTCCCAGCCTTCGCCGACTGAAATCACGCAGCTTTGACCTTTTGTGTCGCTGGCGAGGATGGTCCATGTGCCCTTGTCGGAAACGAAGACTTCAAGCACCACATTCGGATTGACGACGCCGACCGCGCTCGGGTTTTCATGAAACTTCTCGCCGAGCGCCTTGACCATATCGGCGCGTGCCGCACATTGCTCGGCAGCCATTGCCGGGACGGCGGAAAGGGCCATCGCAGCGCAAGCTATAGTCGCCATGAGACGTGCCATCTGACACCTCCTTTGCGCCGGACGATATCCCCCGGAGCCGTCACCAGCGCCGTTGGTTGATCTGCCAGCATCTCCTTCGCGGCAGGACTGCAACCTAAGAAGATTGCTGCCTTCTTGGTTCCATCACATTAGTGTTCATGCCGATGAAGACCGCGGCAAAAAGGCCCGAGCTTGGTGCCCGGGCCTTTTCTTGCTTTCTGCGATTTGGATCAGTTCATCGTCGGGGTGACGAATTCGGCGCCATCCTTCACGCCGGCCCGCGCGCCCGAAGCCGAAGGCGAGGACGCGCTGACAGGAAACCGTTCGGTCAGTTCATCGTCGGGATGACGAACTCGGCACCGTCCTTCACGCCGGACGGCCAGCGCGACGTTACCGTCTTGGTCTTGGTGTAGAAGCGGAACGCGTCCGGCCCGTGCTGGTTGAGGTCGCCGAAGGAGGACGCCTTCCAGCCGCCAAAGGTGTAGTAGGCGATCGGCACCGGGATCGGCACGTTGATGCCGACCATGCCGACCTGAACCCGCGAGGCGAAGTCGCGCGCCGCGTCGCCGTCGCGGGTGAAGATGGCGACGCCATTGCCCATCTCGTGCTCGTTGGCGAGCTTGATGGCGTTCTCGTAGGTCGGTGCGCGCACCACCGACAGCACCGGCCCGAAGATCTCTTCCTTGTAGATGCGCATGTCGGCGGTCACGTTGTCGAACAGGCAGCCACCCATATAGTAGCCGTTCTCGTAGCCCTGCATGGAAAAGCCGCGGCCGTCGACGACCAGCTTGGCGCCTTCCTTGACGCCGGTGTCGACATAGGACTTGACCCGTTCCAACGCCTGCGCCGTCACCAGCGGGCCGAAATCGGCGGAAGAATCCGTCGACGGACCGACCTTCAGGCTCTCGACGCGCGGTACCAGTCTTTCCATCAGCCGGTTGGCGGTGTCGTTGCCGACCGGGACGGCCACCGAGATCGCCATGCAGCGCTCGCCGGCCGAGCCGTAGCCGGCGCCGATCAGCGCGTCGACGGTCTGGTCCATGTCGGCATCCGGCATGATGATCATGTGATTCTTGGCACCGCCGAAGCACTGCACGCGCTTGCCGGCCGCGCAGCCGCGCGAATAAATGTACTGGGCGATCGGTGTCGAGCCGACGAAACCGATGGCCTTGATGTCGGCGTCGTCGAGGATAGCGTCGACCACTTCCTTGTCGCCATTGACGACATTGAGGATGCCCGCCGGCAGACCGGCCTCGATAAACAGTTCGGCAATGCGCATCGGCACGCCCGGGTCGCGTTCGGACGGCTTGAGAATGAAGGCATTGCCGCAGGCGATGGCCGGCGCGATCTTCCACAGCGGGATCATCGCCGGAAAATTGAACGGCGTGATGCCGGCGACGACGCCGAGCGGCTGGCGCATCGAATAGACGTCTATGCCGGGGCCGGCGCCATCGGTGAACTCGCCCTTCATCATATGCGGCGCACCGATACAGACCTCGACCACTTCGAGGCCGCGCTGGATGTCACCCTTGGCGTCGGCGATGGTCTTGCCGTGTTCGCGCGCCAATATCTCGGCCAGCGCGTCATACTCTTTGGCGACCAACTCGAGGAACCGCATCAGGACGCGTACGCGCCGCTGCGGATTGGTCGCCGCCCAGCCGGGCTGTGCGGCCCTGGCGTTTTCGACCGCCGCACGCAATTCCGCCTGCGAAGCCAGCGCCACCGTGCCGCGCACCGTGCCGTCCATCGGCTGCATGACGTCCTGCTTGCGGCCGCTGGTTCCGGCGACGCGCTTGCCGCCGATGAAATGACCGTATTCGATCATGGTCTCTCTCCCTGGTTCGTGATGAGGCATTGTCCGCCTTTGCGGGAGCGATGGCAACGCGAGCGAAAACGCAACCGTTGTGCAGAAAATAGATAGCGGTTGACGGCAGAGCATCAATTCTCGCAAATAGGAAGAATGCAGGTCCCCAGCAGCAAGGATTGAGATTGAGTTCCTTCACCGCCCCCCTCTGTCCTGCCGGACATCTCCCCCTCAAGGGGGGAGATTGGCTGTCACGCCCGCCTTCGGAAATCTTCACCGCGGCAAGAAAGACGCCTGCGGCGAAACTGCCAATCTCCCCCCTTGAGGGGGAGATGTCCGGCAGGAAAGAGGGGGGCGCGAAGGAACGCGGTTTTGATCGTTATCGCCAGGACCCTCATGAACTGGGATGATGCCCGTATCTTCCTTGCCGTAGCGCGGGCCGGCCAGATCCTCGGCGCCGCCAGGCGGCTGGAGCTTAATCACGCGACCGTCTCGCGCCGCATTGCCGCCCTCGAGGCAGCGCTCAGGACAAAACTGTTTCGCCGGCTTACCACCGGCAGTGAGCTGACGCCGGCGGGCGAGCGTTTCCTCGAGATTGCCGAACGCATGGAGGGCGACATGATCGCCGCGCGCTCGACCGTTTCAGGCGAAGGCGACGACATCTCGGGCACCGTGCGCATCGGCGCGCCGGACGGCTTTGGCGTCGCCTTCCTGGCCAGGCGCCTCGGCGCGCTGACCGCTCTGCACCGTGAGCTCACCATCCAGCTGGTGCCGGTGCCACGCTCCTTCTCTTTGTCCCGGCGCGAGGCCGACATTGCCATCACCGTCGAACGACCGACGGAAGGCCGCCTGGTGGCGGGAAAGCTGGTCGACTACACGCTCGGCCTGTTCGCGTCGCGTGCCTACGCCGATACCCATGGCCTGCCCGGAACCGCCGCCGAGCTAGGCCAGCATACGCTGATCGGCTACGTGCCGGACCTGATCGTCAGTCCCTCGCTCGACTACGCGGCCGAATTCAGCCCCGACTGGCGGACCAGCTTCGCCATTTCCTCCGCGCTCGGCCAGGCCGAAGCGGTGCGTTCCGGCGCCGGCATCGGCATCCTGCACACCTTCGTTGCCCGCTCGATGCCGGAGCTGGTGCCTCTCGATATCGTCGCACCCATCCGCCGCGCCTACTGGCTGGTCTATCATGAATCGGTCAGGCCGCTGCGCCGCGTCCAGGTCGTCGCGAGCTTCATTACCAAGGCCGTCGAACGGGACAGGGGTTTGTTCGCGTGAGCCTGCCGGCCGCTGGCTGTGTTAGCTGGTGGGCGTCTTACTTGGCGTATCGTCCGGGCCCGAGATCGCCGACGTCGATGTCGGGCACCCGGCTGGAGATGATGTCGGCCAGAACTTTGGCCGAGCCGCAGGCCATGGTCCAGCCGAGTGTGCCATGGCCGGTGTTGAGATAGAGATTGGAGAAATCGGTGCGGCCGATCAGCGGCGGCCCATCCGGTGTCATCGGCCGCAGGCCGCACCAGAAGGTCGCCGATCGCATGTCGCCGCTGCCCGGAAACAGGTCGCCGACCGAATGTTCGAGCGTGCGGCGCCGCGATTCATGCAGCCGCAGGTCGAAGCCGGAAATCTCCGCCGTGCCGCCGACCCGGATACGGTCGCCGAGCCGGGTGATCGCTACTTTGTAGCTCTCGTCCATCACGGTCGAGACCGGTGCAGCGGCGGCGTCCTTGATCGGCAGGGTGATCGAATAGCCCTTGACCGGGTAGACCGGGATGGGCCGCTTCAGCATGCGCATGAACCGTGCCGAATAGCTGCCCATCGCCATCACATAGGCATCGGCGACCATCAAGCCCTTGCTGGTGCTGATGTTGGTGATGCGATCGCGCTTCTTGACGACGCGCCATATCTCCGTGTCGTATTCGAAGGTGACGCCGCGTGCCGCGCAAAGCTCGGCAAGCCTGTCGGTGAACATCTTGCAGTCGCCGGTTTCGTCGCCGGGCAACCGCAGGCCACCGACGAATTTCTCGCGCACGCCGGCCAGCCCAGGCTCGGCTGCAATGCAGCCGTCGGGGTCGAGGACCTCGTAGGGGACGCCATAGGCCTTCAGCACCTCGACATCGCCGCCGAAGCCGTCGAGCTGCTTTTGCGTTCGGAAGAGCTGCAGCGTGCCCTTGGCGCGCTCGTCATAGGCGATGCCGGTCGCCTCGCGCAGCGCCTTCAGCGTGTCGCGGCTGTACTCGGCCAGCGGCACCATGCGCGCCTTGTTCAGCGCGTAGCGTTCAGCCGTGCAATTGCGCAGCATCTTGACCAGCCATATCCACATATGCGGATCGAGGGCCGGTCGCACCACCAGTGGACCGTGCTTCATCAAAAGCCATTTGATGGCCTTCAGCGGAACGCCGGGCCCGGCCCAGGGCGAGGCATAGCCGGGCGAGATCTCGCCGGCATTGGCAAAGCTGGTTTCCAGCGCCGGGCCTTTCTGGCGATCGATCACCGTCACCTGATGACCGGCCTCGGCAAGAAAATAGGCGGTGGTGACCCCGATCACGCCGCCGCCCAGCACGAAGATCTTCATCGTTTGGTTCTCCGCGGCGGCATCTCGTCGGGATTCGAGACCGGGATCATCGCCGCCTCATGTCTGCCGGATTCTGTGGCGTCAGCCAAGTGCCGATGCTTAGGGAAAAGACATGCGTGAGGACAACAACCTTGCGTCCTAGCCATTCACATAGCGCCGGTGGAAACGGTGGCCGAGGCTGGTCAAGACCTCATAGCCGATGGTGCCGGCCTGGCCGGCTACCTGATCCACCGTCTGCGACGACGGTCCGATCAGTTCGACGAGGTCGCCGGCCTTCAGCCTGCCGGGCGGCAGTGCGGAAATGTCGAGGATGATCGTATCCATCGAGACCCGGCCGACGAAGGGCAGCCGCACATTTTCGAGCCAGGCGGCGGAAGCGGCGCGACGATGCCAGCCATCGCCGTAGCCGAGCGAAATCGTCGCCGCAGCAAGCGGGGCCTTGGCGTGGAAAGTGTGACCGTAGCCGACACCGGCGCCGGCCTCCAATATCCGCGTCTGGATGACCTTGGCCTGCAATCGCACCACCGGCAGCATCGGGTTTTCCTTCGCCGGCGTCGGATTGATGCCATAGAGAGCGGCACCCGGACGAACGAGGTCGTAGTGATAGCGCTGCCCGAGAAAAATGCCTGATGAATTGGCAAACGAAGCCGGCGCTTCCGGCAGCATCCGGCGCAGCCGTTCGAATTCCAGCCGCTGCCGCTCGTTGGCCGGCTGCTCGGGTTCATCGGCGCAGGCGAGATGGCTCATCACGAACGTCAGTTCGACACCGTCGAAAGCCTGCGGATCCTGCGCGACTGCCTTCACCTCGGATGGCGTCATGCCGAGCCGCGACATGCCGCTGTCGACCTGGAGGGCGGCCGGCAACTTACGGCCCACCCGCCCGGCCATCTCGCGCCATGCCGCGAGTTGGCTGGCGCTGTTGAGTACTGGGCAAAGCCCTGCCGCAACCGCTTCCGTTTCCGCACCCGGCGGAATGCCGTTCAGCACATAAATGGCCGGGACTGAGCCGAGCGCCTTGCGCAGCAAGATGCCGCCGGCCAAATGCGCAACAAAGAAAGTATTACAGCCCTCACCCATCAGCGCCGCCGCCACCGGCGCCGCGCCAATCCCATAGCCGTCGGCCTTGACCACTCCAGCACAGCCGACGCCGCCCAGCCGCGCCTTCAGCCGCCGGTAGTTCTCACGGACGGCGCCGAGATCGATGGTCAGGATCGCCCCTGCCGCGGCTTCGCTGATCGGTTCGCCCAGGGTGACGGTCGGCGGAAGAGATTTGCTGGAGATGTCGTTCATGCCGACCTGTTTTAACGGAAGGCCGGCGGCTACGCCACCAGGTGCCGGAACGCCGCTACCACGTCTTCGTAGACCTTGCGCTTGAACGGCACGATCAGGCCCGGCAATTCCAGCATCGGCCGCCACGCCCACCGGTCGAACTCGGCCTTGTGGCCACCCGGCGGCGGATTGATCTCGATCTCGCTTTCGTCGCCGTGGAAACGGAAGGCAAACCATTTCTGCGTCTGGCCGCGATATCGTCCCTTGAAGGCGACGCCGACCAGATGCGCCGGCAGGTCGTATTTGATCCAGTGCGGCGCCTCGGCCAGCAGCGACACCGAGCGCATGCCGGTCTCTTCGTAAAGTTCACGCGCCGCCGCGGGCAGCGGCTCCTCACCATCATCGATGCCGCCCTGCGGCATCTGCCAGAGCTGCGTCGTTCCAGCGAATTCGCTGTCCGGCTCGGCAATGCGACGGCCGACCCAGACCAGGCCGGCCTCATTGAGGACCATCACCCCTACGCAGGGCCGGTAGGGCAGCGTCTCGGGCTCAACGAGCTTGTTCTTTGTCATCTCAGCCTTTTTCCGGATCTATGGCCACCGCCGAAACCGGCACGATCTCGATGCCACGCTTCTTGGCCTCGGTCACCCAGGAAGACACGGTATCCACCGTCAGGTCGAAAGCCGAGCCGATGCCGACGGCAAAGCCTTTCGCCCGTGCCGTGGCTTCCAGCCCATCCAGTTTCTTCAATATGGCGCCGCGGTCCTGCACCGCATCGATCGCCGTATCGCCGCCGACGAACGGCACGCCGTCCTTCAGCGCCAGTTCGGGTGCCAGGCTGCGCGCCGACGAACCGTCGTCGACATAGGCCAGACCACGCTTGCCAAGCTCGGCCATCAACGGCCCCATCGCCGTCGCGTCGGCCGAAAAGCGGGCGCCCATATAGTTCATGACGCCGGTGTAGTTGGTCGTTCGCGACAGCGCCCAGCGTAAATTCTTCAAATTCTCGTCCGGCGTTGCAGCCACGGTCAGCGTGTTACGGCCGGGATTGACGTTCGGATAGTCGAACGGCTCAAGCGGTACCTGCATGATGACCTCATGGCCGCTCTGCCGCGCCACCTGCATCCAGCGGCCGATGCTGTTGCCTTGCGGCGCGAAGGCCAGCGTCACTTCCGCCGGCAGCTTGGCGATGGCTGCCTGCGTGCCGGTCTGCGACACGGCAAGCCCGCCGATGACGAGCGCCACGCGTGCACCGCGAGCCCCGGACCACGGCCGCGCATAGACATCGAACGGGCGCCTGCCGTCGGCGGCGCGGATCGGCAACGGACCGGTTTCGCTGGCCTCGACCAGCGCCTTGTCGGGAATATGTGCGATCCTGAGGTTCTGGCCGATCGTCGAAGGGTCGCGAATGACTATGGCCGCATCGGGTAGAGCGGCGCCCCCCTCGGTCTGGACGTGGATGATCTGCGGACCGCCCGTCTTCGGCCCGCTTATGTTGGCCCCGCTTGCGTTGCTTGGCGCAGCCATTTCGGGCGTCGCCTTGGCGGGCGCGGCGGCGGTATCCGCCGCCGGCGTCTTCGGCGTCGAAACGGCTACTTCTTGCAGCTTCCGGAACGGCTTGTCTCGCAAGGCGATCGCGCTGGAGACGCCGACCACGGACAGCACGACAAGCGCGGCCGCGACCGTACCGGCGCTGATCTGGCTGCCTGAGCGCGGCAGCCGAATCGCCTGTCCGAGAGGTCGTTCTATGTCCTTGCCGATATCAGCCAAGCCCGCACCCTCCGGCGTGCATCCCCGAAGTAAACCTTCTCCGGAGGCGCAAAATCCAAAATGTCGGCGCGTCCCCTTGCATCACTGGACGCGCGGCATGCCGGCCGCGGCCCCCGAATCAAACTGCCGGAGCCTCGCGGCCCCGGCAGCATCGCATCGCTTCGCTCAGGCAGCCAGACCTGTTTGGCCCGGCTTGCCTGCCCTTACTGGTTCAACACGGCCTTTTGCGGATTCGGCGGGAACGCCGGATCCGTCTTCTGGCCGCGCAGCAGCTGCTCGGCATAGATGAGCTGCAAATCGTCCTTCGGTTCCGGCGGCACATAGGCTGCCGAACCCGAACCGGTCGTGCTTTCGTCGGCGCCCTTGATATGGCCCTTGAGGTCAGATTCGCCGCGCGTCAGGTCCCTGCCCTGCAGTTCCGCCGGCAGCGGCTGGTCGACCTTGATGTCGGGCGTGATGCCCTTGCCCTGGATCGACTTGCCGGACGGCGTGTAATAGAGCGCCGTCGTCAGCCGCAGCGCCCCGTTCTCGCCAAGCGGGATGATGGTCTGCACCGAACCCTTGCCGAAGGATTGCGTGCCGACCACCGTGGCGCGGCGCAGATCCTGCAGCGCGCCGGCGACGATTTCCGAGGCACTGGCCGAGCCGCCATTGACGAGCACGATCAGCGGCTTGCCGCCGATGTCGTCGCCGGCCCGCGCGTCGAAGCGGGTGACGTCCTTCGGATCGCGGCCGCGCGTCGAGACGATCTCGCCACGGTCGAGGAAGGCATCCGACACGCTCACCGCCTGGTCGAGCAAACCGCCCGGATTGAGGCGCAGGTCGAGCACGTAGCCCTTGAGCTTGTCGTTCGGCACCTGCTTCTTGATGGTGTCGATGGCATTCTCGAGGTCGTCATAGGTTTTTTCGGTAAAGGAGGTGATCTTCATGTAGCCGATGTCGTTTTCGACCCGGAACTTGACCGCCTTGACCTTGATGATATCGCGCACGACGGTCAGTTCGATCGGCTTGTCGGCGCCCTGGCGCAAGATGGTGAGCTTGATCGGCGTATTGACCAGCCCGCGCATCTTCTCGACGGCGTCGTTGAGCGTCAGGCCGCGGACCTCCTCGCCGTCGATCTTGGCGATATAGTCGCCGGCGAGCACGCCTGCCTTGGCGGCCGGCGTATCGTCGATCGGCGTGATCACCTTGACCAGGTCGTTCTCCATGGTGACCTCGATGCCGAGGCCGCCGAATTCGCCCTTGGTCTGCACGCGCATGTCCTGCGCTTCTTCGGCATTCATGTAGGAGGAGTGTGGGTCGAGCGACGACAGCATGCCGTTGATGGCATTTTCAACCAGCGACTTGTCGTCGGGCGGCGTCACATAATTCGCCCGCACCCGTTCGAAGATATCGCCGAAGATCGCCAGTTGCTTATAGGTCTCGGAGCCCGCAGCTTTCGCTGTCGAGCCGGGCGCGCCATAGACCAGGCTCATCGCCGATGCACCCATCAGCGCACCGGCAAACAGAAGCGACAGTTTCCGCATCATTCACGTCCTTCCAGAAAAACGGTCCGCCCACCATGGGGCCGGATCGACGGGTTTTCCATCCTTGCGGAACTCGACATAGAGCTCCGGCGTGGCATTTCCATTCTTCGATGCCGAGGTGCTCGCCACCCGGGCCTCTCCCATCGCGCCGACCGGCTCACCTGCGAGCACCGACTGGCCAGACGCGACGCTGATTCTGCTCATCCCCGCCAGGACGACATGATAGCCGTCACCCGCATTCAGGATCAAGAGTTGACCGTAAGAGCGGAAAGGCCCCGCATAAAGCACATTTCCATCCGCCGGCGCTGTGACGATGGCTCCCGATTGTGTCGCAACCATGTCACCGAGCATCATCGCGCCGTTACCGTCGTCGGCCCCGAAGCGCCGCTTGATCCTGCCGGTGACCGGCAGCGCGATCTGCCCTTGAAGCGCGGAAAACGGCGCGGCAGCGGTGAGCCTGTTGCTCTCCGGCACCGGCAGCGAGGCCAATTCCGTCGGCGCCGCAGCCGATGCCGGGCCCTTGTCGGCGTCGGCGGTCTTTTGCTCGGCTGCCTTGGCCGCATCCGCCGCCTTGCGGGCTCTGTCGGCCTCGAGCGAGGCGATCAGTTCTTTCAGGCTGCCGGCCTTGGCCGCCAGCGTCGCGGACCGCTGCTTTTCGGCGGCCAGCGCGGTTTGCGTATCGGCGGCGAGCTTCTGCTTGGCTTCGAGCAGCATGCCGAGCCGCTTTTTTTCCGCCGCCTGCTCGCCGACAGCTGCCGTCAGCCGCGCCCGCTCGGCCTCAATCGAGGCCGTCACCCGCGATTGCTCCTTGAGGTCGGCCAGCAACATGTCGGTCTGCTGGCGCAATTCCGGCACCACGGCACCGAGCAGGATGGCGCTGCGCACCGACGACAATGCGTCCTCCGGCTTGACCAGGATCGCCGGCGGCGGATTGAGCCCCATGCGCTGCAGCGCGCCGAGCACTTCGGCCAGAACGTCGCGTCTGGCGGCCAGTGAGGCGCGGATCTTCTGCCCCTGCGCCTTCAGCCCTTCCAGCTTGCCGCCAATGTCCTCGATGTCCTGGCCGAGCTTCTGCTCGGTCATCGCCGACTGGATCAGCGCCGCGGTGATCGAGGCGTGGTCCTTCTTGACAGCCGCTATGTCGGCGGCGAGCTTGGCCAGCCGCTCGGACGACAGCGTGATCTCTTTCGATACTTTTTCGTATTCGGCGCGGCTCTGGTCCGGGTCGGGCGTCAGGTCGAGCGTGTTCTCGGCCCGCGCGACGCCGAGCGAAAGCGCGATCGTCGCCACGGCGATGCCGTAGCGCACGCGCCAGGAGCCCGTTCGTGATTTCCAGTCTTCAGACATTGAAGCCCAACTCTATGCGCGGCTTCGTTAACGAACCATCAACCATGTTCGAGCCCCGGCCGTCATCGACAAACCCCATGAGCCCAAACTGTCGATGAGCATTGGGGCAAAAATCCGGGCGGCTGGCATCAATTCGCCGACGGAGCCGAGTTCATGAACGATGGTAGGGGTGACCGGAAAGGATCGTGGCCGCCCGGTAAAGCTGCTCGCCCAGCATCACGCGGACCAGCTGATGCGGCCAGGTCAGCGCGCCGAGCGACACCGTCAGATCAGCCAGGTCGCGCAGTGACTGGTCATGGCCGTCGGCGCCGCCAATGGCGATCACCAGCGCCTTGCGCCCGCCATCGCGCAGCGAACCTATGCGGCCGGCGAAATCCTCGGAGGAAAGGTTCTTGCCGCGCTCATCGAGCAGCATCAGCGCCGTGCCCGGTTGCAAGTGCGTCTGCAGCTTCTGGCCTTCCTCGCGCCGGCGCTCATTGGCCGTCTGCGCGCGACCTTCGGCAATCTCGACGATCCCAGCGAATTCGAGGCCTACGGCAGGACCGCTCCTGGCAAAACGCTCGAAATAGCGGTCGGCCAACTGCTTCTCGGGGCCGGCTTTCATTCGGCCCACGGCATGAACCGTAATCTTCATCCCTGCCTCGAAGAGCCGCTGATGCATGTCGGACGACGACATGCATCAAGACGAGTACGGCTCAGTGGAGGGTCTCCTCCTCGAGATCAGGCGCCTGCCACATCTTTTCGAGATTGTAGAAGTCGCGGACCTCGGGACGGAAGACATGGACGATGATGTCGCCCGAATCGATCAGGACCCAGTCGGCGCCAGCCAGCCCCTCGACGCGCGCCGTGCCGAGCCCGGCATCCTTCAGCGCCTTGAGGAGATGATCGGCAACAGCCGAGACATGACGGTGCGATCGGCCCGATGCGACGACCATGTAGTCGCCGAGGCTCGATTTCCCCTGAATGTCGATTGAGACGATATTTTCGGCCTTGGAGTCTTCCAGACTGGCAAGGACTGTCTTGATGGCGCGGGACACGGCGTCGTTTACGCTGATCCCGGCCGGCGAAGGCACGATGTCGGCCTTCTTCCGCAGTGCTGTTCTCAGTGTATTTCCTTTCGCAGCAAGAACAACCAAATCACCTCTGAAATCAGGTGACACTGCTTAGATAGGCAGAGTTAGGTTGCAGTTTCAAGACACCGCTCACAAGCAGACGTCCGGTAACGGCCGAATTTGCGGCTTTTCCGGGCCAGAAATTCGGAACCGCCTCGCCCCGCAGCGGTTATCGGCTCATCCACGAACCGGAATCCCGACATGCCGATCGATCCCCAGAACGCCCTCCTCACCGTGCAATCCGGCCTTGCGCAACTCAGCACGCTGATCGTCTCCTACTCGCTTTCGGCGGTCGGCGCCGTCATCCTGCTGGTCATCGGCTACATCGTCGCCGGCCTCGCCGAGCGTTCGATCTATGCCGGCCTCGGCCATATCAGCGGCTTCGACGAAACGCTCCGCCATTTCTTCTCGCAGGTCGTCCGCTACGCCATCCTGGGACTGGTCGTGATCATGGTTCTCGGCCAGTTCGGCGTGCAGACGGCTTCGATCATTGCCGCTATCGGTGCCGCCGGCCTGGCCATCGGCCTGGCGCTGCAAGGCACGCTGCAGAACATTGCCGCCGGCATCATGCTGCTGGCGCTGCGGCCGTTCCGCATCGGCGAATATGTCGAGGTCGGCGCCATATCCGGTACCGTCGAGGAGATCGGGCTGTTTGCTACAACGCTGAGGACGGTCGAAGGCGTCTACGTGCTTGCACCCAACTCGACCCTGTGGAACCAGCCGGTCCGCAATTTCACCCGCAACGGTGTGCGTCGCGGCGACATCACGCTCAGCATCGGCTCCTGGAACGACATCGATTTTGCGCAGAAGACCATGCTTGGCGTTGCCGCCGCCGACCGGCGCGTCAGGCGGCAGCCTGCGCCGATCGCCTTTGTCGCGACCGTCGGCGACAGCACCGTCGCCATCAGCTTGCGCTACTGGACGGCGGCTGCCGACTTCTTCGCCACCCAGATCGACCTCACCAAGAGTGTCAAGCAGGCGTTCGATGCCGAGGGCCTTTCGGTCCCGGCGCCGGCGCCGAAAGCGCCTCAGCCGGATGCCTCAGCCACGCGGCAATAGAGCATTTGAAACCAGCTGGAGGGTGTTCAAAGTCCTTCGCGCCGGCGCTGATCTTCAGGCGCGAAGGCGAGATCGACAGGCAACGGCGCCTGCGCCGTCATTGGCGCGAAACTGCCGGTCTCGGTGGCGGGCACCGGCCGCACCATGACGACGCGCCAGAGAACGAACAGGCAGTAGGCGGCGGCAATGACGATTGCCACATAGATGAAGGCCTGCGTGCCGTAGACGGCGGAAAGCCCGGTCACAATGCCGGGTACGACGAAGCCGGACAGCGACCAGGCAAACAAAAGCGAGCTCGACAGCGCCACCATATCGTCCTTGCCGGCGCGGTCGCCGGCATGGGCGCTGGCCAGCGAGTAGATCGATTCCGAGGCGCCGTCCCAGACCACATAGATGACAAGCAGCGCCGCCAGCGCGCCGCCGTCGAAACCGAGGGCAAACAGGCCCGCCGCGGCGGCAAGCGCCGACGCCGCGATCAGCACAAAGCGCCGGTCGGTGCGGTCGGAAATCCAGCCGAGCGGAATCTGCAGGATCAGCGTGCCGACCGGCATTGCCGAAAGCAGCAAGGCGACATCGGCCTGGCTATAGCCCTTGGCCGTGGCATGGATCGGCGCAAAGCCCGAGATCGTCATCGACAGGCCGCCGACGGCAAGCATGCCGGCAACGCCGACCGGGGAGATCCGCCAGGCGCGGCCGAGCGCCACGGACGCCGCTTGCGGCGCCGGTGGCTGCGCAAGCCGCGTCAGCCCGACGGGAAGGATCGACAGCGCGGTGAAGGCAATGCCGATCAGCGGCGCGTCGGCCGTGCGGATATCGATCAACGCCAGCGTCGAATAACCGACGCCGAGCCCGGCGACATAGGCAACGTAGAAGATGGCCATGACCCGGCCGCGGATGGCGTTGGCGACGACATCGTTCAGCCAGCTCTGCGCGACGATGAACAGGCCGCATATGGCAAAGCCGTAGAGTGCCCGTGCAGCGATCCATGGCAAGGGGTGCGGCCCGGCGCCGACCGCGGCGTTGGACAGCACGATCAGTGCCGACAGCACCATGAACACGCGGGCATGGCCGACACGCCGCACCAGCGGCCCGGTCAGGATGCAGCCGGCAAGGCCGCCGGCCGAAAGGCCGGTGACGATCAGCCCCGCCCATGTCGGATCGAAGCCCTCGGCGCCGAGCCGGACTGGGATATAGGCGAACATCAGCCCATTGCCGACGGCGATCAGCGCCATCGACAAAAGGATGCTGGCAATGGCGATCGACGGCGCCGGCTGCCCTAGACCGTTCTTGTCCTGGTCGCGCTCGAGAATCGTCATGACCGAGGATCGCCCATCAAGCAGGTCAAGGCAGCGGCAAAAGCGACATCACCGGACTTGCCTTCCGCGCCGGTTCAGCCCTTTGCCACCTTGCGGATCGCGCTCGACGACAGCGACGAACGCGGGCCGTGGATGAAGGTCCAGGCCGGCGCCGTCATACGGGCGAGCCGCGGTGCGTCGCCTTCGTCGACGCGGGCATAGTCGAACGTCTTGGCGACCACTGACGACAGGAACGACAGCGTCGCGCCTGGCCGGTCGACCACCGCGATCGGGAACGTCATCACGATGCGGCGCCAGCGCTGCCAGCGGTGGAAGTCGCGAAGCGAGTCGGCGCCCATGATCCAGACAAAATCGACGCCCGGGTTACGCGCCTTGACCAGCGCCAGCGTGTCGGCGGTGAAGCGGACGCGGTGGGCCGCCTCGAATGCAGTGACCTTGATCTTCGGGTTCTTGGCGATCTTTTCGGATAGCTGCAGCCGCTCGGCCAGCGGCGCCAGGTCTCCGGCATTCTTGAGCGGATTGCCGGGCGTCACCATCCACCACAGCTGATCGAGCGCAAGGCGTCTGAGTGCGATCTCGGCGACCAGCGCATGGCCGGCATGCGGCGGGTTGAACGAACCGCCGAACAGCCCGACCGCCACGCCTTTCCCGGCATGCGGCATGTGCAGATAGTGGGAGGATACGGATTCCTTACCCTCCCCCTTGTGGGGAGGGTCGATCCGCGAAGCGGAGCGGGGTGGGGGTGTTGCAGAGTTCAGCGTCGCACCCCCACCCGGCTCGCGATGCTCGCCACCCTCCCCCACAAGGGAGAGGGTAAGACCGGCGCTCAAGGCCTCACCTGTCCCGACCCGCGTACGCGGTATTTGAACGAGGTCAGTTGCTCGACGCCGACCGGCCCGCGTGCATGCATCTTGCCGGTGGCGATGCCGATCTCGGCGCCCATGCCGAACTCGCCGCCATCGGCAAACTGGGTCGAGGCGTTGTGCAGAAGGATCGCCGAATCGATCTCGTTGAAGAACCGTTCGACGGCCTTTGCATCCTCGGCGATAATCGCCTCGGTGTGATGCGAGGAGAACGTCTCGATATGCTCGATGGCGCCGGCGACGCCCTCGACCAGTCTCACCGCAATGATCGCGTCCAGATACTCGGTCACCCAGTCGGCATCGGTCGCGGGCTGGGCATCGGCATAAAGCCTCAGCGCCTCGACATCGGCATGGATCTCGCAGCCTGCCGCCCGCAAGGCCTCGAGTATCGGCACCAGATGCGTGCCGGCGACCGCACGGTCGACCAGCAGCGTCTCGGCAGCACCGCACACCCCGGTGCGCCGCATCTTGGCATTGACCGCGATCTTGACCGCCATGTCGAGATCGGCCGATCGGTCGATATAGAGATGGCAGATGCCCTCGAGATGCGCGAAGACCGGCACCCGCGCCTCGTTCTGCACACGCTCGACCAGGCTGCGGCCGCCGCGTGGAATGATGACCTCGAGATTGCCTGAAAGCCCTTTCAGCATTTCGCCGACGGCGGCGCGATCGGTAGTCGGCACCAGCTGGATGGCATCTTCCGGCAGCCCGGCTGCCTTCAACCCCTCGACCAGGCAGGCATGGATAGCGGCGGAAGAGTTGAGCGAATCCGAGCCGCCGCGAAGGATTACTGGATTGCCCGCCTTGAGGCACAGCGCGCCGGCATCCGCGGTAACGTTCGGCCGGCTCTCGTAAATGACGCCGACGACGCCGAGCGGCGTGCGCACCCGTTCGATATGCAACCCGTTCGGCCGGTCCCATGCGGCAATGACATCGCCGACCGGATCGCGAAACCCGGCGATCTCGCTGATACCGTCTGCCATGGCGCGGATGCGCGCCGGATCGAGCTTCAGCCGATCCATCGACGCTGCCGATAGGCCAGCCTCCCTGCCATTTCTGATGTCGATGGCATTGGCGTCGAGGATGTCCTGCTCATGCCGAAGGATCGTCTGAGCCATGCCGATCAGCGCCGCGTGCTTGCGCTCGGCCGCAGCGGTGGCCAGCGGGCGGGCCGCGGCACGCGCGCGGCGGCCGATATCGGCCATCAGCGCCACGGTATCATCCCGGGATTTTTCATGCAGCGTCAGCATGGCTCATCCTCCGCTATGTAACCTGGTCACCGACTACTTGCTCGCCACCGGCATGGCTCACCACAAGGTCGTCGCGGTGGATCATCGCCGAACGCGCCTCGTAGCCGAGCACCGTTTCGATCTCGGTCGTCTTCAGGCCAGCGATCCTTACGGCATCGGCGGCATCATAGGCAACCAGCCCGCGCGCGATCTCGCGGCCCTCGGGCGACAGGATCGCCACCGTGTCGCCACGCGCAAAATTGCCGCTGACCAGTTTGACGCCGGCCGGCAGCAGCGACTTGCCGGAGAGCAGCGCGCCGATGGCGCCGGCATCGACGGTCAGCCGTCCTGCAGGTTCGAGCTGCCCGGCGATCCAGGTCTTGTAGCCCTTGACCGGATTGGCGCTCGGCCGGAAGAAGGTGGCACGCTCGCCGCGCTCGATTGCCAGCAGCGGCGACAGCCGCGTGCCCGATGTGATGATCATGGCGGTGCCGGCGGTGGTCGCGATCTTGCCGGCGTCGAGCTTGGTGCGCATGCCGCCGCGCGACAATTCCGAAGCAGCGGCACCCGCCATCGCTTCGATGTCGGGAGTGATGCGGTCGACGACCTGAATGAATCGAGCTTGCGGGTCACGCGCCGGCGGTGCCGTGTAGAGCCCGTCAACGTCGGAGAGCAGCACCAAAAGGTCGGCGCCCATCATAGTGGCGACGCGCGCCGCCAGCCGGTCGTTATCGCCATAGCGGATTTCGGAGGTGGCCACCGTATCGTTCTCGTTGATGACCGGCACCGCCTTCATCTTGAGCAGTGTCGAGATCGTCGCCCGCGCGTTGAGATAGCGGCGGCGCTCTTCGGTGTCGCCGAGCGTCAGCAGGATCTGGCCCGATTTCAAGCCATTCTTGCCGAGCGCATCCGACCAGGCGCCGGCTAAGGCGATCTGCCCGACGGCAGCAGCAGCCTGGCTCTCCTCGAGCTTCAGCGCCCGCTTGCCGAGGCCGAGGATGGTGCGGCCGAGTGCAATCGCCCCGGAAGACACGACGAGAATTTCGGCGCCGCCACTGGCCAGCACGGCGATGTCGTCGGCAAGCGAGGCCAGCCAGTCGCGCTTCAGGCCCGTCGTGCGGTCGACAAGCAGCGCCGAGCCGATCTTGACGGCAATGCGCCGATAATTTTTCAGCGATTGCGCGGCCATGGCTATGCGTTCCAGCGCGTCTCGACCGGCGCGGCGACGGCTTCGCGTGCCTCCGCCACCACCCCCATCAGCGCGCGCAGCACCGCCTCGACGCCCTCGCCGGTGACGGCGGAAAGCAGCATCGGCGCGCGGCCGGCGGCGCGTTTCAGCGAGGCGGCTTTCGCCTTGCGCGCGGCGGCATCGAGTATGTCGACCTGGGAAAGCGCGACGATTTCGACCTTGTCGGTCAGCCCATTGCCGTAGGCTTCGAGCTCGGCACGCACGGTCTTGTAGGCATTGGCCGGATTTTCTTCCTGCGCCGAGACAAGATGCAGAAGGACACGCGTGCGCTCGACATGGCCAAGGAAGCGGTCGCCGATGCCGACACCTTCATGCGCGCCTTCGATCAGGCCCGGGATATCGGCAATGACGAATTCGCGACCGTCGATGCGGGCCACGCCAAGGCCGGGATGCAGCGTGGTGAAGGGATAGTCGGCGATCTTCGGCTTGGCCGCGGTGACCGCCGCCAAGAAGGTCGACTTGCCGGCGTTGGGCAGCCCGACAAGGCCGGCATCGGCGATCAGCTTCAGCCTGAGCCAGATGTTGAGCTCTTCGCCCGGCAGTCCGGGATTGGCGCGGCGCGGCGCCTGGTTGGTCGAGGTCTTGAAGTGCTGGTTGCCGAAACCGCCATTGCCGCCCTTGGCCAACAGAAAGCGCTGGCCGACGACCGTCAGATCGCAGATCAGCGTCTCATTGTCCTCGGCAAAGACCTGTGTTCCGGCCGGCACTTTCAGCGTTACGTCGGCACCCTTGGCGCCGGTCATGTTGCGGCCCATGCCGTGCGTCCCGGTCTTGGCCTTGAAATGCTGCTGGTAGCGATAGTCGATCAGCGTGTTCAGCCCATCGACCGCCTCGACCCAGACATCGCCGCCGCGACCGCCGTCGCCGCCGTCCGGGCCGCCGAACTCGATGAACTTTTCGCGCCGGAACGACACCGAACCGGCGCCGCCGTCGCCGGAGCGGATGTAGACCTTGGCTTGATCGAGAAATTTCATCGGATTGTATGGTTTCTGTTATTGGCTTTGCGGGATTGCTCTAAAGCAAGGCGGGACGAAGGGCGAGGGCCGTTTTTGCTACTGTAACGTCGCGCGTAGCTCTGGACGCGTACCATTTGGTTGACCCTTGCCGAAAAATCGATCCTCGGCTTTCCAAGCGCGAGATGTCGGAATGAAGCTGGTAACTTACAATATCCACTACGGCGTCGGCCTCGACGCCCGCTATGATATCGGCCGTATCGCCGATGCCGTGCGCGGCGCCGACGTGATCGCGCTGCAGGAGGTCACCCGCGCTAACCCGAAGAATGGCGGCCGCGACATGGTGGCCGACCTCGGCGAGGCGCTGCCCGACTATTTTGCCGTCTACGGCAGCAATTTCGAAGCCGACGCTGGCTCGCGCCTGGAGAACGGCCGCGCCATCACGACCACCTTCCAGCTCGGCAACATGGTGCTGTCGAGGACGCCGATCCATCTGTCGCGCAATCTCCTTTTGCCGCGCAGCCGCAGTGTCGAGGCGATGAACTTCCAGCGCGGCGCGCTGGAAGCGCTGATCGAAACGCCGCTTGGTCCGATCCGCTTCTATTCCACCCATCTCGACCACCGCAGCCCGGTTGAACGGCTGAGCCAGATCCGCTTTCTGCGCCAGCGCCTGTTGAACTACCCGCTCGAGGGCGGCGGGCTCTCCGGCGTCGCCGAGGTCGGCTTGCCGGACCTGCCTTGTCCCGAAGCTTTCGTCGTCATGGGCGACTTCAACATGCTGGCCGGATCGCCGGAACATGTCGAACTCGCCGGCCAGCCTGACCATGAATTCGGCATGCCGGTGACCGCCGACCTCGCCATCGATGCTGCCACGCGCCTCGGCGCCGCCGGCGCCGATCTCGTCACCTGGGTCGACCCCAAGCGGCCGGGCGATACCAGCCGCTACAAGCGCATCGACTACGTCTTCACCAGCGCCTCGCTTGCCAAATCGCTGAGGCGCCTGTGGGTCGACCGGCAAGCGGCCGGTTCGGATCACTTGCCGGTCTGGCTCGAGATGACGTGAGCCGCATCCATCAAAAATGCACCCAGTTCCGCAGGCTGGTCCAGGTCTTGCGATCGAGGCGGTAGCGCTCGACCGGCACCTGGCCGGCAACGATCGAGTTCAGCATGCCCTGGCCGGCATACTGGAAGCCGCATTTGTGGATGACCCGGCGCGAGGCCGGATTGATAACCCGCGTCGAGGCGTGCAGCACCTGGATCGTGGTTCTCTGGAAGGCAAGGTCGACCAGTGCGTGCGCTGCCTCCGTCGCGTAGCCGCGTTTCCAGTACGGCTCGCCGATCCAGTAGCCGAGCTCCAGCCCACGATCCGTGGTGTTGAGCCCGGCACAGCCGACGAAGGTCTCGGTGCCGGCCAGCGTCAACGCATAGGCGATTCCGGCCCGGCGCGATGCAGTCATGGCCAGGAAAGCGCGTGCCTCCGCCTCGCCATAGGGATGCGGCATGCGAGCCAGCATTTCCGCGACATGGCGGTTGTCGGCGAGCGCCACCAATTGCTCGATGTCGCTCTCACGCGGGGGCCGCATGACTAGCCGCTCGGTGATCAGGACCGGGCAATCTATCGCGTAACTTTCGTCGTCTGTCGCTTCCGCTTCGGCAACCATATCAAAGTCCTCCAGGCACAAGAAAAAGGGGAGATGGAAACCCATCTCCCCTGATCCATTTCCTGGCTTGGCCAGACACCGGTTCCCGAGATGGGTGCCGGTGTTCTCGTGCGGAACCGGCTACTCCGCTGCCTTCGTCATCGGGTTCACCGATACGTAGGTTCGGCCATTGGCTTTTTTGTTGAAGGTGACTGCGCCAGCTTCGAGCGCAAACAGCGTGTGGTCCGTGCCAATGCCGACATTGGTGCCGGGATGCCACGTCGTGCCACGCTGACGAATGATGATGTTGCCCGGAATCACGGCTTCGCCGCCGAACTTCTTCACGCCGAGCCGCTTGGAATGGGAGTCGCGACCATTGCGCGACGATCCGCCAGCTTTCTTGTGTGCCATCTAACTACTCCGATGCGCCGCGAGGCGCCTAAACGATCTTATGAACGCGTTCGCGTTCCGTTTCAAGTCCGATCCGGCGACGATTGCGCCGGTTCGTTCTACTTCTTCGCCAATTCCTTGGCCTGCTCGCGCCAGTCCTTGATCTGGTCGGCGCTGAACGGCATGTGCTCGTCGATCTTGGCGACGTCCTTGTCGGACAGCTTGGCGATCTGGGCAAAGGTGGTGATGCCCTGTTCGTTGAGCTGGCCGGCGGCGACCGGGCCGATGCCCTTGATCACGGTCAGGTCGTCCGGCTCGCCTTTCGGCGCCTTGAACAACGGCGCGGCGGCTTCGGCAGCCTTGTCCTCGGTCGTCTCGGCTTTGGCTTCCTTCTTCGGCGCAGCCTCTGCCTTCGCTGCTGCCTTCGGCGCGGCTTCAGCCTTCGCCTCGGTCTTGGCGGCGACCTCGGCCTTGGCTTCGGTCTTGGCGGCGGCCTTCTTCGCCGGCTTGGCGCCACCCAGCAGGATTTCGGCGATCCTGACGGTGGTCAAAAGCTGGCGATGGCCGATCTTGCGGCGCGAATTCTGCCGACGGCGCTTCTTGAAGGCGATGACGGTGCGGTTCTTGCCTTGCTCGACGACTTCGGCGGTGACCATCGCACCATCCACGAACGGCGCACCGAACGTGACGTTTTCGCCTTCGCCATGCGCGAGCACATTACCGATCTCGACGATGTCGCCGACATTGGCTTCGAGTTTTTCGATCTTCAGGAGATCGTTGGCGGCAACGCGATACTGCTTGCCGCCCGTTTTGATGACTGCGAACATTTTTTGCCTTTCGCTGTTCGGTCGGCCTTGATGAACCGCTTCAGGCGGTTCGGCCGTCTTTTTGTCAGTCTGCGGGTTCAAAAAACAAGCGGCGCGGAAGACCCCTCCACGCCGATTGCGCGCTGTCCCTAACCGAAGGTTCGGCTTGAGTCAAGGCAAGCGCCGCGGGCAAGCTGCGAATGGGTTAAGCCCAGACCTTGCAAATATCGAGCAACGGCCACCGGAGCCTCGAAGGAAGCACGGACAGAAGCTGCGGTGCCGGGGCAGATTGGCCCTTGTAACCTGCCTGTCCAGCCGTTATCTAGTGCGCCGCGCCGGCAACGGCGGACCATGACCGCGGAGAGGTGGCAGAGTGGTCGAATGCACCGCACTCGAAATGCGGCATGGGTGCAAGCCCATCGGGGGTTCGAATCCCTCCCTCTCCGCCACTTCGGAATGTGTCCATTCCGGACCCATAGGTAACAGCATCTCTCATCGCGCCGGCAATGGCTTAAGATCGCGGGCCTATGCAGCCTTCCGCCGCAATTGGCTCACGCTCAGCCACACCGCCGAAACCAGGAAGTAGAGGGCGCCTACTGCGGCATAGCCGGCCACGTTGGTGATGGATGGCGGCATCGGCATCCGCGCCTGCGCGATGAAAAACGTGCCTGCCAGTGCTGATTGCCCTCCGCTCAGGACCATCGCCCACTGCGCACCAGAGCTCTTCCAACGGCGGACAGCGGTGCCGAGTTGAAGCAGGCCGGACAGGATCGCCCATAGGCCGAACACGCCCAGCACCCGGTTCATGCTCATCTTCTGCGCAACAACGACCGCGAGCGTTGTCGCTACACTGACCACGACGTTGATGGTCTGGGTGCGATTCTGTCCCAATCCTCCGCTGCGCGATGCGTCGACAAAATTGGCCAGGGCATCCCATGCAGGATAAGCCACGAGCAAAACCGCCGCGACCACCCCGGAATGCTGTCCCACCGTAAAGGCAGCCGCCACCCAGACAGCCGAGAACGCCGTCCGAGCGAAGAAATAAAGCTTGAGCCATTGTTCCTGGCTGGCGCGGGAAAGATCGCCACTGTGAACCGTCATTGGATTGTCCTTTCGACTAGTAGGTAGGGACTCTCGACGAACGTCGCAGAGTGATTGCTATTATGGTTAGTTGAGATCTAGGCCCGCATCCGGGGGGAAGCGCGGAGCCGCTCCAGGAGCGGGCCCGTCACGACGGCGAATGCCTTCGGATCGCCATAGGCCCGTGCTGAAAGCATCGCGCCGTGAACGGTCGCCATGAACGCTTCAGCCTCGGCACGAGGGGTACTCATCAGTCGAAATTGGCCGTGCCGCGCACCGCGCTCCATCACCGATGTCAGCCAAGCCGACAGCGAGCGGAAATGCGCCCGGACCTCAAGGCTAACTTCCTCGGGCAGCACGGGGAGCTCGCTTGCCAACAGCGCGCAGATACAAAACGGGGCGCTGGCGTTCGCGATGCAGGCTTCCCAATACCCGGCATAGATCCGCAACTGTTCGAGCGGATCGGATTCGTGAAGTTCGACATTTGCCATCCCCGCTTCAGTTTCTTCGCGATACCGCGCAACCAGCGTTCGAACCAGATCGACCTTGCTTGGGAAATGGTGATGGATGCTCGCTTTACGGATCCCGACCACATCAGCAATGTCGGCATAACTGAAACCGTTGTAGCCGCCAGCGACGATCAGCGAACGTGCACAAGCCAGGATGTCATCAGAGGTGGTAGACAAGTTGCTCATGGTTTTACCTACCTTCTGGTAGGATGGCAGTCAAGCCTTATTGCAACGCGAGCGACAAACAGAGAGCAGTAGCGTGGAATTAGGTAGCTATGGCGTAGACGTAGGTCCCATCTTCGTCGTTCACGGCCCTCCAATTCAAAAAGCTCCGGGTGTTTGTCGATCGAGGTAGCCATCCCACTTAGAGGACGAGGTAACACCCTCCGGCCGACCGGACCACCGCTAGTCGCCGTGCGGCACTAGGCGTTTGCACCGACTGCGCTATTTCCCCATCGTCAGCTTGTTCTATCGCTGGTTGAAGACTGGGAGGTTTCCATGGATCGGCGACTATTTTTGACAGGAATGTTTGGCATTGCCGGGGCCGCGGCCCTTGCAAGCACGGTTCGGCCAATCAATGCGGTGGCCGGCGTTCCAACTGCCAGAAGGGGCATTCTCGATGAACTCGAGGCGCCGGATGTCGAGACCTTCGACGACGACGAAACTCAAGCAGAGTTGCAACCAGTCTATCATCGCCGGTGGCACATGCCGCGCCGGCGCCGCCGGCGCGCCTGGAGAAGGGTCTGTCGCGTTTACTGGCGAAACGGCTATCGGCGCAGGCGGTGCTTCCGCAGGCGCGTCTGGGTCTGGTTTCGATTCTAGCAACTGGCCGGCTTGAACCCCGGCCATCGCGGCCGGGGTTTACGCCCCAGGCGGCCGTTAGCGCCCTTAGGGAGCTTTCCTAAGGGCGCGGAGGAGGCTGACAGTGTTTGCAGGTTTCAGAGCCACCAGCCTACGACTGGACGATACGACGATTTTCGCAAGGGTCGGAGGCACCGGTCCGCCGCTGCTGCTTCTTCACGGTTTTCCAGAAACGCATCTGATGTGGAGGGATATCGCCGCAGCCTTGGCGCCCCGCTTCACGGTCGTCGCCGCCGACCTTCGAGGCTATGGCCAAAGCGGATGTCCGGTTTCCTCTGCCGATCATAGCCCATACGCCAAGCGCGCCATGGCCGGCGACATGGTTCAAGCCATGAAGCAACTAGGGTTTGAGCGGTTCATGGTTGCCGGGCATGATCGTGGCGGGCGGGTTGCCTATCGCCTGGCGCTGGACCATCCCGACAACGTGCTCAAAATCGCCGTCCTCGACATCATCCCAACCGCCGCAACGTGGGATCGGGCGGATGCCAGACTGGCGCTCGGCTTCTGGCCCTGGAGCCTTCTTGCCCAGCCGGAGCCCCTGCCGGAGCGTCTGATCGGCGCGGCTCCCGATGCTGTCGTCGACGATGCAATTACGCAGTGGGGATCGTCGGCGAAAATGGTCTCCAAAGAGGTCAGGAACGCCTATGTTGATGCGCTTCGCGATCCCGCGCATATTCATGCCATCTGCGAAGAGTATCGCGCCGCTGCGACGATCGATCGTGAACATGACGCGTTGGACCGCGCAAACGGTCGTCGCATCGACAGTCCGCTACTGGCGCTATGGAGTGGCGAAGGCGCCCTGGAGAACTGGTATGCGCAAGAAGGCGGGCCGCTGGCCATCTGGAGGAAATGGGCCGACAGAGTGGCAGGACGCGCTGTCCAAGGCGGGCACTTTTTCCCGGAAGAGCACCCCGACAAGACGGCAGCGGCTCTCTCGGAATTCTTTGACGACAAACAGGTCGGTCAGCACAGAGTATTGTAGAGGTCACATGCTTCAGTTACGCGGAACCTCGGGAGCGCTTCGCGGCCTGAGATCGAGAACCCTCCGAAAATCCGCCCGTCCGGCATCAACGTGCTTGATAAGGGAATGAAGGCGATCTCCACGGCCACGCCTCTGATATGCAGCCTCATGTTTGTCGGAAGTTGCGCATCGCCTTTGCCGGCATCCTTTGATGCTGCGAAATACGACAAGATGAGTTGCGTCGAGCTCAACGTGGCGATGGGCGCTGTCGCCGACGAAATGTCGGCGACAGCCATCGCTCGTGGCAAAGTCGTCCACACCAACATTCCGGGCTGGCTGTTGGGAGGGCAGCGTGTCGCCTCGACCGTGGCTGCCCGCCAGAGTGCGAAGATCGAGCGCTTGCGGCAGCAGGAGGCTGCGATTGCCGCGGCGAGACGAAGCCGGTGCTGATTGCGTCACTGAAGTGGGTCTTCAGCCCGCCACACCGGATTGATGCGCAGCGATCGCGCCGAGGAATATCTCGCCGAAATCCTTGAGCTTGGCGGCGCCGACGCCGTTGACCGCGGCGAAGGCGTCCAGATCACGCGGGCAGCGTTCGGCCATATCGATCAGCGTACGATCCGAAAAGATCACGAAGGCCGGCACCTGGCGTTCCCGGGCAAGACGCAGCCGCACAGCCTTGAGCGCGGCCAGCAGCGCCGAATCCAGACCTTCCGTGCCTGCTGCGGTATCCTCAGGACGTATCTTGCCTCGCGATGACTGGCGCGCGTCCACGCGATACCGGAACGAGGCCTCGCCCCGGGCCAGCGCACGGCCATTCTCGGCAATGGCGAGGCCGCCATGGCCGGCTGGGTCCAAAATCAGGAACCCTCCCGCGACGAGCTGGCGGAGCAGCGACAGCAAGAAACTCCTTTTATGCGCCACACCGGTGCCGAAGCTGGCAAGCCTGTGGTGGTTCCTGTCCAGGACCTTCTCGGTCTCATGGCCGAGCAGGACATCGACGACATGGGCGGCGCCGAAGCGCTCGCCGGTCTGTGCGATCGCCGCCAGGATGAGCCGTGCCTCCGCCTCACCATCCGCATGCGGCGCCTGGTCGAGGCAGTTGTCGCAATTGCCGCAAGGCGAAGCACTTTCGCCGAAATAGCCAAGCAGGATCTGGCGCCGGCACTGCGTCGTCTCGCAATAACCGATCAGCGTATCGAGTCGGCCATGCGCGCGCCTTTTGTGCTCGGCCGGCGCGTCCTCGTCTTCGATGAAAAGCCGGCGCATGCGTATATCGCCGAGACCGAACAGCATATGTGCCTCGGCCGCCCGCCCGTCGCGGCCCGCGCGCCCGATTTCCTGGTAATAGGCCTCCAAGCTGCCCGGCAGGTCGGTATGGAAGACATAGGCGACGTCCGGCTTGTCGATCCCCATGCCGAAGGCGATGGTCGCCACCATCACCACGCCGGACAAGGTCATGAAGGCATTTTGATTCGCTTCACGCGTGTCCTTGCTCATGCCGGCATGATAGGCGAGCGCGCGTACGCCGTTCCGCTCGAGGAACGCCGCCACCTCTTCGGTCTTTTTGCGTGACAGGCAATAGACGATCCCGCTGCGGCCGGCATGGCGCTGCACGAAGTTTAGCAATTGGCGTTTGCTGTCATGCTTGGGCTCAATGCCTAGCTTGATATTCGGCCGGTCGAAGCCGAGCACCACCGTATCGACGCGCCCGTCGAACAGCTGCGCGGCAATGTCGGTACGCGTCGTCTCGTCCGCCGTCGCCGTCAGCGCAATAATCGGCACTTTCGGGAAGATATCACGTAGTCTCGACAATTCTTCGTATTCGCGCCGGAACGCCGGTCCCCATTGCGAGATGCAATGTGCCTCGTCGATGGCGATCAGCCGGACATCGAGCTTGGTCAACGCCTCGAGCATTCGCACGGTCATCAGCCGCTCCGGTGCAAGATAGAGCAGGCGCGTCTGGCCTGCCGCGACACGGCGCCATGCAGCGACATTGGCATCGCGGTCGAGCGAGGAATTGATCGTATCAGCCGCCACGCCGGCAAGGCGCAATGCGGCGACCTGATCCTGCATCAGGGCCACCAGCGGCGAAACGACAATGGTGAGCCCGCCCAGTACCAGCGCCGGGACCTGGTAGCAGAGCGATTTGCCGGCGCCGGTCGGCATGACGGCCAGCACATGATGCCCGGCCAGCAGCGCCTCCATCACGGCCGCCTGGCCGAGACGAAAATCATCGAAGCCGAATACATCCCTGAGGACGCGCCGCTTGGAATCCTCTGTCGGGACGCTCGCTGCTGCCTGCATTACAGAACTTTCGGGGATACGACCTGCCGAAATTCCCCGGCGAATCGCCAGGTGATTGCCTGGACAGCAGATTCGAACATTTATCGACCCCTCTGGTCCTGTCCGGGGCACCGCCTGAGGCGAACTTTTCTCTCATTGGCCGATATCGGACCGTCGTTCCAGCCCCTATTCGCTTTGGCTGTGAATATCGCAACGCCTCGGAGCGGTTAATCCTATCTTCACCATCATTCGGCAGGTTCAGGTTCTGCGGTGATGTTTTGAGTACCGCGGCGCCACAAGCGCCCAGGCAACACGCCCGCGTCTCTCCGGAGGCGCGGGTTTTTTCGTTCCGAGAGCCGGCTGCCTGAACTTCGGGCCCGCAGCTCAGTCGAGGAAATCGGCGCGGTGCGGCGTGAAGCTGTCGACCAGTCGTCCCGCCTCCAGCGCCCTGACACCATGGACCAGATTGGACGGAACGATGAAACTGCTTCCCGTCTCCAGGATTTCGGTCCTGCCGTCGATGGTGACTTCGAAGCGGCCTTCGGCGACGTAGCTTGCCTGGACATGCGGGTGCGAGTGCAGCGCGCCGACGCCGCCCTTGTCGAAACGGAACTCGACCATCATCAGTTCGTCCGTGTGCAGGAGCACGCGCCTGCGGTTGCCATCCGGCGTCGGCGTCCACGCAGCCTCGCCGGCATGCGAGAAGATTTTGGTTCCGGTCATCGCCAAACTCTCACCTTTTGTTGTTCATCGTGCCAGCCAGCCGCCGTCCACCGGCACCACCGCGCCGTGCATGTAGTTGGACGCTGGCGCCAGCAGGAAGACGGCTGCGTCGCCGATGTCTTCCGGCGCGCCCCAGCGGCCGGCCGGAATGCGCGCCAGGATCGAAGCGCTGCGGTCGGGATCGGTGCGCAGCGCCTCGGTGTTGTTGGTCTCGATATAGCCCGGCGCAATGCCGTTGACGTTGATGCCCTTTGCCGCCCATTCACATGCCAGCAGGCGGGTGATGCCGAGCACGCCGTGTTTGGAGGCTGTGTAGGAGGCGACACGGATGCCGCCCTGAAAGCTCAGCACCGAAGCGATGTTGACGATCTTGCCACGCCGTCCAGATTCGGCAAGCACGCGCCTGGCAAAACTCTGGCTGAGGAAGAACACCGTCTTCAGATTGACGCCCAGGACGTCATCCCAGTCGGCTTCGGTCAGGTCGACCGCATCGGCACGCCGGATGATGCCCGCATTGTTGACCAAGCCATCGAGCGGTCCGGTGCCGTCCCAGACGCGGTCAAGCATCGCCTGGGCAGCTGCATCATCACCAAGATCGCAGCGGACCGCCTCGAAGCGGCCGCCGACAGCCGCAATCTTCTCCGCCGTCTCGTCCATCGCCGACCGGCCGACGCCGACCACCGCGCCGCCGGCGCGCGCGATCGACACGGCGATGCCCTGGCCGATGCCGGTATTGGCGCCGGTGACGAGGATGCGCTTGCCGGCAAGGCTGAAGGCCGAGAGCTCGCTCACTTGAGCTCCTCCATCGCCACCAGGTCGACATCGGTATAGTCGACATTATCGCCGGCCATCGCCCAGATGAAGGCGTAGTTCGAGGTGCCGGCGCCCGAATGGATCGACCATCCCGGCGACAGCACCGCCTCCTCGTTGCGCATGACGAGATGGCGCGTTTCGTCCGGCTCGCCCATGAAATGGAACACCCGCGCCGCCTCCGGCAGATCGAAATAGAGATAGGCCTCCATGCGCCGGTCATGCACATGGCATGGCATGGTGTTCCAGACGGAACCGGGGGCAAGCTGCGTCATGCCGACGACAAGCTGACAGGTCTTTACGCCATCGGCATGGATGAACTGGAAGATCGAGCGCTCGTTGGAGGTTGCCTGGCTGCCGAGATCGAGCCGCTTGGCATCGCCGATGCGGATCAGCCGGTTGAGATGGCTCTGATGCGCCGGCGCGCTGAGCAGGTAGAACTTAGCCGGCTCAGCCGGATTGGTCGCAGCGAACGACACCTCATCGGTGCCCATGCCGAGATAGAGCATGTCGCGCCCCTGCAGCTCGTAGGATTGGCCGCCGGCTTTGACGACGCCTGCACCGGCGATGTTGACGATGATCATCTCACGGCGGTCGAGAAAATTCTTGGTCCCGGTCGGCTTGATCGCCTGCAGCGGCAGCGGTGCGCCGGCGGGCATGGCGCCGCCGATGATCATGCGGTCGTAATGGGTGTAGGTCAGGCTGATGCTGCCGGGCCGGAACAGGCCTTCGATGAGAAAATTGTGACGGAGCTCGTCCGTGCCCATCGCCGCGGCAGAAACAGGGTCGATGGCGAAGCGGGAGGTGAAATCCGTGTGATCATCAGATTGAATCATTGCTGCCTCAATTGCTCATTCGGTTGCCGCGGCCTTGACCGAGTCGGCATAAAAAATCTGGCGCGCGTGCAGGCGCTCGCGATAGCGCTGCTGGCTGGCACCGAGATGCGCGCGCATCGCCTCCCGCGCCGCTTCGGCATCGCCTGCCGAGATGGCGTTGAGGATCATCAGGTGTTCGCGCTGCAGGCCGCGCTGGTAGGCGTCGGACTGTGCGAACTCCGTCGACCAGGGCGAGGTCACGTCGCAAGGAATGGCGCGCCGGCCGAGCACGTCGAGCATCTCGACATAGAACGGATTGTTGGTGGCGCTGGCGATTGCGCGGTGGAAGGCAAGGTCGGCCGGTCCAGTCGGCTCGCTGTTGAGGAGCAGCCGTTCGAACTCGAAGAAGGCTTCCTGGATTGCCGCTTCCTGCGCGGCGTTGCGCCGGATGGCGGCGAGCCCGGCGGATTCGATCTCGATCGCCAACCTGACTTCGAGCACGTTGAGGGCAATCGAATCCTTGCTGCCCATCTCCGCTGCCAGAGCACCGAACGCTGTCGAGATATGTTCGGTGACGAAAACGCCGGCGCCTTGGCGCGGCTCGACCAGGCCGTCCGCGGCAAGCTTGGCCAGCGCCTCGCGTATCACGGTGCGGCTGACCCCGAAGGTTTCCGTCAGTTGGCCCTCGGTCGGCAGCTTTTGCCCAGGCTGGATCTCGCCCGCCTGCAGCTGCTTGCGGATCGCCGCGACGACGGTTTCCGAAAGCTTCGGTCTTCGTTCGACGCGGAGCCCGACGGCAGTGTCCGAGGCCATGTCGCACCCCCTATTTGAAGACGCTCGGCAGCCATAGCGAAATGGCCGGAATGTAAGTGACGAGCGCCAGCACCACGAGGCCTGCGCCATAGAACGGCCAGATCGAGCGCATCGATTCCCAGACGGATATCTTGCCCACTGCGCATGCCACGAACTGCACTGCGCCCACCGGCGGCGTGTTCAGCCCAATGCCGAAATTGAGGATCATGATGACGCCGAAATGCACCGGATCGACGCCGTAGGCCTGCGCCACGGGCAGGAAGATCGGCGTGCAAATGATGATCGTCGGCCCCATGTCCATGAACGTGCCGAGGAACAGCATCAAGAGGTTGAGCAGGAGAAGCACGACCAGCGGATCGTCCGAGATCGCGTTCATGGAGGCGATGAGCGCTGCCGGCACTTTCAGGAAGGCCATCAGCCACGAGAACGCCGCCGCCATGCCGATGATGAGCAGCACCATGGCCGTGGTGCGCACGGCGCCATGGGTGGCATGAACGAACCCTTCCCAGGTCATCTGCCGGTAAACGAAGACGGTCACGAGCAGCGCATAGATGACGGCGATACAGGAACTCTCGGTGGCGGTGAAGACGCCCGATCGCACGCCGCCGAAGATGATCGCGATCAGCAGCAGGCCGGGCACGGCGACGGCGAAAAGATGCGCGACCGCGGTGAAGCCCGGAAACGCCTCGGTCGGATAGCCGCGGGAGCGCGCCACGATATAGGCGGTGACCATCAGCGACAGGGCCAGTAGCAGGCCCGGGATGATACCGGCCGTGAACAGATCGGCGATGGAGATCTTTCCGCCTGCCGAGATCGAGTAGATGATCATGTTGTGCGACGGCGGCAGCAGCAGCGCGATCAGTGCCGCCATCGACGTGACGTTGACGGCGTAGTCCGCTCCATATCCACGCGCCTTCATCTGCGGGATCATCAGGCCGCCTACCGCCGCTGCCTCCGCCACCGCTGAGCCGGAAATGCCGCCGAACAGTGTAGCGGTTGCAATGTTGACCTGCCCGAGGCCGCCGCGCAAATGGCCGACGAGCGAGCCGGCGAAGGCAACGATCTTGCTGGCGATGCCGCCGCGCACCATCAAGTCGCCGGCGTAGATGAAAAACGGAATGGCCAGCAGTGAAAAGACGCTCATGCCGGAATTCAGGCGCTGGAACACGATCAGCGGCGGCAGGCCCATATAGAGGACGGTGGCGAGGCTTGCGACGCCGAGGCAGAAAGCGATCGGCGTGCCGATAAGCATCAGCAGGGTGAAGACGCCGAAGAGAATCCACAGTTCCATGGCGTCAGACCTTCACGTTGGCGGTGTCGAGTTCGGCCGCGACTTCGGCCGGCGGCAGTTCATCGAGGGCATTGTCGATCGGCGCGCCGGAGAGGCGAAGCACAATGCGCTCCAGCGTGAAGAGCACGATGAGCGCGCCTCCCGCGACAAGCGGGACGTAGTCCCAACCCCCCGATATGCCGAGCGACGGCAAGACAGAGCCCCAGGTCAATGCGACCAGCTGACTGCCGTACCAGATCATGCCGATGCCGAAGGCGAGCGCGACGAGGTCCGAAATCATCCGCAGCCAGCGCTTGCCGCCTTTCGGCAGCACGTAGAGCAGGACGTCAAAGCCGAGGTGATAGTTCTCGCGCACGCCGACGGCAGCGCCGAGGAAAATGAACCAGCTCATCAGCATCACCGAGCCCGGCTCGGTCCAGCTCGGCGAACGGTTCAGAACATAACGGCCGAATACCTGCCAGGCGACGAAGGCGGTCATCAGCACCAGCCCGATGCCGGCGATCGACAGCGCCGCCGTGCTGACGCGCGACATCACTTGCGCGACGCCGGACAGGAGCGGTGTTGGTCTTGGGCTGGAAGTCACCGGTTTTCTCCCCAGGAGGATGGCGGCACGGAATGTCCGCGCCGCCGCTTGATCACTGCACGGCCTTGATGGCTTCGACCATGGCCTTCAGCTTGTCGTCCTTGACGTGCTTCTCGTAGACCGGCCCCATCGCGTCGATGAAGGGCTGCTTGTCCGGCGTCGTGATCTGCGAACCGGCCGCCTCGACCTTGGCGCGCGATTCCTTGACCTTGGCGGTCCACAGCTCGCGCTGCTTGGCGACGCTTTCCTTGGCGGCCGCCTTGAAGATCGCCTGGTCTTCCGGCGTCAGCTTGTCCCAGCTCGACTTCGCCATGACGAAGGCTTCCGGCACCATCGTGTGCTCGTCAAGCGAATAGTACTTGGCGACTTCCGCATGCTTGGCGGTGTCGTAGCTCGGAAAATTGTTCTCCGCGCCGTCGATGACTCCGGTCTCGATCGCCGAATACACCTCGCCATACGGCATCGGCGTCGCGTTGGCGCCGAGTGCCGCCACCATGTCGACGAAGATGTCGGACTGGATGACGCGGAACTTCATCCCGGCCATGTCGGCTACGGTGTTGATCGGCTTCTTCGAATTATAGAAGGAGCGCGAGCCGCCGTCGTAAAAGGCGAGCAACACCAGCCCGACTTGGTCGAACGCCGCCGCGATCTGGTCGCCGATCGCCCCGTCCATGACCTTGTGCATATGCTCTTCCGAACGGAAGATGTAGGGCAGCGAGGGCACGGTGGTCTCGGGGATGAGCCCGTTGAACGGCGCCATCGAGACGCGGTTGAGATCGATCACGCCGGTGCGCACCTGCTCGATCGTGTCCTTTTCCTCGCCAAGTTGCGCGGAAGGATAGATCTCGACCACATAGCGGCCGGCCGTGCGCTCCTTCACCAGCTTGCCGAAATATTTGACCGCCTCGACCGTCGGATAGCCGTCCGGGTGCGTGTCGGACGAGCGCAGGACCGTCTGGGCGCTTGCCGATCCGGCCAGCAGTGCGGCGGCAAGTAGCGTAGCTCCCGCCAGTCTTGAAAAATGCAGCATTGGTTTCCTCCCGTTTGAACGATGGCGGCAAGCGCCGTTAGAGCCGGTACGCCTTTTTCGCGAGCGTATAGGCAAGTTCCTGCGCCAGCTCATGCGCCTCGTCTTCGCCGAGCCGATGCTCGGCGACGAGACGCGCCAGAAAAGCGCAATCGACCCGGCGCGCCACATCATGGCGGGCCGGTATGGATGGAAAGGCGCGGGTGTCGTCGTTGAAACCGACGGTGTTGTAGAAACCGGCCGTTTCGGTGGTCATCTCGCGGAACCGGCGCATGCCTTCGGGGCTGTCGTGGAACCACCAGGCCGGCCCGAGCTTCAATGCCGGGTAGACGCCGGCGAGCGGCGCCAGCTCGCGCGCATAGCTGGTCTCGTCGAGCGTGAAGAGGATGACGGTGAGGTCGCGCTCCAGCCCGACGCAGTCGAGCAGCGGCTTCAGCGCCGTCACATAGTCGGTTCGGGTCGGGATATCGAAGCCTTTGTCCCTGCCGAACTTGTGAAAGACAGCCGGCGAATGATTGCGCCAGGAGCCGGGATGGATCTGCAGGACCAGCCCGTCGTCGCGGCTCATCTTGGCCATCTCGGTCAGCATCTGGGCGCGGAACAGCTTTCGCTCGCGCTCGTCGTTCGAGCCCCGGCGGATGCGGTTGAACAGCTCCTGCGCGGCGGCATCTGAGAGATTGGCGGTTTCGGCCGTCGGATGGCCGTGATCGGAGGAAGTCGCGCCAAAGCTCTTGAAGAAGGCGCGCCGCTGGCGATGCGCATCGAGATAGCCGGCCCAATTGCCGGTGTCGCAGCCGGTGATCTCGCCAAGCCGGTCGAGATTGGCCGAGAAGCCTTCGAAGTCGGGATCGACGATCGCATCCGGCCGATAGGCGGTGACGACGCGGCCCTCCCAGCCGCTGTCGCGGATCATCTGGTGCCATCGGAGATCGTCGAGCGCGCCTTCGGTCGTTGCGATGACTTCAATATTGAAGCGCTCGAACAGCGCTCGCGGGCGAAAATTCTCCCACTGCAGCAAGGTCGAGATCATATCGTAATGGCGGTCGGCGGTTGCGGCCGTCAGCGGCTCGTCGATGCCGAACAGATGGGCAAGCACATGGTCGAACCACAGCCGGGTCGGCGTGCCGCGGAACAGGTAATAATGCTCGGCGAAGCGCCGCCAGATCGTTCTGCCGTCGGTTTCTACCGGCGAGCCGTCAAGCGTCGGCACCCCAAGCTCCTCAAGCCGAACGCCCTGGCTGAACAGCATGCGGAAAATGTAGTGGTCCGGCACGATCAGCAACTGCGCCGGATCGGGAAACGCCTCGTTGAGCGCATACCAGCGCGGATCGGTGTGGCCGTGCGGGCTGACGATCGGCAGGTCTTTGACCGCTGCATAGAGATCGCGGGCCAGCGAACGCGGGCGCGCCTCGGCGGCAAACAGCAAGTCCGGATCCGTCAATGCGGCCACGTGAATCCTCCCAATCCGGACATCGGTAGGGTCGCAAAGAAATAATGTCAACATACAAAAACTGGGTTGTTGTATGATGACTTTTCGTCGGCCATTGCCCATTGTGCGTGACGGCATCGGGTGTTACGCCGCCTGCCAGCAGTGACCCAACAATCTCGATCAGACACGTGGCGCAATGATCAGTAGACGCCTTTCCAACAGCACGCTGAAGGCACTGCCGGCTTCGGTCGCGGTCCCGCGCTACGCCCGCGGCGGCGTCGCACCGGGCATCGTCCATCTCGGCGTCGGTGCCTTCCATCGCGCCCACCAGGCGGCCTATGTCGACGACTGCCTGGCGGCGGGCGAGGCGGACTGGGGCATTGTCGGCGTGTCCTTGCGCAGTCCTGACACGCGCGACGCACTGGCGCCGCAGGATGGCCTCTATACGCTGGCGATCAGGAGCAGCGTCGGCGAAGAGCTGCGCGTCGTCGGCTCGATCCTGTCGCTGCTGGTGGCGCCGGAAGATCCGGCTGCGGTGCTCGCCGCCCTGACCGATCCGCGCACCCGCATCGTCACGCTGACGATCACCGAAAAGGCCTATTTGAGGGCAGCCGGCGGCGGCCTCGACAATACCCACCCCGACATCGTCCATGATCTGGCCAAGCCGCAAATGCCACGGACGGCGCATGGTTTCCTGACCGAGGCGCTGTCGCGCCGCCGTGCCGCCGGCATCCAGCCTTTCACCGTGCTCTGCTGCGACAACCTTCCGGCCAATGGTGCCACGCTGCACCGCCTGCTTGTCGAATTCGCCGCACTGCGCGATGCCAGGCTCGCCACTTCGGGCGATGCCAGGCTCGCCGCACACATCGCCGACGGCGTCGCCTTCCCGTCGAGCATGGTCGACCGCATCGTGCCGGCGACCACCGATGCCGACCGGGCGCGTATCGCCGTCGAGCTCGGCGTCGAGGATGCCTGGCCGGTGATGACCGAGCCGTTCTGCCAATGGGTGGTCGAGGATGATTTCCCGGCAGGCAGGCCGGCCTGGGAAAAGTTCGGCGTCACCATGGTCGGCGACGTCGGGCCCTTCGAGGACATGAAGCTGCGGCTGCTCAACGGCTCGCATTCGGCAATCGCTTATCTTGGCCTGCTCAGCGGCTACGACACGGTCGATCGCGCCTTTGCCGATCCGGCAATCCGGCAATTCGTCGATGGACTATGGGCCGAGGCCGTCCCGACGCTGCCGCAGGACGCCGGGCTCGATACGGCCAGCTACACGGCCCAGCTCGCCGAACGCTACTCGAACACCGCGCTCGCCCATCGCACCGCGCAGATCGCCAATGACGGCAGCCAGAAGCTGCCGCAGCGCATCGTCGCCTCGGCCCTCGATCGGCTGGGTGCCGGTGACCCGCCCGCGTATCTCATGCTGGTGGTGGCGGCCTGGATCGCCGCTTGCGAGGCGCGCGGCAAAACTTTGCCGGAAGCCCATTTTACCGACCCGATCGACACTCGGCTTATGGCGCTCGGCAGCCGGCCGGCTGATGAAACGGTGACAGCGATATTCGATCTCGCCGGCTTCGCCAAGGACCATGCCCACCGCATGACACTGATCGATCTGACGGCAGCCCATCTCGAGCGCCTGCGGCGGGGCGGACCTGCCGCTGCCTTCGCGGCGCTTGGCATAGGGAGTGAGAAGCCATGAGACAAACCTGGCGCTGGTTCGGGCCGGACGATCCGGTGACGCTTGCCCATGTCCGTCAAGCCGGCGCCGTCGGCATCGTCAGCGCGCTGCATCACCTCAATGACGGCCGCGCCTGGCCGGCGGACGAGATCGCCAGGCGCAAGGCCGACATCGAGGCAGCAGGCCTGACCTGGGATGTGGTCGAGAGCATCGTCGTCCATGAGGACATCAAGACCCGCAGCGGCAACTGGCGCACCCTGATCGACAATTACAAGGCGTCGGTCCGCTCCGTCGCCGCCGCCGGGATCAATACCGTCTGCTATAATTTCATGGCGATCACCGATTGGACGCGCACCGACCTTGATTATCCCATGCCGCATGGCGGCACGGCGCTGCGCTTCGATGTCGTCGAGCTCTGCGCCTATGACGTCTTCATCCTTGAGCGAGAAGGGGCGGAGGCCGATCACCCACCGGCCCGTGTCGAGGCCGCGCGTGTGCGACTGCAAGGGATGAGCGACAGCGACAAGGCAAGGCTGGAGCGCAACCTGATCGGCTGGATCCCGGCGCGCGAATTCATCTTCGATCGGGCAAGCTTCCGCCGCGCCCTCGACCTCTACAAGGACGTCTCCACCGAAGGCCTGCGCGAAAACCTGTTTGCCTTCCTGCGCGAGATCGTGCCGGTGGCCGGAGAGGCCGGAGTCAGGATGGCGATCCACCCCGACGATCCGCCCTTTTCGTTGTTTGGCCTGCCGCGCATCGTTTCCAGCGCCAATGATGCCCGCGCGCTGCTCGACGCGGTCGCTTCGCCGGCTAACGGGCTGACCCTGTGCACCGGCTCCTACGGCGCGGGCGCGCAGAACGATCTGCCGACGATGGCCGAGGCCTTCGCCGAAAACATCCATTTCGCCCATCTGCGCAATGTCACCAAGGAGCCAGACGGCTCCTTCCACGAAGCCGAGCACCTCGACGGCGACACCGACATGGTGGCGGTCGTGTCGGCGCTGATTGGCGAAGAGCGGCGGCGCAAGGCGGCAGGCAGGGCGGACTGGCAGATCCCGATGCGTCCGGACCATGGCCATGCCATCGTCGACGACATCGGCAAGAAGGTGAACCCCGGCTATTCCTGCATCGGCCGGCTGAAGGGCCTCGCCGAACTGCGCGGCGTCATGCGCGCAGTAGAGGCACTGACGGTGTGACCAGCCCCCCTTCTCCCCTTGTGGGAGAAGGTGGCCGAGCGAAGCTCGGTCGGATGAGGGGTGTTCCAGGGAACGCCGACGTCTCGTTTCTTCCAACACCCCTCAACCGTCTCGGCGCTGTGCGCCGATCCACCTTCTCCCACAAGGGGAGAAGGCAAGGGGCGCCTGTTAAGCCGGCAACAGCGCGCCTTCGAGCGTGGTGAGCTGGTTGAGGAACTGCTCGGCCTTGCTGCGGGTCTGGTCGTCCTTGGCGTCGGCGGCGTCTTCCCTGGCCTCCTGGATGCGGCGGGCAAGGTCGGCGCGGTCGATGTCGCCGACGGCCACAGCCGATTCCGCCAGCAGCGTGCAGCCGGCCGGAACGATGTCGGCAAAGCCGCCGAACACCACGTAGCGCTCTTCCTTGCCTTGCGCGGTCTTTAGCGTGACGACGCCCGGCTTGATCGTCGTCATGACCGGCGCGTGATGCGCCATGACAGTCATTTCGCCCTCGGCGCCCGGAATGACGACGGATTCGACCTGCTCGGAAACCAAGAGGCGCTCCGGCGAGACCAGTTCGAATTTGAAAGCTTCAGGCATGATCAATTTAGCGACTGGTGAATGGTGAATGGTGAATGGTCAGAAAGAATGACCTTCACTCAGCCCCCGATTTCCTATCCGCTACTCCCCATTCACAATTCACTATTGACCATTCACCATCAGGCCGCTTCAGCGGCCAGGCGCTGTGCCTTCTCGACCGCTTCCTCGATGCCGCCGACCATGTAGAAGGCGGCCTCCGGCAGATGGTCGTAATCGCCGTTGCAAAGGCCCTTGAAGCCCTTGATGGTGTCGGCGAGGTCGACCAGCTTGCCCGGTGCGCCGGTGAACACTTCGGCGACGAAGAAGGGCTGCGACAGGAAGCGCTCGATCTTGCGGGCGCGGGCCACGGTCTGCTTATCCTCTTCCGACAGCTCGTCCATGCCCAGGATGGCGATGATGTCCTGCAGCGACTTGTAGCGCTGAAGGATCGACTGCACCTGGCGGGCGACCTGGTAATGCTCTTCGCCGACAACCATCGGGTCGAGCATGCGCGAGGTCGAATCGAGCGGATCGACCGCCGGATAGATGCCCTTTTCCGAAATCGCGCGGTTGAGCACGGTCGTCGCGTCGAGGTGGGCGAACGAGGTCGCCGGTGCAGGGTCGGTCAGGTCGTCGGCCGGCACATAGATCGCCTGCACCGAGGTGATCGAACCCTTGGTCGTCGTGGTGATACGCTCCTGCAGCGCACCCATGTCGGTGGCCAGCGTCGGCTGGTAGCCCACGGCCGAAGGAATGCGGCCGAGCAGCGCCGACACTTCCGAGCCCGCCTGCGTGAAACGGAAGATGTTGTCTACGAAGAACAGCACGTCCTGGCCCTGATCGCGGAAATATTCGGCAACCGTCAGCCCGGTCAGGCCGACGCGCGCGCGGGCGCCCGGCGGCTCGTTCATCTGGCCATAGACGAGCGCGGCCTTGGAGCCTTCGCCGCCGCCCTTCTTGTTGACGCCAGACTCGATGAACTCGTGATAGAGGTCGTTGCCTTCGCGGGTGCGCTCGCCGACGCCGGCGAACACCGAGAAGCCGCCATGCGCCTTGGCGACGTTGTTGATCAGTTCCTGGATCAGCACCGTCTTGCCGACGCCGGCGCCGCCGAACAGGCCGATCTTGCCGCCGCGGGCATAGGGGGCCAGCAGGTCGAGCACCTTGATGCCGGTGACCAGGATCTGCGCTTCCGTCGACTGCTCGACATAGGTCGGCGCCGGCTGATGGATCGAGCGCATCTCGATGCCGTCGACCGGGCCTGCCTCGTCGACCGGCTCGCCGATGACGTTGATGATGCGGCCGAGCATGCCCGGGCCGACCGGCACGGTGATCGGAGCGCCGGTATCATAGACGTCCTGGCCGCGGACCAGACCTTCGGTCGAGTCCATGGCGATGCAGCGCACGGTGTTTTCGCCCAGATGCTGGGCCACCTCTAGCACCAGGCGATTGCCGACGTTGATCGTCTCAAGCGCGTTCAGGATCGCCGGTAGATGTTCGCCGAACTGGACGTCGACAACGGCGCCGATGACCTGGCGAACCTTGCCTGCCAGGCCGGTTTTCTTGATGGTGGCGGCCGGCGCATTCACAGCGGCGACCTTGGTTGCTGCCGCTTTCTTGGCCGGAGCGGCCTTTGCTGCTGCCGGAGCCTTCGCTGGTGCCGCGGCCTTCGGGGCTGCCGTCTTCGGGGTCGCTGCTTTCGCCATCGTCCTTACCCTTTTCGTCTCTTTGTTTCTCACACGCTTGAGGTCGATGACCTCCTTGTGAGCGTGCCTAGAGCGCCTCGGCGCCCGAAATGATTTCGATCAATTCCTTGGTGATCTGCGCCTGCCGCTGGCGGTTGTAGGTGATCGACAATTTGTTGATCATGTCGCCGGCGTTGCGCGTCGCATTGTCCATGGCGCTCATCTTGGCGCCCATCTCGCCGGCAGCATTCTCGAGCAGCGCGCGAAAAACCTGCACGGAAATGTTGCGCGGGATGAGATCGGAGAGGATCTCGCCCGGCTCCGGCTCGTATTCGTAGACGGCGCTGCCGCCATCCCTCACTTCCGCGCCAGCCGCAGGCGCGCCCGCCGGGATAATTTGCTGCGCCGTCGGGATCTGGCTGATCACCGACTTGAACTGCGAATAGAACAGCGTGCAGATATCGAAGCCGCCTTCGTTGAACAGGTGGATCACCTTCTTGGCGATGGCATCGGCATTGACGAAGCCCAGCGTCTTGACCTCGCGCAGGTCGACACGCTCGATGATCAGCGCGCCGTAGTCGCGGCGCAATATGTCAAACCCCTTCTTGCCGACGCAGATGATCTTGACCTGCTTGCCGTCGGCCAGAAGCTTGCGGATGTGGTCGCGGGCAAAACGGGCGATCTGCGAATTGAAGCCGCCGCACAGGCCGCGTTCGGCCGTGCAGACAACAAGCAGATGCACGTCGTCCTTGCCGGTGCCGGTCATCAGCGCCGGGGCATCGCCGCCGCCGCCGATCGCCTGGGTGATATTGGCCAGCACCGCGCCCATGCGCTCCGAATAGGGACGCGCCGCTTCCGCCGCTTCCTGCGCGCGACGCAGCTTCGCCGCGGCGACCATCTGCATCGCCTTGGTGATCTTCTGCGTCGCCTTGACCGAGGCGATACGGTTACGAAGGTCTTTTAACGAAGGCATGCTTCAAACCTGATCCCGTCCGTCCTGCTCAAGCAAAGGTCTTGGCGAAGGCGTCGATTTCTGCCTTCAGCCTGGCGCGCAGATCGTCGGACAGCGCCTTCTCCTTGCGGATGCCGTCGAGCACGTCCTTGCCGGCCGAGCGCATATGCGACAACAGGCCATGCTCGAACTTGCCGACCTGGTTGATCGTCAGCTTGTCGAGATAGCCGTTGACGCCGGCGAAGATCACCGCGACCTGCTCCTCGACTTTGAGCGGCGAGAATTGCGGCTGCTTCAACAGCTCGGTCAGGCGCGAGCCGCGGTTGAGCAGGCGTTGCGTGGCGGCATCGAGGTCGGAGCCGAACTGCGCGAAAGCAGCCATTTCGCGGTACTGCGCGAGCTCGCCCTTGATCGATCCGGCAACCTGCTTCATCGCCTTGATCTGCGCCGAGGAGCCGACGCGCGACACCGAAAGGCCGACATTGACCGCCGGGCGCACGCCCTGGAAGAACAGATTGGTTTCCAGGAAGATCTGGCCGTCGGTGATCGAGATGACGTTGGTCGGGATATAGGCCGACACGTCGTTGGCCTGCGTTTCGATGATCGGCAGCGCAGTCAGAGACCCACCGCCATTTTCGTCATTGAGCTTGGCGGCGCGCTCGAGCAGGCGCGAGTGCAGGTAGAAGACGTCGCCGGGATAGGCCTCGCGGCCCGGCGGACGGCGCAGCAGCAGCGACATCTGGCGATAGGCGACGGCCTGCTTCGATAGGTCGTCGTAGCTGATCAGCGCGTGCATGCCGTTGTCGCGGAAATATTCGCCCATGGTGCAGGCGGTGAACGGCGCCAGGAACTGCATCGGCGCCGGATCGGAGGCGGTCGCGGCGATGATGATCGAATAGTCGAGCGCGCCGCGCTCTTCCAGGACCTTGACGAACTGCGCCACAGTCGAGCGCTTCTGGCCGACGGCGACATAGACGCAGTACAGCTTTTCCTTCTCAGGGCCGTTGTCGTGCACCGATTTCTGGTTGAGCATGGTGTCGAGGATGATCGCGGTCTTGCCGGTCTGGCGGTCGCCGATGACCAGCTCGCGCTGGCCGCGGCCGACCGGGATCAGCGCGTCGATGGCCTTGAGGCCGGTCGACATCGGCTCGTTCACCGATTTGCGCGGGATGATGCCGGGCGCCTTGACGTCGACGCGCTTGCGTTCGGTGGCCTGGATCGGGCCTTTGCCGTCGATCGGGTTGCCGAGCGCGTCGACGACGCGGCCGAGCAGGCCCATGCCGACGGGCGCATCGACGATGGCGCCGGTGCGCTTGACGGTGTCGCCTTCCTTGATGTCGCGGTCGGCGCCGAAGATGACGACGCCGACATTGTCGGCTTCGAGGTTGAGCGCCATGCCGCGAATGCCGCCGGGGAACTCGACCATCTCGCCGGCCTGGACATTGTCGAGGCCGTAGACGCGGGCGATACCGTCACCGACGGACAGCACCTGGCCGACTTCGGAGACCTCGGCTTCCTTGCCGAAATTCTTGATCTGGTCTTTCAGAATTGCGGAAATTTCCGCGGCGCGGATGTCCATCAGCCGACCTCTTTCAGTGCAAGCTTGAGCGAATTGAGTTTGGTTTTGAGCGACGTATCGATCTGGCGCGAGCCGATCTTGACCACCAGTCCGCCGAGCAGCGATGGATCGACGGTGACCGTGATCGCCACGTCCTTGCCGGCGACGCTTTTCAGCGCAGCTTTCAGCTCGGTTTCCTGGGCAGGCGTCAGCGCATGCGCCGAGGTGACCTCGGCAGCGGTCTCGCCGCGGTGTTCGGCGGCGATCTGGCGGAACGCCTTGATCATGCCGGGCACGGCGAACAGCCGGCGATTCTGGGCAACGACGCGCAGGAAATTGCCGGTGAGGCCGGTAATCCCTGCTCTGTCGGCGATCGCGGCGATCGCCTTGGCCTGGTCCTCGCTGGAGAAGACAGGGCTCCTGATCAGCCGCGAAAGGTCAGCGCTGCCTTCGAGCATCGTTTCGAACCTGTTGAGGTCGGCCTCGACGCTGGCGACCGAATTGGCCTGCAGCGCGAGTTCGAACAGCGAACCCGCATAGCGTTCTGCGACACCTGAGATTAGCGATGACGATTGGGCCACGGACCGTCTTTTCTCTTGTCTGACAGGCCGCAGATTGTTGGCGCGAGCAAAAACTCTGGCTAAATCTTTGACCTTACTGCATTTTTCCAAGCACGGAGGCGCGGCTTCCGCTATCCCCGGTCGAAAGTCGATTGCCGTCTAGCACAGGCATTTTCAGACCGCAATGCGTCGTCCGGCATGGTTTTCAGGCACTATTGTCGCATCCGCCGGGCGAGTTCAGCAACCAACCCCGGATTGATCCCTGATTCAGGGCAAAAAGCCGAAGGCGAAGGCAAGCGGCAGCGCCGCCAGCACCAGCTCGACGACGATGGAAGCCCAGTTGAACGGCGTGTTGGCGCCGTCCGACATCATCGATAGCAGCCGGCCGAAGGCGGTGAACAGCCAGGAGAAGCCGAGCGCCATATAGAGCAGCGGCTGCGCCAAGAGGATGCAGCACAGGCTGACACCGAGATAGAAGCCCGACATCCTGCCGCGACCTTCGGCGATCGCCGCCGCCTTCTCGGGCTTGACCTGCAGCCTGAGAATCCGGAAGGCCAGCCCTGGCGCCAGGAACAGCAGCAGCCCGAAAAGCAAGGTCACGACGGCGCTTGACCATGCCAGCCACTCGCCCTGGCTCATCGGCCATGGAAACGCAAATTCCATCTTGTCCCCCTCGTAGATGCATCCCTGAAATCTCGGGCAGTTTAGCGAAGCAAGAGACATTCGCCAGATAGATATTGGACACTCACGCACGATCTCTTTCAGCGGGCGATAAGAGGTCGCCGCCGATTCCAGCTCATCCCGTCGAGCAAGCTAGGCCTGTTCCTTTCCTGTATAGTTGCTATATATTATGACCACATGAGACCACAGGAGAGCGGTTGTGAAAACGATGCAGGTTCGGGATGCCAAGGCAGGATTCTCGGCGCTCGTCGAGGCCGCGGAGAACGGCGAACCAACCATCATTACGAAGCATGGTAAACCAGCGGCGGCGATCGTCTCGATCGAGGACGTTCAAAAGCTGTATCCCGTCAAGCGCCGGAACTTCGGGGAATTTCTTTTGACCTATCCCGGAGGGATAGAACTTGAGAGGAACGAAGCACCCTCGCGGGATGTCGATCTTTGAATGGCTATCTCATCGATACATCGATTCTATCCGCCTTCGCGCCCGGAAAGCCGGAGCTTGCAAAAGATGTTTCCACATGGATTGTAACGCAAGGCGAAAAGCAGACGCTGTTCGTACCTGTAATAGCAATCGTTGAAATCGAGAAGGGCATACGCAAGCTCGATCGTGCGGGTGCTACAAAACGGGTGGAGAGTCTTACTACTTGGCTCAATGATATCATCGAAGGGTTTGCTGGTCAGATTCTGGAGGTCGATACCGATATTGCGCGAAGAGCAGGCCAAATGGAGGAAGCAGCCTCTGCGCAGGGGAGAAATCCAGGCTTAGCTGACATACTCATCGGCGCCACGGCAGCAATCAAAGAGCTTACTGTGATAACAGCCAATATCCGACACTTTGAAGCGCTCGACGTGTGGTGCTGGAACATACTGCAAGACCCGCCTGCGGCCGATTAATACACTCAAGCGAGTTACAAAAAGCTCTGCGGGTCGATGTCGACCTGGACTCGCACCGAGCCCCTTATCCTCGGTCCCTCAGCCAGCATGGTGCGAATGAACCCTTGCATGTCGGCGCGCCGTTCGCCTTGGATCAGCAGGCGAAAGCGATGGCGGCCGCCGATCAATGACAGCGGCGCCTCGGCCGGGCCGAGCACGAACAGGTCGGTGGCTTGCGGCGCGGCGCGACGCAGGCCACGGGCGTGCGCTTCGGCTTCGGCCCGTGTCACCGCGCTGACGATGACGCCGGCGAGCCTGCCGAAGGGCGGCAGCCCCGCCCGCTCACGCTCGGCGATCTCGCGCTCGTAGAAGGCCTCGGCATCGCCTGAGACGATCGCGCGCATCACCGGGTGGTCGGGTTGGAAGGTCTGCAGCAGGCCGAGGCTTTTCTTGCCGGTGCGACCGGCGCGGCCGGTCACCTGGCTGAGCAGTTGGAAGGTGCGCTCGGCGGCGCGCGGGTCGCCATTGGCAAGGCCGAGATCGGCATCGACCACACCGACCAGCGTCATATTGGGGAAGTTGTGGCCCTTGGCGACGAGTTGCGTGCCGATGACGATGTCGGCCTCGCCATTGGCGATGGCTTCAAGCTCGAGCCGCAGCCGCCGCACGCCGCCCATCAGGTCCGACGACAAGACGATGGTGCGGGCATCGGGGAAATGCGCGACGACCTCCTCGGCGATGCGCTCGACGCCTGGCCCGCAGGCGACCAGATGATCGAGCGTGCCGCATTCCGGACAGGCTTCGGGCCGGCGTTCATTGTGCCCGCAGTGGTGGCAGACGAGCTGGCCGCGAAAGCGGTGCTCGACCAGCCAGGCCGAGCAGACCGGACAGCCGAAGCGGTGGCCGCAGACCCGGCAGAGCGTCAGCGGCGCATAGCCGCGCCGGTTGAGGAACAGCAGCGACTGTTCCTTTCTTTCCAGCGTCTGCCGCATATGGCCGAGCAGCACCGGCGACAGGAAGCCGCCGCGTGCCGGCGGCGCGCGGCGCATGTCGACCGTCTTGAGATCGGGAAGTGCCGCCTCGGCAAAGCGCGCCGAAAGCACCGCCCTGCTATAGCGGCCCTGGCTGGCATTGACCCGGCTTTCGACCGACGGTGTCGCCGAGGCGAGCACGACCGGAAAGCCGCCGATATGGCCGCGCACCACGGCCATGTCGCGCGCGTTGTAAAAGACGCGATCCTCCTGCTTGTAGGCGGGATCGTGCTCTTCGTCGACGACGATCAATCCAAGCTCCCTGAATGGCAGGAATAGCGCCGAGCGCGCGCCTGCGACGACCCGCACGCCGCCTTCCGCTACCTGCCGCCAGACCTTTTCGCGCATCCTTGGCGGCAGGTCCGAGTGCCATTCCGCCGGCTTGGCACCGAACCGCTCCTGGAAGCGTTCGAGGAAGGCATGGGTCAGCGCAATTTCCGGCAGCAGGATCAGCACCTGCTTGCCGCGATCGAGCGCGGCCGCAACCGCCTCGAAATAGACCTCCGTCTTGCCGGATCCGGTTACACCATCGAGCAGGGTGACGCCGAATGTGCCGGTCGCGACATTGGCGCGCAGCATCTCGGCGGCATCGCTCTGGTCAGGCATCAGTGAAGGCACGGTGTAGCCGGGATCGGGTGCTGCGACCACCGGCCGCGGGGGTATCATCACCGTCTCGAATACGCCCTGCGCCCTCAGCCCGTCCACCACCGTCGACGACACGCCTGCCGCATGCGCCAGGCCGGATCGCGTCCAGGCAAGTCCGCCTTCGGCCGTTTCCAGCACGCGCGTCCTCGCCTCCGTCATCCGGTCGGGCTTGGCGAAGGTGCGCTGCAGCCCTTCGATCCACGGCTCCGGGTCGAACGCCTCCGGCGCCCTGAGCAGCATGCGCGCCACCATGCCGGGCGGCGACAGCGTGTACTGCGCCACCCAATCGACAAAACGCCGCATCGCGCGGTCGATCGGCGGGCAGTCGAAAACCTGCTCGATCGGCCGCAATTTCTTCGCGTCGACCTTTTCGACGGCGCCGTCCCAGACGATGCCGGCGACCTGGCGGGGCCCAAGCGGAACGCGCACGATCGAGCCCGGCACCACGCGCATGCCAGCCGGCACGGCATAGGTGTAGGGGCGCTCGGCGGGCATCGGCACCAGCACCGGTGCGGCCGCGACAAAGGGCGAATCTTCGATCATGAGGCGTGACCTTGCCCCGACTCTGGTCTAGATCAAAGTCCGACCCCAAATGTGCATGACGTGCACATGAAAAATCTTCAGGAGACCGCCATGAAATTTTTTGTCGACACCGCCGATGTCAAGGAAATCCGCGAGCTGAACGATTTGGGGCTGCTCGACGGCGTAACCACCAATCCGTCGCTGATCCTGAAATCCGGCGGCAAGATCGCCGACGTCACAAGGGAGATCTGCGAGATCGTCAAGGGCCCGGTCTCGGCCGAAGTCGTCGCCACCGAATACAAGGACATGATAGCGGAGGCCAAGATCCTGGCCAGGATCGCCGACAATGTCTGCATCAAGGTGCCGCTGACGCTCGATGGCCTGAGAGCCTGCAAGGACATCCGGTCGGACGGCCGCATGGTCAACGTCACGCTGTGCTTCTCGGCCACCCAGGCGCTGCTCGCCGCCAAGGCCGGCGCCTCCTTCATCTCGCCCTTCGTCGGCCGCATCGACGACAGCGGCTGGGACGGCATGGAGCTGATTGCCGATATCCGCACCATCTACGACAATTATGACTTCCAGACCGAGATCCTGACCGCTTCTGTGCGCACCGTGAACCATGTCAAGCAGGCGGCGCTGATCGGTGCCGATGTCATCACCGCGCCGCCGGCGACGCTCAAGGCACTGGTCAAACACCCGCTGACCGACAAGGGCCTGGAACTGTTCCTCGCCGACTGGGCAAAGACTGGGCAGAAGATCGGCTGAAGCGACTATCCTACGAACAAAAAAAGGCCGAGCAATCGGCCTTTTTTTGCAGATTGCGCACTCCGGAAAGACCTAGCTTGCCGCCGGCTTGCCGTGCTTGATCAGATCCTGAGCGATCGACAGCCGCAGCACATCTGCCAGCTCGCGCGCCGCACGGTTCTCGGCGTCGATCTGGGCTCGGTATGACGCGAATTCCTGGCGCGGCCTGTCGTATGACGACGGAATCGAGCGCTTGCCCCTCGCTATGACCGTGCCCGTCTTGGCATCGCTGAGCACATAGTTGGCGGTCAGCGTTACAGTGCCGGCGGTCGGCTCGTCCTCGTCTGTCGTGACCTGCTCGATTGCCGCCGATTCGACGAGTTCGGAGACGCCGAGATCAAGCGAATAGACCGGCGAAGCCGGCTCGCCGGCGCCCTGGCCGAGCGCGAAGATCAAATTGTTGCGGACCTGCTGGGCGTAGCGGGTCTTGACCGGCTTGACCGAGATCGATGCCAGCTCGGCAGCGGCGCCGACCTGCGAGCCGGCGACCAGCGGCGCGCTCGAATAGAGCGGCCGCACCGTGCAGGCGGAAACCAGCGCCACCGAGGCGAGCAGCCCGCAAAGCACGACGCGGCGCAGCGTCAGCTCTGTCTTTCGCGGCTCAGGCAACGACATTGACGATCCTCTGCGGCACGATGATCACCTTGCGCGGCGCCTTACCTTCGAGCGCTTTCTGCACGAAGTCGAGGGCCAGAACCGCTTTTTCGACCGCACCTTGGTCCGCGTCGCGGGCAATTGTCAAATCGCCGCGCTTCTTGCCGTTGACCTGGACGGGCAGCACGATCTCGGCGTCGACGACAAGCGAGGGATCGTAGTCCGGCCAGGGCCGTTCGGCGACAAGGTCGGTGCCGCCGAGCGTCTGCCAGCACTCCTCGGCCAGATGCGGCATGACCGGCGCGATCAGGTGCGCCAGGATCTCGACGGCCTCACGGCAGGCCGCTTGCAGCGCCGGATCGGCCTTGCCCGCTGCCGTTTCGTTGAGCGGCACGGTCAAGGCATTGGCGAGCTCATAGATGCGGGCGATGGCGCGGTTGAAGGCGAGCTTTTCGATATCCTCGCCGACCGACTTCAAGATCTTGTGCGCGGCCTTGGACACTGTCCCGGCCTCGCCGTCCTTTGCCGCCTCTGGCCGGACTCCGGCGAGCGATTCGGCAGCCGTCGACACCAGGCGCCAGATGCGCTGGATGAAGCGGTGCGCGCCGGCCGCGCCCTCGTCGGTCCATTCGACATCGCGTTCGGGCGGCGAGTCCGACAGCATGAACCAGCGCGCCGTATCGGCGCCGTAGCCGTCGGTGATCTCTTCCGGACTCACCGTATTCTTCTTCGACTTCGACATTTTTTCGAGCGGACCGATCACCGCCTCTTCGCCGGTGGCGATTTCGAAGGCGCGGCGCTTTCCGTCGGCGTCTTCCAGCCTGACCTCGCTTGGCGCAAGCCAGCGGCCGTTCGAGGCGCCGCCAACCCGATAGGTCTCGTGCACCACCATGCCTTGCGTGAACAGGCCCCTGAACGGCTCGGCGAGATCGACATGGCCGGTCTCGCGCATGGCGCGGGTGAAAAAGCGCGAATAGAGCAAATGCAGGATCGCATGCTCAATACCGCCAATATACTGGTCAACCGGCAGCCATTCAGTCGCGGCCTCGGGATCGGTCGGATCATTTGCCCACGGCGCGGTGAAGCGAGCGAAATACCACGAAGAATCGACAAATGTGTCCATCGTGTCGGTTTCTCGCCGCGCATCCTTGCCGCAACGCGGGCATTTGACGCGCCGCCATGTCGGATGGCGATCGAGCGGATTGCCCGGCCGGTCGAACTCGATGTCGTCCGGCAGCTTGACCGGCAGGTCGGCTTTCGGCACCGGCACCACGCCGCAATCCTCGCAATGGATCATCGGGATCGGGCAGCCCCAATAGCGCTGGCGCGAAATGCCCCAGTCGCGCAGGCGGAAATTCACCTTGCGCTCTGCCATCGGCCGGTTGCCGATGGTCCTTTGTTCCAGCAGCTTCGCCACCTCGTCGAATGCCTGATCCGGCTTCATGCCGTCGAGGAAGCGCGAATTGATCATCGCGCCATCATCGACGTAAGCCTCGTCGATGACCTGGAAGCTTCCTTGATTCTCGCCTTCCGGCATCACCACCGGAATGACCGGAAGGCCGTATCTGTTGGCGAAGTCGAGGTCGCGCTGGTCATGTGCCGGGCAGCCGAAGATGGCGCCGGTGCCATAGTCCATCAGCACGAAATTGGCGACGTAGACGGGTAGCGTCCACCTCTCGTCGAACGGATGGACGACGCGAATGCCGGTATCGAAACCCTTCTTCTCGGCCGTCTCCAATGCCGCCGCCGAAGTGCCCATATGGCGGACTTCGTCGATGAACTTTGCCAGTGCCGGATTGTCTTCGGCGGCCTTTTTGGCCAGCGGATGGTCGGCCGCAATCGCCATGAAGGACGCGCCGAAGATGGTGTCGGGCCTGGTCGTATAGACTTCGAGCTCATGCTCGCCGGCGATTGGCTTGGCCAGCGGCCAGCGGATCAGCAGCCCTTCTGAACGGCCGATCCAGTTCGCCTGCATCAGCTTCACTTTTTCCGGCCAGTCGTCGAGCTGATCGAGCGAATCCAGCAGATCCTGCGCATAATCGGTGATCTTGAAGAACCACTGCGTCAGCTCGCGCTGTTCCACCAGCGCGCCTGAGCGCCAGCCGCGTCCGTCGATGACCTGCTCGTTGGCAAGCACCGTCATGTCCTCCGGATCCCAGTTGACCTTGGAGGATTTGCGCGTCACCAGCCCCTTCTCGACGAAATCGAGGAACAGCATCTGCTGGCGGTGATAGTAGTCGACATCGCAGGTGGCGAACTCGCGCGCCCAATCGAGCGACAGGCCCATGACCTTGAGCTGCTCGCGCATGGCGGCAATGTTCTGATAGGTCCAGTCCTTGGGATGGACCTTGTTCTGCATCGCCGCGTTTTCGGCTGGCATGCCAAAGGCGTCCCAGCCCATCGGGTGCAGCACGTTGAAACCCTTGGCCCGCTTGTAGCGCGCCACCACGTCGCCCATCGTATAGTTGCGGGTATGGCCGATATGGATGCGCCCCGACGGATAGGGGAACATCTCCAGCACGTAGTATTTCGGGCGCGGGTCGTCATTGTCGGCTTCGAACAGCTTCTTGGCGTCCCAGGCCTTCTGCCATTTGGGCTCTGACGCGCGCGGATTGTATCGTTCGGTTGCCATCGGGTGTTTTTCACTTAAAAGCATGCGCGAGCCGCCGGACAATGCCCGGGCGGCTCAGGAAATGTCGTCGCGGTGTTCATCATGGATTGCCGGACCCGTCAACTGCGGCGATCCGGCGAAAAGCCAAACACAGGCAGGATATAGGCATGGCGAGCGCCGCCGAACAGCTTTTCACGGTCAAGGCAAGGATCGCTGCCGCCGAGCGCGAGGCAGGCCGTGAGGCCGGAGCGGTGACGCTGGTCGCGGTCTCGAAAACCTTCGACGCCGCCGATATCCGCCCCGTCATCGAGGCCGGCCAGCGCATCTTCGGCGAAAACCGCGTCCAGGAAGCACAAGCCAAATGGCCGGCACTGCGGACGGCGTTTCCCGATATCGAGCTGCATCTGATCGGTCCGCTGCAATCGAACAAGGCCAAGGAAGCGGTGGCATTGTTCGACGTCATCGAAACCATCGATCGTGAAAAGATCGCCGCAGAGCTGGCCAAGGAAATCGCCAGGCAGGGCAGGACGCCAAGGCTCTATGTCCAGGTCAACACCGGCTCCGAGCCGCAAAAGGCCGGCATCGAGCCGCGCGAGGCTGTCGCCTTCGTCGCCCGCTGCCGCTCGGTTCACGCCCTCGCCATCGAAGGGCTGATGTGCATTCCGCCGGCCGACGAGAACCCCGGTCCGCATTTCGCGCTGCTGGAAAAGCTTGGGCTCGAGGCCGGCGTCGACAAGCTCTCCATGGGCATGTCCGGCGACTACGAAACCGCGATCGCCTTCGGCGCGACCAGTGTCAGGGTTGGATCGGCGATTTTCGGCGCCAGATGAGGCGCAGCCGACCTTAGGCCACAGGCTGACATTGACTAAGCCAGCGTATAGAAACGGAACGTTTCGTTCCTATATCGGTCGAGTTATTCTCAACCCGTCTGGAGCCACCATGCGTTACAATCAACTTGGAAATACGGGGATGTTCGTCTCCGAACTTTGCCTCGGCACGATGACGTTCGGCGCGGCCGGCGAGAATGCCCAATGGGGCCTGATCGCCAGCCTCGACCAGAAGGGCGTCGACGAGATCGTTGCCCGCTCCCTCGCCGCCGGCGTCAATTTCTTCGACACGGCGGATGTCTATTCCTTCGGCGCCTCGGAACGGCTTCTCGGCCAGTCGCTCAGGAACCTTGGCGTCAACCGTCAGGACGTGATCATCGCCACCAAGGTTCACGGCGCCATGGGCGGCGGCCCGAACCAGCGCGGTTCCTCGCGCGGCCACATCATGGATTCGGTCGAGAGCAGCCTCGAGCGGCTACAGCTCGATCACATCGATCTCTACCAGCTGCACGGCACCGACACGGTGACGCCGATCGACGAAACGCTGCGGGCGCTCGACGACCTGGTTGCCGCCGGCAAGGTCCGCTATGTCGGCGTCTCGAACTGGCAGGCTTGGCGCATTGCCAAGGCGCTGGGTATTGCCGAGCGCAAAGGCTTTGCCCGCTTCGAGACCGTGCAGTCGTATTATTCGATCGCCGGCCGCGATCTCGAGCGCGAAATCGTGCCGCTGATCAACGAGGAGAAGCTCGGGCTGATGGTCTGGTCGCCGATGGCTGGCGGCCTGCTCTCCGGCAAATACGGACCGGGCGCCCCCGGCAATGGCGAGGGCCGTCGCGCCAGCTTCAATTTCCCGCCGGTCAATGAGGACCGTGCCTGGGCAGCGGTCGCCGTCATGCGCGAGATCGCCGTCAAGCACGGCGTCAGCGTCGCCACGGTGGCGCTCGGCTATGTCCTGGCCAAGCCATTCGTGATGAGCGTCATCATCGGCGCCAGCCGCATGGAGCAGCTGGAACAGAACCTTGCAGCCACCGAGTTGCAGCTCGATGCCGATGATCTTGTTCGCCTCGACGAAGTCAGTGCCCTGCCCGCCGAATACCCCGGCTGGATGCTGGAGCGTCAGGCGGCCGGCCGGCGTCCGGCGCCCTTCGTGCCGAACAAGTAGTTCAATTTACCTTCGATTCGATGCTTCGGGAGCCAGCAGGCTCAGGTCAGCCGGACAGTCTCGACCAAAAAGTCCAAAAACGCCCGCACCCGCGCCGGCAGATACTTGCCTTGGCCGACATAGACGGCGTGGGTGAGTTCCTCGTCGCCGGGGTTGAACTCTTCCAGCAGCGGCAGCAGCCGGCCGGCGGCAATGTCGGCCTCCACATGCCAGCGTGCCAGCCGGGCGATGCCCGCCCCCGAGAGCGCCATCAGCCGCATCGCCTCACCGTCGCTGACCAGCGTATTTCCTATGATCGACAGGGTGATCGGCTTGCCGGCCGCGTCGATAAAAGGCCAGCCCTCGAGGTGACGAACGAAACGGAAGCCCATCCGGTTGTGACGATCGAGATCGGCGGGCGTCTTGGGCGTGCCACGCGCTTCGAGATACGATGGCGCCGCAACGACGACCACCCGGCTCTGCCCGAGCTTGCGCGCCACCAGCCGTGATTCGCCGAGCGGCCCGGCGCGGATGGCGACGTCAGCGCGCTCCTCCATCAGGTCGATGACATCGTCGGTCAACACCAGATCGACCGAGATTTCGGGGTAGCGCTCTAGGAAACGCGGCAAAAGCGGGATCAGCCGATGCTGCCCGAAAGGCACGTAGCTGTTGATCCGCAGCCGGCCACGCGGCGCGGCACCCGCCGCTGCCTCGCGCTCGGCCGCCGCCATGTCGGCAAGGACGCGCACGCCGCTGTCGAAGAACGCCGCCCCCTCCGGTGTCAGTTGCAGCTTGCGCGTCGAACGGCTGACCAGCCGCGCACCAAGCCGCGCCTCCAGCCGCGCGATCAGCTTGCTCACCGCCGACGGCGTCATCCGCAACGCGCGGGCAGCGGCTGAAAAGCTGCCCGCCTCGACGACGCGAACGAACACTTCGATCTCGCCGGAGCGATTGATGTCGGGCCTGGCCATTGGTGAATCTATTTCACAGACGATGTGCCCGATGCAAGGCTGGTTCACAGCACATCGCGGCACGATCTTCCGGATCGGGGCGTGGGAGGACACGGCGCCCGTCATCAAAACTGGTCGTCATCGAAGTGGGAACCGCCATGCCCCTTGCTCTTTACGCTCTTGCCGCCGGTGCCTTTGGCATCGGCGTCACCGAATTCGTCATCATGGGCCTGCTGCTCGACGTCAGCACCGATCTCGGCGTCTCGATCTCAGCTTCCGGCCAGCTGATTTCTGGCTATGCGCTGGGCGTCGTCGTCGGCGCGCCGCTGCTGACGATCGCGACCGGCCGTTGGCCGCGCAAGACCGTGCTTCTGGCGCTGATGGCGATCTTCACGCTGGGCAACCTCGCTTGTGCGCTTGCCCCAGACTACTGGACGCTGATGGGTGCGCGCGTACTGACCGCCTTCGCCCACGGTACCTTCTTCGGCGTCGGCTCGGTCGTGGCGACCGGACTGGTGGCGCCCAACAAGAAAGCCTCGGCGATCGCCCTGATGTTCACCGGCCTGACCATCGCCAACATCCTCGGCGTGCCCTTCGGCACATGGCTCGGCCAAGCCTTCGGCTGGCGCGCGACCTTCTGGGCGGTGACCCTGGTCGGCATCGCCGCCTTTACCATCATTCTGCTGCTGGTGCCGCGCAGCCGAACAGAGCCTGAGAAGAGCAATTTGCGCGCCGATCTCGCCTTGCTCGGCCGCGCGCCGGTCCTGCTTGGCTTTGCCACCACCGTGCTTGGCTATGCCGGCGTCTTCGCCGTCTTCACCTACATCGCCCCGTTGCTGACCGAGATCACCGGTTTTGACGAGGCAGCGGTGTCGCCGATCCTGCTGGTCTTCGGCGGCGGCCTCATCGCCGGCAACCTCGCCGGCGGCAAGTTCGCCGACCGCTGGTTGGTACCGTCCGTTCTCGGCAGTCTCGTCGTCCTGGCGATGGTGCTCGGCACCATGACCTTCGCCCTGCACAGCCAGGTCATGGCCGTTATCTATGTCGGCCTGCTCGGCGCCGCCGCCTTCGCCACCGTGGCGCCGCTGCAGATGTGGGTACTGGAAAAGGCACAAGGCGCCGGCCAGAGCCTCGCCTCATCCTTCAACATCGCCGCCTTCAACCTCGGCAATGCTGCCGGCGCCTGGCTCGGCGGCGTGGTCATCGCCCATGGTCCCGGCCTCGATGCCGTCACCTGGGTCGCGGCCCTGTTGCCGCTTTCAGCGCTTGCCGTGGCGGCGTTTGCGCTGCGCCTCGACCGAGATCCTGTCCTCGCCACACCGGAAATCGCGCGGTCATAGAACGGCAAACCTCAACCAATCTTTGAAACAGCCATCCTTCCACAAGGAGCAAACCCATGGATTATCGAAATCTTGGCGCATCAGGCCTGAAGGTCCCGGTGCTCTCGTTCGGCGCTGGAACCTTCGGCGGTTCAGGCCCGCTGTTCGGTGCCTGGGGCAACAGCGATGCGGCGGAAGCACGGCGGCTGGTCGACATCTGCCTTGAGGCCGGCGTCAACCTGTTCGACACCGCCGATGTCTATTCGAATGGCGCTTCCGAACAAGTGCTCGGCGCTGCCATCAAGGGCCGCCGCGACGCCGTGCTGATCTCGACCAAGACCTCGCTGCCGATGGGCGACGGTCCCAACGATGCCGGCTCGTCACGTTCACGCCTGATCAAGGCCGTCGAAGACGCGCTGAAGCGTCTTGGCACCGATTACATCGACCTGCTGCAACTGCACGCCTTCGACGCCGCAACACCGATCGAGGAGGTGCTGTCGACGCTGGACAGTCTCGTGCGCGCCGGCAAGCTGCGTTATGTCGGCGTCTCCAATTTTTCCGGCTGGCAAGTGATGAAGTCGCTCGGCCTGGCGGATAGACATGGCTATCCCCAATACGTCGCCCATCAGGTCTATTACTCGCTGGTCGGACGCGATTATGAATGGGAGTTGATGCCGCTCGGCCTCGACCAGGGCGTCGGTGCGCTGGTGTGGAGCCCACTCGGCTGGGGCCGCCTGACCGGCAAGATCCGCCGTGGCCAGAAGCTGCCTGAGAAAAGCCGGCTGCACGACACGGCAAGCTTCGGACCGCCCGTCGAGGATGAGCATCTCTATCGGGTCGTCGACGCGCTTGATGTTGTCGCCGAGGAAACCGGCAAGACCATACCGCAGATCGCCATCAATTGGCTGCTGCAGCGGCCGACCGTCGCCTCCGTCATCATTGGCGCGCGCAACGAGGAGCAGTTGCGCCAGAATCTCGGCGCCGTCGGCTGGTCCTTGACAGCCGAGCAGATGAAGAAGCTCGACACGGCAAGTGAGGTCACCGCACCCTATCCGTATTTTCCCTATCGCCGGCAGGAGGGTTTTGCCCGGCTGAACCCGCCCGCAGTCTGACGCTCCAAAAGCTGGGCGGCGGCTCCCAGACTGCCGCCCGCCCGGCTAATGCAGAACGAACTCGCCGTCGACCTTGCGCCATTCGTTCGGCGCGATCAGCTTCTGGTGCGTGTAGCTGACCGAATGCAGCGGGCCTTCGAGCTTGGCCTTCCAGAACTCGATGAAGCGGATCAGCACGGGAAATTTCGGGGCGATGTCGTAATCCTGCCAGATGAAGCTCTGCAGCAGATGCGGATGATCTGGGAAGTGATAAAGAATCTTGGCCGTGGTCAAGCCATAGCCCTTGAGCATCAGGTCCATTTCTGAATGGTCGCGCATTGCCGGTCCCCTGGTTGATTCTCCTTCCTCCCAGCCTGAAATTGTGCACCCCATTTGCTTATTCGTCTATTGATATTTCTGCGATCAAACCAGATTCCTCCCGCAAAAACATGCGCTTAGCAGCCGCCTCACGAGAGTGCTGACACCGCCCGGCAAGGCACCTGCGGCATCCCGCCGCGCGAATCCAACGTCTAATGTTGCCGTCACCGCCGAACTGTTAATAATGCGCGCGAATTCGCGGCCGCATCGCCGCGATCCTGCCGGCGGTCAAGCCGGCGGTTTGGTTTTGGGGAGGAAGGCGAAGAAATGTCCGATGTTCATGTCCATCGCGTCCAGCCGGCGTGGAAGAAGAACGCGCTGATTGACAATGACACCTACCTGAAATGGTACGCCGACAGCGTCAAGAACCCGGACAAGTTCTGGGGCAAGCACGGCAAGCGCATCGACTGGTTCAAGCCCTACAGCAAGGTCAAGAACACGTCCTTCGACGGCAAGGTTTCGATCAAATGGTTCGAGGATGGCCAGACAAACGTTTCGTGGAACTGCATCGACCGGCATCTGAAGAAGCGCGGCGAACAGACCGCCATCATCTGGGAAGGCGACAATCCCTACGACGACAGGAAGATCACCTATAACGAACTTCACGCACGTGTCTGCCGCCTCGCCAATGTGATGAAGAAGCACGGCGTCAAGAAGGGCGACCGCGTCACCATCTACATGCCGATGATCCCGGAGGCCGCTTATGCGATGCTCGCCTGCACGCGCATCGGCGCCATTCATTCGGTTGTCTTCGGCGGCTTTTCGCCGGATGCGCTGGCCGGACGCATCGACGACTGCAAGTCGACCTTCGTCATCACCGCCGACGAAGGCCTGCGCGGCGGCAAGACTATCCCGCTGAAGGAGAACACCGACAAGGCGATCGAGATCGCCGCCAAGGCCGGAACGAAAGTCGAAAAGGTCTTGGTCGTGCGCCGCACCGGCGGCAAGACCGGCTGGGCCGCCGGGCGCGACGTCTGGTACCATGACGAGGTCGCCACGGTTAAGGCCGAATGCAAGCCCGAGAAGATGAACGCCGAGGACCCGCTGTTCATCCTCTACACATCCGGCTCGACCGGCAAGCCGAAGGGCGTGCTGCACACCACCGGCGGCTATCTCGTCTATGTCTCGATGACCCACCAATATGTCTTCGCCTATCATGAGGGCGATATCTACTGGTGCACCGCCGATGTCGGCTGGGTCACCGGCCACAGCTATATCGTCTACGGGCCGCTCGCCAACGGCGCCACCACGCTGATGTTCGAAGGCGTGCCGAACTACCCGTCGCAGTCGCGTTTCTGGGACGTGATCGACAAGCACAAGGTCAACATCTTCTACACGGCGCCGACGGCGCTGCGCGCGCTGATGGGCGCCGGCAATGCCCATGTCACCAAAACGTCGCGCAAGTCGCTGCGCGTGCTCGGCACCGTCGGCGAGCCGATCAATCCGGAAGCCTGGGAGTGGTATTTCAACGTCGTCGGCAACGGCAAGGTGCCGATCGTCGACACCTGGTGGCAGACCGAGACCGGCGGCATCATGATCACGCCGGTTCCGGGCGCCACCCACCTCAAGGCGGGTTCGGCGACGCGGCCCTTCTTTGGCGTCAAGCCGCAGCTGGTCGACGCCGACGGCAAGGTACTGGAAGGCGAAGCCAGCGGCAATCTTTGCATTGCCGACTCATGGCCGGGCCAGATGCGCACCGTCTATGGCGATCACGACCGCTTCGTGCAGACCTATTTCTCGACCTACAAGGGCAGGTACTTCACCGGCGACGGCTGCCGCCGCGATGCTGACGGCTACTACTGGATCACCGGCCGCGTCGATGACGTCATCAACGTCTCCGGCCACCGCATGGGCACCGCCGAGGTCGAATCGGCGCTGGTTTCGCATGAGAAGGTCTCGGAGGCCGCCGTCGTCGGCTACCCGCACGATATCAAGGGCCAGGGCATCTACTGCTATGTCACGCTGATGGCCGGCGAGACGCCAAGCGAGGAATTGCGCCAGGAGCTCGTCGCCCATGTCCGCAAGGAGATCGGCGCCATCGCTTCGCCCGACAAGATCCAGTTCGCGCCCGGCCTGCCGAAGACCCGTTCCGGCAAGATTATGCGGCGCATCCTGCGCAAGATCGCCGAGGATGATTTTGCCGCGCTCGGCGACACCTCGACGCTCGCCGACCCGGCAGTCGTCGACGACCTGATCGCCAACCGGCAAAACAAGAAGGGCTGATGCAACCCGCATTGGGCGCCGTCACCGAGCTTTGGCGCTATCCCGCGAGCTCGCTCGCCGGCGAGTTTCAGGAGGCGATCTCCGTCGACTGGTATACCGTCGAAGGCGACCGCCTGTTTGGTCTTGTCGATACCTCGACCGATGAAATCGCGCGGCCCGACCGCGAAGCGAAATGGCACAAGGTGCCCTGCATCCGCACCCGGCTGTCGCAGGCCGGCAGGCTGGAGGTCGCCATCCCCGACGGACGCTGGCTTTCGGCACCTGGCGCGCAAAGTGATCGCGCGATTTCCGCGTATCTCGGCTTTGCGGCTTCCATCCGGCCGTTCAGCCGGGAAAATGCGGCTCCGGATTACCTCGGCCCCCTGCTGACGGAACGCTACGTCAAAACCCCTATTCATCTGCTGACCACCGCCTCACTGGCGCGTTTGAAAGTGCTGCATCCAGCGGGCACCGCCGACGCGCGCCGCTTCCGCCCCAACATCGTCGTCGATATGCCAGAGGTCGAGGGGTCGTTTCCCGAGACGGAATGGATCGGGTGCAAGCTGGCAATCGGCGACCTGCTCCTGACCATCTCCGAGCCGTGCCGCCGCTGCGGCTCACCATCATTGGCCAGAACGGGTTCGACCACGACCCGGCAATCCTGCGCAGCCTGGTCCGCCACAACGCCCATAACCTCGGCGTCTACTGCACCGTCGACCGACCGGCCCGCGTCGAGATCGGCGCCACGATGCGCCTCCTGTAGCTATCGATACAAATCCGCCCGCGTCGGCGGCAGGCCGCTCGGGCCGCGCGCGCGCCTGGTGACAACGGTCTGGAATATCTGCGCCGAGGCGCGTTCGAAGGTGATCGAGCAACCGGTCAGATAAAGCAGCCAGAGCCGCGCCTTGGCTTCGCCGACCTCGGCGATGGCTTCGTCGAAGCGTGCGTGGAGACGCTCTGCCCATAGCCTGCAGGTGCGCGCATAGTGCTCGCGCAAGTTTTCGACGTCGTAGACGAGGAAGCCGTGCGCCTCGAGATTGCCGAGCGTCATGCCGATCGTATCGAGTTCGCCGCCCGGAAAAATGTATTTGATCAGCGCCTTGAATTCCGGCCCCTTGCGCAGCGTCTTCTTCAAGCTGCCCTTGTCGCGCCGGGTGATGGCGTGGTGCAGATAGATGCCGCCGGGCTTGAGCAGGCGATGGATCCTCGAGAAATAGGCCGCATGGTTGGCAAGCCCCAGATGCTCGAACATGCCGATCGAGGAGATCTTGTCGAAGGAGCCGGACAGCTCGGCATAGGACTTGATCTCGATGGTGATGCGGTCCTCCAGCCCGGCGGCGCGGATGCGTTCACGGGCGAGTTCGGTCTGTGCTTCCGATAGCGAAACGCCGTGGCCGACGACGCCATAATTCTTCACCGCATGGATGAGCATCGCTCCCCAGCCGCAGCCGATGTCGAGCAATCTGTCGCCGGGCTTCAGGCGAAGCTTGCGGCAGATATGGTCGAGCTTGTCTCTCTGGGCCTGATCGATATCGTTGGCGAAATCCTTGAAGTAGCCGCAGCTATAGACCATGCGCTCGTCGAGGAAGAGCCGGTAGAATGCGTTGGAAATGTCGTAATGATGCTGGATCGCCTCCTTGCTCGAACCGCTGACGAAAGGATTGCGGCCGGAAAGATCGGCTCGCGTGGTCATCTGTTTTCGCGAAAACAGCACCGCCGGCAGGTCGCGCAGGATCGCCAGCTTCGGCAATGTCTTGAGCTTCGTCCTGAGCTTGCCGTGCGTGGGCAAGGCGTAGAAATCGAACAGCGATCCGTCCTCGACGTCGACCGCCTTGGCAATCCACATCTCGATCAGCGTCGATAAAGAGGGCCGACGTACGATCTGCCAGACGATGTCCTGGTCGTTGATAGTGAGCACCGGGCCGGTAGCCGGGCCGATCCGCTCGCCTGTCCACAGCCTCACCGCGAAACCCGGCTTAAGCGTCTCGATGACCGTCCGAACAATCCGGGCCGCTCTCTCGGCTGCCTCCATCCCCGTCCTCCCTTACCCGGCAAATAACGGCCCGGAACAATCGCGGCTCGATCTTGCCTGCCCGATCGGCCGGCCGCAAGCCGCCCGAGTGCACAAGCACGCTTGTTCAGGATTTTCGAGTGCCGCGCCTTGCCATTTGCCGGATGACACCCCATCATGAGGAAGTGTTCAACAAATCGAAAGGAGGTGATCCGATGTCGAGTGATTTCGTTTTCCAGAACGTGGCCTCAGCGGATCGCACTTTCGGGAAGCAGTCTTCCCGTTAAGGCGCGAGATGCGCGGCTGGCGACCAACCGTCGCCGCCAGGAGCCGCGCCATGGACGGAAACACGGAAGGCCGCCGACTTCGCGAGAAGCGGCGGCCTTTTCCTTTTTGGGCTGTTGTCCCTTATTTAGTTACGGTCAACATCTCGACGTTGCGCGCTATGTCCTGGAAAGCCTGGTTGAGTTCGGTTCCATTGGCAGCTTGGTAGAAGTGCTTGATCTTGGCGGTGTCCGGGCTCGCGCAATCCTGGAGCGTCGCCTTGGCATTCGTTTCGTTTAGGTCAAACCCAATAGTGAAGATCTCGATGCCGTTGTCGCGCATGGCAGCGCAAAGTTTTTTGGCGGCCGTGCGGGTCGGCTCCTTGCCGGCGTCATTGTAGACGTCGCTCACCGTGCTCGCATCGAAGTAGGACAGGTTGAATTCGCCGTCGGTCATCAGGATCGCGATTTTGGCGACCTTTTTTGGATCCATCTTGGCCGGCCGCTGCGAAGTCCTCATTATGCTCCCCCAGTTCTCCGAGAGCATGTACCAGGTCCACTGTACGCCGATATGGCCGGCAGTGCCGCCGGAGGCGATGAAATTCTTGATGACCGTCTTGAGCGCCGTCGCATCCGCCGTCAGCGGCATCAGCGTGGCGGCCGGGCAGGCGGCGGTGCCGGTTTGCCAGGCGAAGGACGACAGCAGGTAGTCGCGGTTGACCATGCTGGCGTCGGGGCCTGCGTCCGAATATTGGTAGGTCCCCTTGCGTTCGGTGGCGCAATTGTCAGGACGGATGAGGCCCGAGACATACTGCACAGCGTCATTGGCCGGCGCCTGTTTGCGTTGGCTGGCGGTGGTTTCCACATAGACGCTGCTGGCGGCAAGTGTACCGGCATTCACCGAATTGGCATAAGGCACGATGGCAACCCGCACGCGCGGTTTGGAGGTGTCCTGACCGCCCAGAAAACTGTCGACGGCATTCGCCGCAGCCGTCCGCAGATCGATGATTTTCTGGCCTGCCATCGAGCCGGTCACATCGAGCATCATCGCGACTTCGATCTGCTTGTCCGAATAGAGAGCCGTCGTCGATGCGGGAACGCGCTGCATGCTACCCGTGCTGAAAAGCGGGAAATAATAGCTGACATTGACATGAACGTCCGCCTGAACGGTCCTGGCGGTCTGGTCGACGGTCAGTTTGTCGAGAACGATCTGATTGTCCTGCAGGATACCCGCCGTGCTGTTGGCATCGAGAAAGGCCTGCACCGATTTGCTGGCTTCGGCCTCGCTGATAACGCCGGTCGTCAGGTCGCGGGCCGTCGAGGTGACCGCCGCATCGACGACGCCTTGCAGGCTCGATTTCACATTGTAGAGTTGGGATACGTTGACGGCAAAGCCGACACTCAGCGCCAGTACTGAGCCGATTATACCAAACAGGACCGCGAAATTTCCGCTGCGATCCCCGGCAAAGCCGCCGATCGCCTGAACAAGACCCCCGAAACGCCGCATCCCTTCCGCCTCCATTCGCTACAGCCTGCAGCTGTCCGAACGCGCATTGCAGGAATCCGGCCGGATCGCGCCGCCGGGCGCGGGAAAGCGAGCGGCCCCCGCTCAGGCCATTGTTTCCAAACGGTTTCGAGCGGCGACAAGGTAAACAGCGGGTAAACGAAAGCCGCGTCGGCACGGCTTTGTTCAAAAAGCGCTTACCAAGATTCGGGCTCGCAATTCGAGACGGCTGGACTGCGTCCCAATCCGGTACAGACGAGATGTATCGAACAGGATCAGTGCTGCCGCAGTGGCGGCAGGTGGAAATCCGGACTGCGAATGTGTCCGAAGATCAGGCCAGCATCCGTGCGCTGACGGTCTTGTCGACGCCGCGATAGGGCGGCTTGAACAGATTGCCTTCCTGCTCGTGGGTCCAGACCTTGAACAGGCTGAGCCGATGCGGGCCGAAACTGTGCAGCAGCGGCACGTCGGTGGCGTCGCGGCCGCGGGCTATGACGACGCGGCCGATCCTCGGCACATTGTGGCGAGGATCGAAGGTGTACCATCTGCCGTCGAGGAACACTTCCACCCAGGCCGAGAAATCCATCGGCGCCGGATCGGCGGGCACGCCGATATCGCCGAGATAGCCGTTCACGTAGCGGGCCGGGATGTTCATGCAGCGGCAGAGCGTGATCGCCAGATGGGCAAAGTCGCGGCAGACGCCGACGCGCTCCTCATGCGCCTGCGCCGCCGTGCGGGTCGAGCGCGCATAGCCGTAGCCGAAGGACAGGCGGTTGTGGACATAGTCGACGATCGCCTGCACCCGCGCCCAGCCCGGCGGAAGCTGGCCGAAAAGTTGCCAGGCCAGGTCGCCGAGATGGTCGGTCTCGCAGTAACGGCTGCCGAGCAGATAGCCGAGCACCTCGTCCGGCAATTCGGCAACCGGGACTTCCCCGGCCAGCGTGTTGACTTCGTCCGTCTCGCCGCTGTCCTCGACCACCGCGTCATAAAGGATGCGAAAGCTTCCGGCCGGCGCCGTGAAGCGGCGGCAGCTATTGCCGAAAAGATCGTGGTAGACCCTGGTCGGAACCGACGGCGACGTCAGCACGCGCGTCTGCCGCTTGATGTCGGCCTGGCGATCCCGATGGATCTCGAGCAGCGAAACAATCGGCGTGGCTGCAGCGCATTCAATGGCAATTTCATAGCCGAGCCTGATCAGCATCGCCGTCCCCCTACGATCGTCATGGAAGATAGTGCTGGTCAACGCAGCAGAGTGTGCGGCGGTTCCTTGTGGTCGTCAAAAACGGCGCCTCGCGGCTTCCCATACGGACGCGGCAACGTTACGGTCGATCGACACGCGTCTTTCGAAATAATTCCTCCAAAATGACCCCGGGAAACCGATGTTTGCAGGCAGAAAATTCGCGGCCTTCCTGTTCGATATGGACGGCACGATTCTCAATTCGATCGCCGCGGCGGAAAGGGTCTGGGCAGCGTGGGCGCATCGGCAAGGTCTTGACGTCGCCGCATTCCTGCCGACCATCCACGGCGTGCGGGCGATCGAGACCATCGGCCGGCTGGCGCTCCCAGGCGTCGATCCTGCCCGCGAAGCCGAATCGCTTTTGCAGGCCGAGGCGGCCGATGTCGAGGGCATTCGCCCGATTGCCGGCGCCGCGGCCTTCTTGGCGTCGCTGCCGCCTGGAAGCTGGGCGATCGCCACTTCGGCACCGCGCGAACTTGCCTTGCTGCGCCTGCAGGCCGCCGGCATTCCGGCTCCCGCCGTGATCGTCGCGGCGGAGGACGTGGCTCGCGGCAAGCCGGCACCCGACTGCTTCCGGCTGGCGGCCGCACGGCTCGGCGTCGATGTGCGCGACTGCCTCGTCTTCGAGGACGCGCCGGCCGGCATAGCGGCAGCCGAAGCCGCGGGCGCTGCAATCGTGGTGATCAGCGCCACGCACCGGCATCCGTTGCAGACGCCGCATGCCGCCATCACCGGCTATGGCGCGATCGGCATCGCTGTCGATGACAACGGCTGGATTGCCATCGAAGCGGAACGGACCGCACAGCCTGCTTAACTAGCATCCTGCTTGCGCTAAAAGTCGCTGGTCAGGCCCTTGACCTCCCAGTCGCCATAGCGGCCAGGCTCCTTGCCGCCGCGCCCGCCGATCTCCCTCGGCAGCGTGGCTTCCTGCTCGCGATATTTCTCCCGCCGGGCCTCGGCCTCGACCAAGGCGCGCCTGGCTGCCGGGGTCAGCGGCTTTTGCGGCGAGCCGTTAGCATGCGTTTGGCTGGTTTTGTCGATCATGCGATCTTCCGCTAGATTGAAACAGGCCCCGATTGAAACGGGAACCGCTGTTTCCCATCATATAGCGATGGGCCCACAAGGATCGACCCCTTTGTTGGGCCCAAATGGAGCAGACGATGAACACCCTTCGCACCGCCATGCTTTTGGCCGCAATGACGGCCCTGTTCATGGGCGTCGGCTATCTGGTCGGCGGATCCGGCGGCATGATGATCGCCTTGCTGATCGCCGCCGGCACCAATTTGTTCAGCTATTGGAACGCCGACAAGATGGTGCTGTCGATGCACCGTGCGATCGAAGTCGACGAACGCAACGCGCCTGAATATTACGCCATCGTGCAGGGTCTCGCGCAACGTGCCGGCCTGCCGATGCCGAGAACCTATCTCATCGACAATCCGCAGCCCAATGCCTTCGCCACCGGCCGCAATCCGCAAAATGCCGCTGTCGCCGCCAGCACCGGCCTGCTCGAGCGGCTATCGCATGAAGAAGTCGCGGCGGTGATGGCGCACGAGCTCGCCCATGTGCAGCACCGCGACACGCTGACCATGACGATCGTCGCCACCTTTGCCGGCGCAATTTCGATGCTCGGCAATTTCGCCTTCTTTTTCGGCGGCAACCGCGACAACAACAATTCCTTCGGCATCGTCGGCGTGCTGGTGGCAATGATCGTCGCGCCTTTGGCCGCCATGATCGTGCAGATGGCGGTGAGCCGCACCCGCGAATATGAGGCCGACCGGCGCGGTGCCGAAATCTGTGGACACCCGCTGTGGCTCGCCTCGGCGCTTGACAAGATCGCGCGGGGCGCCGAACGCATCCGCAACCCGGATGCCGAGCGCAATCCGGCAACCGCCCATCTCTTCATCATCAATCCTCTTTCCGGCGAGCGCATGGACAGTTTGTTTTCCACTCACCCGAGCACAGAAAACCGCATCGCCGCGTTGCAGAGGATGGCGAGCGAAATGGCCGGCGCACCCGAAGCGGCCGCGATGCCAAAGCCGGCGCCGGAAGGGACCGGGCAGCAGCCGTCTGGTCCGTGGGACAGGGCCGCGCGGCCCGAGAGGCCGCCTGAGCCGGCCAAGCCGAGACCCAATCCCTGGGGACGCAATCCGACCGGACCCAAAGGTCCGTGGTCGTGACGAGCGCGACAGACAAAAAAGGCGGGATCTCGCTGGCGGAAATGCGCGATCTTTGTGCAAGGCACTGGAACCCTATCGGCATACCGATGGCGAGCATAGCAACATCAAGTGACCTGGGCTTTCGCCCACTTCCTGAAGATGAATATGACACCTATCTCCGCCACATCGTCCGACTTGTCGGGGATGGTGCATCTCCAAAGCAAGTCGCGGACTATGTCGGCACGGTTGAGAAAGACTACATTCAGGTGATCTCCCCCCTAGGAAGCAAAGAAGATTTTGTCAGCGCCATATTTAAACTAGTCAACCGATCGCCGACACAATGAGGCCAACTCACAGTGAGGCTTCAGAAGCTCGCGGTCTCGCCGCGCGCAAGGCAGCCGCGCGCCTGCTTGCCGCCGTCATTGACGCGAAAACGCCGCTCGACGGGCTGACCGACCATGAAAACGGCCATCCACAATACAAGGCGCTCGACCTGCGCGACCGCGCTTTGGTGCGCGCCATTCTGGTCACCGCCCTGCGCTACCGCATGACCATATCAGGCCTTTTGGCCCGCCGCCTGGAAAAGCCGCTGCCGCCCAACGCCACGGCGCTTTCGCACATTTTGCATGTGGCGGCAGCGCAGATCCTGTTCCTCGATGTTCCCGACAGCGCCGCCGTCGACCTCGCCGTGACACACGCCAAGTCCGATCCGCGCACGGCGCGCTTTTCCGGCCTCGTCAACGGCGTGCTGCGCACGCTGGCGCGGGCCAAGCAGGACGAGTTCGCGGCAGCACTTGCCGCTACCGACGAGGCGCCAAAATGGTTTTCCGACCGTTTGAAAACGGTCTACGGCCTCGACAAGGCCAGGCAGATACTGCTCGCCCATCGCCATGAGGCACCGGTCGATTTCTCGGTCAAGTCGGACCCGGCGCTGTGGGCCGAACGGCTCGGCGGCTTTGTCTTGCCGACCGGCACGGTGCGGGTGGAAAAGCTCAGCGCTTCCGTGACCGAACTGCCCGGCTTTGGGGAAGGCGCCTGGTGGGTTCAGGATGCAGCGGCCAGCCTGCCGGCCCGGCTGTTCGGCGATATCGATGGTTTGCGAATCGTCGACCTCTGTGCCGCGCCGGGCGGCAAGACCGCCCAGCTGATCCTCGCCGGCGCCCACGTCACCGCGCTCGACATGTCCAAAACGCGGCTGGCACGGCTGACGCAGAACCTCGAACGGCTCGGTTTGGCCGCCGAGATCGTCCAGGCCGATCTGCTCAAATACGAGCCGAAGGACCTCTTCGATGCGGTCCTCCTCGACGCACCTTGCTCTTCGACCGGCACGGTGCGGCGGCATCCCGACGTCCCCTGGACGAAGACGGCGGCCGACGTCGAAAAACTGGCCAACCTGCAACGCCGGCTGCTTGCCCGCGCCGTCACCCTGGTCAAGCCTGGTGGACGCATCGTCTTTTCCAACTGTTCGCTCGATCCGCTGGAAGGCGAAGAGCTCTATCGCGACTTTCTCGCCGGCAATGCGGAGATTGTCGACGACCCGCTTCGGCCGGGTGAGATCGCCGGCATCGACCCGTTTCTGACGCCGCAAGGCACGTTGCGCACCACGCCTGCCGATCTGGAGCTAGGCTCGCCGGGCCGCTCCGGGCTGGACGGCTTCTTCGCCGCCCGCATGCGCAGAGCCGGCTAAGGGCCGATCTTGAAGCGCCGTCCGGCTTCTTGGGGCGAGGAGGCATGGAAAACAGGCTGAACGGCCCCACTGCCGCGGAATTCGCCTTCGCACAAGTTCTTGAATCATATAAACTTGTGCCTGGGTGAGGACGATCAGGAGGGGTTTTGGCAATCGCTGCCGGTAACACGACGCGTCTGTGGACGCTTGTCGCGAGGGAGTTCTGGCGCAAGACGCGCCGGCGCTTGCGCGCCGGGCCACTCTATCGCTGGCGCTACTCAGGCCGCACGCCGGAGCGCGTCCTGATCGCCCCACCGGACCTGCGGCTCGCCGATCCTCAGATCGCGCTCGAGATCTATTACGGCCGCTATCCGCTTTCGGGGCATCTGGTCGAGACCGGCGGCAAATCGCCCTTCCAGATCGACGTGCCCAATCCCGGCTGGCAAAAAACGCTGCATGGCTTTCGCTGGCTGCGGCATATGCGTGCCGCCGGCACCGAGCTAGCCGCCGCCAACGCGCGGGCGTTGGTTTCCGACTGGATTGCAATCCATGGCAGCCATATTTCCGGCATCGCCTGGGAGCCCGGCACGACGGCCAAGCGTGTCATTGCCTGGCTGCAGCATTCCTCGATCGTGTTGCAGGGCGCCGAATTTCCGTTCTACCGCGCGTTCTTGAAATCGCTCGCCGTCCAGATCCGCTATCTGCGCGCCATGGTGCGCGAGATGCCGGACGGCAAGGACCGGCTGCGCGCCCGCATTGCGCTGGCCTTTGCCGCTTTGTCGCTGCCGGCGCCGGCCTCGGCGCTACGCGGTGCTACCCGCAATCTCGCCGAGGAGCTCGACCGCCAGATCCTGCCTGACGGCGGCCATATCTCGCGCAATCCGATGGCCGTGCTTGAAATCCTCGCCGACCTTCTGCCGTTGCGCCAGACATACGCCAATCAGGCCGAGACACCGCCGGCCGCCCTGATCGGCGCCATCGACCGGATGCTGCCGGCATTGCGCTTCTTTCGCCATCAGGACGGCAGCCTTGCCCGCTTCAACGGCATGGGTGCCACCATTCACGACCGTATCGCCAGCATCCTGCATCACGACGACACCGCCGGTGCACCGTTGCTGCACGCGCCGCATTCGGGTTATGAGCGCCTGTCGATGGGCGGTGTCACTGTGATCGCCGATACCGGCCCGCCGCCCCCTGTCGACGTATCCAATGCCGCTCACGCCGGATGCCTCGCCTTCGAATTGTCGTCGGGCCGCCAGCACTATATCGTCAACGCCGGAATAGACACTTATGGCGCCGCCGAGTTCCGGCCGCTTGCCCGCGCCACCGCCGCCCACTCGACCGCCACCATCAACGACACGTCGTCGGCGCGCTTCAATCACTCCTTGCGCGTCAACGACCTGCTCGGCACGCCTTTGATCGGCGGGCCGCAGCATGTGCCTTGCAAGCGCACCGACCAGAAGGGCAGCCAGGGCTTCATCGCCCGCCATGACGGCTATGCAGCGCGCTTCGGCTTCCTGCATGAGCGCGAGCTGAAATTATCGACCGAAGGCAATGTGCTTGCCGGCAAGGAACGTTTCCTGCGCCCGGGCGGCGCTTCTATCCGCAACAATGGCCGTGACTTCGTCACGGTGCGTTTCCATGTCCATCCCGATATAAGCCTGCTCCAGGATGAGCATGACCGTCTGGTGCTGGCCGCCGACCATGCCGACACCTGGGTGTTTACCTCTACCGAAGTGGTGCCCGAGGTCGAGGAATCGATCTATTTCGCAGGGCTTGGCGGCCCGCGCCGCAGCCGCCAGATCGTGCTTGCGTTCAAGGCCTCGGAAATTGCCGAGGTCCACTGGCAATTGACGCGCACCATCATCGCCGGCCGTCCGGAAAAAGCTGAAGCCGGTGGCAACGGCAGACACTGATCAAGTCTTGCGGCTTGATTTCCGGGCCTCATATGCTACGGCCCGCGGACGCTCTCCAACCAGAACTGGAAAGGCCGCCAGCCCATGGCCGTCGCCGCCAAGAACATTCCCGCGCCCGACCTTGTACCCATCCGTCGCGCGCTCCTTTCCGTCTTTGATAAGACCGGCCTGATCGATTTCGCCAGGGCGCTGGCTTCGGCCGGCGTCGAGCTAGTCTCGACCGGCGGCACCGCAAGGGCGCTTGCCGAGGCAGGCATGGCGGTGCGCGACGTGTCCGAACTCACCGGCTTTCCCGAGATCATGGACGGCCGCGTCAAGACGCTGCACCCGTCGGTGCATGGCGCACTGCTTGGCGTGCGCGACGATCCCGAGCACGCCGCAGCGATGCGCGACCACGGCATCGAGCCGATCGATCTCGTCGTCTCCAATCTCTATCCGTTCGAAGAGGTGCGTCGCTCCGGCGCCGACTACGCGGCGATCGTCGAGAACATCGACATCGGCGGCCCGGCGATGATCCGTGCCTCGGCCAAGAACCACGCCTATGTCGGCATCGTCACCGATCCCGATGACTATGCCTCGGTGCTCAACGCGCTGGAGATGAATTTCGGCTCGTTGTCGCTGGATTTCCGCAAGAAGCTGGCAGCCAAGGCCTTTGCCCGCACCGCCACCTACGATGCGGCGATCTCGGGATGGTTCGCCGAGGCGCTTGAGATCGAGCATCCGACATGGCGCGCCTTCGGCGGCAAGCTGCAGTCGGTGATGCGCTATGGCGAAAACCCGCATCAGGGCGCCGGCTTCTATGTCAACGGCGACAGGCGGCCGGGCGTCGCCACGGCGCGCCAGCTTCAGGGCAAGCAGCTTTCCTACAACAACATCAACGACACCGACGCTGCCTTCGAGCTGGTCGGCGAGTTCGACCCGTCGCGCTCCGCAGCAATTGCCATCATCAAGCACGCCAACCCGTGCGGCGTCGCTGAGGACGCTTCGCTGCAGGCGGCCTATGCCAAGGCGCTGGCCTGCGATCCGGTCTCGGCCTTCGGCGGCATCGTCGCCATGAACCGCATCCTCGATGCCGGAACCGCCGAAGAGATCGTCAAGACCTTTACCGAAGTGATCATCGCACCGGAGGCGTCCGAAGAAGCAGTGCGCATCATTGCCGCCAAGAAGAACCTACGCCTGCTGGTCACCGGCGGCCTGCCCGACCCGCGCGCAGCGGGCCTTGGCTTGAAATCGGTTGCTGGCGGTTTGCTGGTTCAGGGCCGCGACAACGCGGTGGTGGATGACCTCGAGCTGAAAGTGGTGACCAGGCGCGCTCCGACTCCGGCCGAATTGGCCGATCTGAAATTCGCTTTTCGCGTGGCAAAGCACGTCAAGTCGAACGCCATCGTCTATGCCAGGGATGGCGCTACAGTCGGCATCGGCGCCGGCCAGATGAGCCGGGTCGATTCCTCGCGCATCGCGGCGCGCAAGGCGCTCGACGCGGCCGAAGCTGCCGGCCTGACGGAGCCCTTGACCGGGGGCTCGGTCGTCGCCTCGGATGCCTTTTTCCCGTTCGCGGATGGGCTTTTGTCGGCAATCGAAGCCGGCGCCACAGCCGTCATCCAGCCCGGCGGCTCGATGCGCGACGACGATGTCATCGCCGCCGCCGACGCTCACGGCATTGCCATGGTCTTCACCGGAGTGAGGCATTTCCGGCATTGAACGCGTTACCCCCGCTGCGGGAGAAGGCAAGAGCAGCTCACTCCGCCGGCCGATCCGCCGGATAGGGCGTGCCGATCAGGATCGCCATGCCGGCGCCAAGGAACAGCACGATCGCCGCCATGCCGAGTCGCGCCGAGCCGCTGGCCAGGGTGATCGTGGCCACAATGAAGGGTGCGGCAAAACTGGTTGCCCGGCCGGCCAGCGCATAGATGCCGAAATAGCGGCCCGATTCGGCAGCGGAGACGCTGCGCGCCATATAGGAGCGCGACGATGCCTGCACCGGCCCGAAAGCAAGCCCGATCAGCAGGCCGTAGAAAATGTAGGCTTTTTCCGCCGCCGTGCCGAACAATCCGCCGCCGTCCAGTCCGGGCATCACCCAGGCGCCGAACAGCGTATAGCCCGGGCCGGTCGAGACGATGCCGAGCGTAGCGATGCTTAGCATGACCAGCGAAATCATCACTATGGTCTTGGAACCCAGTGCTGTGTCGAGGCGTGCGGCAACCAGGCAGCCGACGATGGCAACGACGTTGAGGATGATGCCGAACAGGCCGATCTCGGTAATCGACCAATGGAACATTGCCGCCGCAAACGTTCCGCCCAGCGCCAGCAGTGCATTGACGCCGTCCTGATAGATCATGCGGGCGACGAGAAAGCGAAAAATGCCGCTGCGCTTGCGCACTTCGGCCAGCGTCGACTTCAGTTCCGACAGGCCTTCGCGCACCGCCGGCCCGATTGGAATGCCTTTGATCGCATCAGGCGTGAAGAAGAACATCGGCAGGATGAACAGGAAATACCAGGCCGCCGACAACGGTCCGGTGGCGCGCGCGTCCTCGCCGAGCCTGGGGTCGAGGCCGAAGATCGGGTCGAGCCCAACGACGGTCTTGCCGGTTTCAGGCGAGCCGGCCATGACGGTAACGACGAAGATCAGTGCGATCATGCCGCCGAGATAGCCGAGTCCCCAGGCCATGTTCGAGATCCTGCCGATGTCGCTCTTCGGCACCAGGCGGGGCATCATCGAATCGTTGAACACAGTCGAGAATTCCGCCGCGACCGACGCCAGCGAGAACAACGCCACGACCAGAAAAAGATTAGAGCCGGGCGCGGCGAACCACAGCAGGGTGAGGCAGGTGATTTTAACCGCGGCGAAGAAGGCTATCCACGGTTTGCGTGGTCCAGTCTGATCGGCGATCGAGCCGAGGACCGGCGACAAAACGGCAATGACGACGCCGGCGGCGGCAATGCCGTAGCCCCAGGCTGCTTGCCCGGTCTCTGGATTGCTGGCCATGCGCGAGACGAAATAAGGACCGAAGATGAAGGTGGTAACGACCGTGAAAAACGGCTGTGCCGCCCAGTCGAACAGCATCCATCCCCAGATGCCGCGTCCCGATGCCCGCTGCACTGCCATCTCAGCCATGTCCCCTCCGCTGGAGCTTGCTCCATGCCGATCGAATCGGAATGATGCTCCGTCTTGTTGTTGAGCACGATCTTGTCCAAAAGCCGATCGTCACTTTTTGGGATCATGCTCCGGCGCCCCCCAACGCAGGGCGCCGTTCGCTCAATAGCGCAGTTCTTCCCGGCAATCCCGCGCGATGTGGACGACGTCTCACAGCTGCGTCAGATCACTCATCAGGCCGGACGCCACCGACAGCCGCGACACGGTGATGTCGCCGCCCTCGGTCAGAGCCTGCAGCCGCTCGCGGATGCGTCCGACCCGTTCGCCGCCCGCCTCCAACCATGCTGTCACCGGATCCGCCGCCTCGGCATGACTGGTGAGTGCCGCCACCGCGATGCCGCGCCTGGCGGCGCCGATCGTGTCGGTGGCGCGCGAAAGCGCCAGTTGATCGTAATAATCCGAGGGCGTGATCGAGCGCGCCGCATCTTCGACGCGCGGTATGCGGAAGACATCGCTGACTGCAAAAAACGCCTTGGCGGCAGCGACGATGCCGGCATTTGCCGTCCGCGCCGTCAGCGCAATGTCGGGGATGAGTTCCGCCACATCGGTCAACGCCAGTTGCTGGGCCAGGCTCTCGGGCGCGCCGCCCTTCGACAGGCTGTGCTGCCGCTCCTCGATCCGCTCGCGCGAGAAGGCCGGCAACAGCGCAACGAGCTTCGGCTCCAGCGCCTTGCGCGCATCCTGCAACTCGGTGATCCGCTGCCCGAGCGGTGCGGTGCCGGCATCGTTCTTCAGGTACCAGCCGCTGGTCACATAGATCAGCCGGCTGACCGCCTGATAGAGGTCGAGCTGGATCTGTCCGTCGATCCGGTTGTCGAGCGCGTCGATCTGGCGATAGAGCGCCGGCAGCGCAAAGCCATCCCGCACCACGGCGAAGGTGCGCACGACATCGGCGGCACTGCGCCCGGTCGCTTCCTGCAGCCTGTTGACGAAGGACGGGCCGCCGCGATTGACCAGGTCATTGGCGACGGCACGGGCGATGATCTCGCGGCGCAGGCGATGGCCGTGGATTTCCGCCGCATATTTCTTTGCCATGCGGTCGGGAAAGTAACCCATCAGGTCGCGGTCGAAATGCGGATCGTCCGGCACGTCGCTGGCGACGATATCGGAAAACAGCACGATCTTGGCATAGGCAAGCAGCACGCCGAGCTCGGCCCGGGTGAGCGGCTCGCCGCGCCCATAGCGCAAGGCAACAGCCCCCCGCGCCCGCAGCCTATCCCCGGCCCGGTCCCGCAGCCCGCGCGCCACGAGCGCCACCCAGCAGCCGCTCTGGAGGGCAAAGTACGGAAGGCCGCGCTTGCGAGCAAGGGACAGCGCCAGCGTCTGCTGGTAATTGTTGGACAGCACCAGGGCGCTGACCTCGTCGGTCATCTCGGCCAGCAATTTGTTGCGCGACGGCCGCGTCAGCGAACCCTTCCGCATGGCGGAAGCCAGCGCGATCTTGATGTTGACCTCGACGTCTGAGCAGTTCACGCCGCCCGAATTGTCGATCGCATCTGAGTTGCAGCGGCCGCCATTCAATCCGAATTCGATGCGCGCCCGCTGTGTGACGCCGAGATTGGCGCCTTCACCGATGACCTTGGCACGCAGGTCGAGCGCGGCGATGCGGATCGCGTCATTGGCACGGTCGCCGACGTCCTGGTTGGTCTCGCCCGATGCCCTGACATAGGTGCCGATGCCGCCGAACCACAAAAGATCTGCCGGCGCCTTGAGGATGGCACTCATGATCTCGACCGGCGTGGCCGTTGTCTTGCCGAGGCCGATAGCTGCAGCCGCGGCGGCCGGCAAGGTGATCGACTTCTGGCTGCGCGAGACGATGATGCCGCCTTCGGACAGCTTCGTCTTGTCGTAATCCTGCCAGCTTGAGCGAGCGAGAGCGAACATACGCCGGCGCTCGGCCATCGAAGCGGCCATGTCGGGATCGGGATCGATGAAGATGTCGCGATGATCGAAGGCGGCGATCAGCCGGGTCTGCTCCGACAGCAGCATGCCGTTGCCGAACACGTCGCCCGACATGTCGCCAACGCCGACGACGGTGAACGGCGTGGTTTGGATGTCGCGGTTCATCTCGCGGAAATGCCGCTTGACCGCTTCCCAGGCGCCCTTGGCGGTGATGCCCATCTTCTTGTGGTCGTAGCCGGCCGAACCGCCGCTGGCGAAAGCGTCGTCGAGCCAGAAGCCGTGCCTTTCGCTGATGGCGTTGGCGATGTCCGAGAAGGTCGCCGTGCCCTTGTCCGCGGCGACGACGAAATACGGATCATCCTGATCGCGCCGCACGACGCCGGCTGGCGGGATGACGCCATCCAGCCCGATATTGTCGGTGATCGACAACAGGCTGGAAACGTAATTCTTGTAGGCGGCCGTGCCGGCCTCGAAAATTGCGTCGCGCCCGGCGCTCATCGGCAGCTTTTTCGGGTAGAAGCCGCCCTTGGCGCCAACCGGCACGATCACCGCATTCTTGACCTGCTGTGCCTTGACCAGGCCGAGCACCTCGGTGCGATAGTCCTGCGCACGGTCCGACCAGCGCAGGCCGCCGCGCGCGACCGGGCCGAAGCGCAGATGCACACCCTCGACCTCGGAGCCGTAGACGAAGATCTCCCGCCATGGCCGCGGCGCCGGCAGCCCGTCGACCGATTGCGAATCGAGCTTGATCGCCAGCGATTGGCCTTTCTGTTTCGTATCGGCAACGAAATGATTGGTGCGCAGCGAGGCTTCGATCAGGTTCAGATAACGGCGGATGATGGTGTCGTCGTCAATGTTGGGAACGTCTTCCAGCGCATCCGTGATCTTGGCTTTCAGATGTTTGGCCTGAACGACGCCTTCCGTCTCGGCCGTCGCGCCGAGGCGGGCGACAAACAGCGCATGCAGGTCGCGGGCGATCTCGGGATAACGGTTGAGCGCGGCGGCGATGAAATCCTGGCTCTGCGGGATGCCGGCCTGCTGCAGATAGCGGCCATAGGCGCGCAGGACGGTGATCTCGCCCGACCACAGGCCGGCGGTCTGGGCAAGGCCGTTATAGCCGTCATTGTCGACATCACCGCGCCAGACGGAAAGGAACGCATCCTCGAACAGCGCGCCGCCATTGCCGAGGTCGATCGGCCTGCCGTAGCTGTTCTCGAGTTCCATGTCGTGGATGAAGACCATGCCGGGCTGATCACTATTGATCATGCCGGATTGATTGTCGCCGACCTCGAAAGTGCGCTCGCTGATGACGCGGAAACCGATGTTTTCCAGCACGGGAACGCGCCGCGACAGCGCCACCGGGCTGCCATGGTGATAGATCTTCAGCGCCGCCTGATGCGGCTTCTGGTCGGCGTGACGGTAATAGTCGATGGCGATCGGATTTGACGCATCGAGCTTGGCGATGCGCCCGGCATCGGCCAGCGCCACGCCCGGCCGAAAACTGTCGCGATAGCTTTCCGAAAAACGCGAGGCGATGGCCGTGAGTCTCGCATCGGCGCCGGTCTCGGTCGCGGTCTCGCGCAGGGCATCGTCCCAGGTCCGTACGATGTCGCGGATCGCCGCCTCGATCGTTGCCTGCTCGACCTTCGGCGTCTTGCCGCCGGAGCGGCCGATGATGAAATGGACGCGCGCCAGCCCGCCTTCCGGGAAGGCCGGGTAATAGGCGGACAGCCGGCCTTCGAAGACGGTCTTCAGATAGGTGCCGATCTTCTCGCGCACGACGCTGTCGTAGCGGTCGCGCGGCACGAAGACGAGCACGGAGACGAAGCGGTCGAACTGGTCGACACGCACCAATGCCCTGACGCGCGGCCGCTCGATCAAGCCCAGTATGGCTTCGGCATGCTTGCGCAGGATCGGCACCGGAACCTGGAACAGCTCGTCGCGCGGATAGCTCTCCAGCACGTTGATCAATGCCTTGCCGGAATGGTCGCTTGGATTGAAGCCGGATTTGGCGATGACGGTTTCCGCCTTCGAGCGCAGATAGGGGATTTTCATCACCGAGCGCGTATAGGCAGTCGAGGTGAACAGGCCGACGATACGGAGCTCGCCCGAAAGCACGCCTTTGCCGGTGTAGGTCTTGACGCCGATGTAGTCGAGGTAGATACGGCGGTGCACCGACGACTTGGCGTTGGCCTTGGTGACGATCAGCGGTTCCGGCCCATGCAGGAAGGCACGGATTTCCGGCGTCGTGCTTACCGCTTCGGTGCCGCGCCTGAGCACCAGCACGTCGGGATCGGAAAGGATGCCGAGGCCGGGCTTTTCGGCGCGCTCTAGCATGCCGCTCGTCTCGCCGCCGGTGTAGTTGAATTCGCGCATGCCGAGAAAGGTGAAATTGTCGTCGCGCAGCCATTCGAGGAAGGCGATCGCCTCGGTGACATGGGCCTTGTCGAGCGGCACTGGGGAGTAGCGGAATTCCGAGATCGCCTGGTCGAGGCGGGCAAGCATCGGCTTCCAGTCGGTGACGGCGGCTCGCACCTGGCCGAGCAGCTTCGTCAGGCGTGCGGCCAGGCCTTCGGCCTGCTCGGCCGAAAGGCGGCCGATATGGACATGGATGACGCTCAGTCGGTCATGGCTGTGGTCGCCCTTGGCATAACCGCCATCGCCGAGGATTTCCTCGACGCCGTTCTTGCCGTGCCTGACGACTATGACTGGATGGGTAACCAGCAGCGGCTCGCCGGCGCTTTCTGTAATCTCGCCGAGGACGGAATCGAACAGGAACGGCATGTTGTCGTTGACGACAGTGATCACCGTCATCGGCCGGCCCTGGCGGACGACACCGGAATCGACGTCTATGGCAACGACGCAGTCGTCCTTCTTGTGCCTGGCCACTGCGCGGCCGGCGAGTTCGGCAGCGCGTTCGAGATCGATGACGTCGTAGGCGGCGACATCTTCGGCCGGAGCTCGGGCCAGCAGGTAGTCGGCAAGCCTGCCGGGCTTTTCACCACCCGCGGCTTCACCCCTCGTCAGGCCGGCTTTTTTCAACCGGCTCGCTGACTTTACGCTGGCCATGAGTCCCTCCCGTCACATGTTTTTGCGGCTATGCTAACAGATGACGGGTATTTGGCGACAAAGGTTTGACGGCTTGCGACGAAATGTCGGAATTCACCGGCAGCCTGGCGAAAAAGAGGAGAGATCCGCCATGACGGACAAAATCACCGCGCTTGACCTGGCACCGGCGGAGCTGAGCGACGCGACCAAGGCCTATTTCACCAAGTGCCGGGAGAAGCTCGGCCTCGTTCCCAACGTGCTGCTCGCCTATGCCTTCGACGAGAAGAAGCTGCGCGCTTTCACCGACATGTACAATGATTTGATGCTGGGTGAATCCGGCCTGTCGAAACTCGAGCGCGAGATGATCGCGGTGGCCGTCTCATCGGTCAACCATTGCTACTATTGCCTGGCCGCGCATGGCGCGGCGGTGCGCCAGCTTTCCGGCGACCCAGCCTTCGGCGAGATGATGGTGATGAATTTTCGCGCCGCCAAGCTGTCGGACAGGCAACGCGCCATGCTCGAATTCGCGGTGAAGCTGACCGGGCAGCCGGCAAAGATCGTCGAAGCGGACCGGGCGGCGTTGCGGCAAGTCGGCTTTTCCGACCGCGACATCTGGGACATCGCCTCGACCGCGGCGTTCTTCAACATGTCGAACCGGCTGGCATCGGCAATCGATATGCGGCCGAACGATGAATACCATGCGATGGCGCGATAGGGCACCGGCGTTGCGAGTCAACGGCATATTATATTAGCTACTTCGCATTCTCGTTGCTTGTTTGCCGGTTTGGTCCGATGATCGGCATGCGGCATGCCGCATGCCGGTTCGATGCCGCCGATCAGAGGAGGAGAACATGGCGAAATTTCTCTACGTCTATCACGGCTCGGGCAAGATGCCGACCGAGGAGGCCGAACGGAAGGCAGCGATGGATGCCTGGAACGGCTGGTACGGCAAGCTTGGCTCAGCGGTGGTCGACGGCGGCAATCCAGTCGGCATGTCGAAGACCCTGCTGCCTGGCGGCAAGGTCGAGAACAATGGCGGCAGCAATCCGACCGCCGGTTACACCATCATCGAAGCGAAAGACATCGACGATGCCGTCGGCAAGGCCAAGGATTGTCCTATCCTGACGGACCCGGGTTTCAGCGTCGAGATTGCGCCGATAATCGAAATGGGTTGACGCGCCGGCTCAAGACCGCGCGGCGATCGCCGCCGCAGCGCCGGCCATGGTACCGGCGCTGATGCGGTTGGCGATTTTCATCGCCCGCTTGCTCCTCAAGAGCTTGCGCGCCTGCGATGCGGCGAGCACCCATGTCAAATCGATGGCGACCAGGACCACTGCCATGGTCGCCGTCAATTCGATCCAGCCGACCATGCTGACCGAACCGAGGTCGATGATGGTCGGCAGCAGCGCCAGATAGAACATCATGATCTTGGGGTTGCCGAGCGTCACGGCCATGCCGGCAAAGAACAGTCTGACGGGCGAATCTTCGCGCGGCAGCGCGCCTTCCTTGGCCTCGACCGGTGCCGTCCACATCTTCCAGGCAAGCCAGCCGAGATAGGCGACGCCGACCCACTTCACGACGACAAAGGCAAAGTGGAACGTCTGCGCCACCACGGCGAGGCCAAACACCGCCAGCGACAGCCAGATCGCTTCGCCGATCCACATCGCAAGCAGGAACGGGAACACGTCGCGAAACCCTTTTACGATGACCCGTGCCACAAGAGCGGCGATCGATGGGCCGGGCGAGCCGGCGGCAACAAGCAGGGCGCCGGCAAAAATCAGAAGCGATGTGAAATGCATGACGCGGATCCCGTTTGAAATGTTTGGGTCGTTCAAGATAACCCAACTGGTCCGACGACAGTAGCGTCCACCGAAAGAAGGCTTGTCGGCCAGACACCTCGCGGTTAGAAATGTCGTCCCGACATCATTTCGAGCTTCACTTTGCCTTCGTAACCGCCGGTCTCGTCAACTCCCCCAACACAGAGCAGGGCGTCGCAGTCGCGATGCCTGTTTTCACATCATGTGTTCCTCGGGTGGCGGTTCGAGACCGGTTTGGCACTGCTGAACCGCTGTCGCGCATAACCACCCGCGACACCTGATTTCCAACTGCCGCAGTCTCTCGCCACGCCGTCCCCGCATGGGTTCTCGATATCGCCGATCTGACGAACTTCCCGACGGGAAGGGCTTTTCGGCATGCCTTCGATACTGCGTATCCGCTGGACGATCACACCCAAGACCGCACCTCGACCTCACCTCAACTGCAATCGCTGCGGCGGCCTGAAAGCCTATCGCTGCAGCGGCAAATTCCGGGTCAATGCCAACGGCAAGCGCATTGACGCCTGGTTGATCTACCGCTGCATCGACTGCGACAATTCCTGGAATTTCGGCATTCTGGAGCGCTGCAGCCGCCGCGATATCGAACCGGCAATATTGCAGGCGCTCGAAAGCAATAATCCGGTCCTGGCGCGGCGCCATGCCTTCGATGTTGCCGCATTGCGAAGCAGTATCGGGCGCGTCGAGGAGTTTCCCGAAGCCGCCGTTCATAAGCAGGTGCTCGGGGATAGACCGGAAAATACCAACGCGCTCGAACTTCGGCTCTGGCTCGAAATGCCGACAGCGCTGCGGCTCGACCGGTTGCTCGCCAACGAACTCGGTGTCTCGCGATCGCGGCTACAGGTTTGGGAAGAGAAACGATTGCTGGTGGTTGGTCCGGACGGAGCCAAAGCCTTGCGCCGGCCAGCGCGGGCGGGAACGGCGATCCGCGTCTATCTCGTCGGCGAGCCCGACCGGGAAGCCATCATCTCGGCTGCCGGCGGATGAAACAACGAGGGAAGGGAGCACACGAGTGCTCCCTTCCCTCGTTGTTGCAGACTACAAGAAAGAAACTTGCGCCGCGCCGACCACTTTCGCCGATTTCCCGAAACGCAATCCTAAGCTGTTTCCAAATCCTTGGCATTTTTCCTTCGGTGAAACGCGCCAAGGAATCGCAAGGGAAGAGTAAGCATCGATAGATTGGGATGTGCCTTGCGCATCATTTTCCATGCGTAACGGTCTGCCTGCCGTTCCTGATCAGGATCCTGTCCAGATTCGACATGCTGCAGCGCGTGGTGTCCTACCTCATGATAGAGCGTTTTCTCGATCATGAATCTCCGAACTGCGTTCCCAATCCTGTGCTCGGATGGGCGTCGCCAGACAATCTCGATGACCGATACCGCCTGGAGGTAGGTACCGGCGAATTCGGGCTCGGGAGGTTCCGGGATTATGTAGATTCGCGAAATGCCAACCAGATCGGCTTCAGGTACATTTGCGAGCCAGCGGCCAACGTGCCGAGAGGCTTCAAAGCGACTGTCGAGCTTGCCATGCTCCAGAACAATGATGCCGCCGACCGAAGACCGCCGCCAGTCGTCCATTGTAAAGCGGACGATGCTGCGGAGCGCAGCTCGCATGAGGGGAGTTATCGGTCTTGCGAGCGAAGCCGACATATATCGTCGGGATGCATCTTCGTTGATATCGTGCAGAGCAGTAGCGAGGCCCGCCACAAGCGTTGCGATTTCGTGATGGGAAACCTTGCCTAGATCGATCCTTGCAAGTTCGTGCTCGATCGCTGGCAATACTGCATTGCCAAATCCAACAAGATTCTTGTGAGCAACGAGCCTTCGCCGCATGTCATCTTGCATAAGGCTCCGGACGAAAGCCTGAACGGCATTTCCCACACCCGTTTCCCCGCCTTTACCCACAGCTAAACTACCGTGACAAAGAAGGAGAGAGCGAAAATATCATGGTATTGCGACGACTCCGCTGTAGCCTCTGAAGAGACACTGAGCGGCCGGCGCCACATTCCTTCTGGCGACAAGCCGTGTCCGCTCAGCGGGAAGGAACGCGTGTTTCGCCCCTCCATTCCGCCCAGAATAAAAGCTCTTACGCCGCGCCGACCACTTTCGCCGACTTCTCAAAACGCTTGCGCTCATTCGGATCGAGATAGAGCTTGCGCAGGCGGATGGTCTTCGGCGTCACTTCGACCAACTCGTCGTCCTGGATCCAGGCCAGCGCGCGTTCCAGCGTCATGCGGATCGGCGGTGTCAGCTTTACCGCCTCGTCCTTGCCGGCGGCGCGGATGTTGGTCAGCTTCTTGCCCTTGAGCACGTTGACTTCGAGGTCGTTGTCCCTGGAATGGATGCCGATGATCATGCCCTGATAGACCTTGACGCCCGGGTCGATGACCATCGGGCCACGGTCTTCCAGGTTCCACATGGCGTACGCCACCGATTCACCCTGTTCGTTGGAGATCAGCACGCCGTTGGTACGGCCTGGCAGCTCACCCTTGTAAGGTTCATAGGCATGGAACAGCCGGTTCATCACAGCGGTGCCTCGCGTGTCGGTCAACAGTTCCGACTGGTAGCCGATCAGCCCGCGCGTCGGTGCGTGGAAGACGATGCGCTGGCGATTGCCGCCCGAAGGGCGAAGCTCGACCATCTCGGCCTTGCGCTCCGACATCTTCTGCACGACGACGCCGGCATGCTCCTCGTCGACGTCGATGACGACTTCCTCGACCGGCTCCAGCAATTCGCCGCTATCGCCCTTCTGCATGACGACGCGCGGCCGCGACACGGCGATCTCAAAACCTTCGCGGCGCATCGTCTCGATCAGCACGGCCAGCTGCAATTCGCCGCGGCCGGAAACGAAGAACGAATCCTTGTCAGGTGATTCCTCGATCTTCAGCGCGACATTGCCTTCGGCCTCGCGCAGCAGGCGGTCGCGGATGACGCGGCTGGTCACCTTGTCGCCTTCGGTACCGGCCAGCGGCGAATCGTTGACGAGGAAAGACATCGTCACAGTCGGCGGATCGATCGGCTGCGCGTGCAGCGGCTCGGTCACCGACAGGTCGCAGAAGGTGTCGGCGACAGTGCCTTTCGACAGGCCGGCGATGGCGACGATGTCGCCCGCCTGCGCCTCGTCAATGGGCTGGCGCTCGAGCCCGCGGAAAGCAAGGATTTTCGAGATTCGGCCGGTTTCGACCTGGGTGCCGTCATGGTGCAGCACCTTGACCGCCTGGTTGGATTTCAGCGTGCCGGATTCGATACGGCCGGTGATGATGCGGCCGAGGAAAGGATTGGCTTCCAGGATGGTGCCGATCATGCGGAATGGGCCGGGATGAACGGTCGGGGCCGGCACGTGCTTGATGACGAGGTCGAACAGCGGCGCCAGAGCCTGGTCCTTCGGACCTTCGGGGTTTTCCGAGACCCAGCCGTCGCGGCCTGAACCGTAAAGGATAGGGAAGTCGAGCTGCTCGTCGGTAGCGTCAAGTGCTGCAAAAAGATCGAACACCTCGTTCACCACTTCGACGTGGCGGGCATCTGGCCGGTCGATCTTGTTGATGACGACGATCGGCTTCAGTCCAACCTTGAGTGCCTTGCCGACCACGAATTTGGTCTGCGGCATCGGCCCCTCGGCGGCGTCGACCAGCACGATGGCCGAATCCACCATCGACAGAATGCGCTCGACCTCGCCGCCGAAGTCGGCGTGGCCGGGCGTGTCGACGATGTTGATGCGGGTGTCCTTCCAGTCGACCGAGGTCGCCTTGGCCAGGATGGTGATGCCGCGTTCCTTTTCGAGGTCGTTCGAATCCATGGCGCGCTCGGCGACGCGCTGGTTGTCGCGGAACGAGCCGGACTGTTTCAGAAGCTGGTCGACGAGGGTGGTTTTTCCATGGTCGACGTGCGCGATGATCGCGATATTGCGGATTTTCATGTTTCGGTCTCGGGAGCGTTGCAGGCAGCAGGCCAAAAGGCGCTGCCTCTTTCGGTTGGGCGGCTCATACAGGGTTTTTCGCAATTGCGAAAGAGGAGGCGAGCCACCAAATAAAGTCACCAAATCTTAAATGTCTTGGTGTGAAGTGGAATTATTAACCAAGGCGGAACCTTTCATGGTCCGGACAGTTCGAATTTCATGATCGAGATAGGCATCAAACTCCGGCCGATTTTGGCATGTACCGCGCTCGCCGTCCTCCTCGCGGCCGGCGCGGCGCAATCGGCGGCGTCGTTCAAGGAGACGCGGTCTGCTTTGCCGTCCGACAAGCCGTCGGCGGAGCAGCTTTTTGCCGATGCTCCCGATGGCGTCGATCCGGTGGTGACCGGGCCGGTCAGCGCCGCCTTCAAGCAGCGGCAGCAAAATGCCGGATGCGACAGCGCCGTCTGGCCCAACATTCCCGTCGTCTGCTATCCCGATTGATATACGTTCCTACCCTCGGGCTGGCCCGAGGGTAGTGGCGCCGTCGCTCACGCCGACCGCACCGGATCAAGCGTGACCTTGTAGAGTTCGCTGTCGTCGCGATCCATCAGCCGCACCGTCAACTGTTCGGTGGCGCCATCGATCTCGACGAGCCCGAAGAACTGCAGGCCGGCCGAAGGCGCCAGGTTTTGACCCTGTTCGGCAGTTGGTGCCTTTATGAACTTCAGCTCCGGGCCGAATGTCATGGCCGGGCCATTGTCGCCATTGCTGACCGCCTCGGCCCCTACCTTCTTGGTGCCGTCGTTCCAGACGACGAGGCCGAGCGGCATGTCGGCGGCAATGATTTTCCAGGTTGCGTTGGAATTCGCCAGTTCACGCTTCAGCCACTTGATCTGCTGTTCACCGAGGATGCGCGATTGCGGCGTCATCGTCTCCTGCATATCCGGACCGTTGGGGCCGCGGTAGGAACGCATGTCGAGGAAGAACACGTCGAGCAGCGGACCATAGGCGATCTTGCGGTAGACGCGGCCGGGCTCCGACGGCTCGTAACGGATCGTCGTCATTTCGTGGAAGGCGCGCGCCGCACGTGCCGCCAGCACATGGATGGATTTTTCAGTGTAGCGATCGTCGGCGCTCAGGTCCTTCGAGTCCGACCAGTTGTTCAGCACCTCGTGGTCATCCCACTGATAGAAGGTCGGACAGATGGCGCTGAGCGCCAGCACATGCCTGTCCATCATGTTGTATTTCCACTGCGCCCGGTATTCGTCCAGCGTCTCGGCAACCTTGCGCTTCTCGTCGATCAGCACTTTGTTTTTCCACTTGCCGCCGTTGGGCAGGTCGACCTCGTCCTTCATCGCACCATCGGCATAGATCGTATCGCCCGAATGCAGGAAGAAGTCGGGCGTGTGCTTGGCAATGGCGGCGTAGGTCTTCATGCCGGTCTCGTCGATGCCCCAACCTTGGCCGGCGGTGTCGCCCGACCAGGCAAAGCGAATGTCGCGCTTCGAGGCAGGTGCCGTGCGGAAGCGGCCGACGACCGGCTCGGAAACGGCGTTGATGTCGGCAAGATCGGCCGCGACCATGCGGTAGAAGATGTCCTGGTCGGAGGCGAGATCGGTAAGCAGCCGCTTCACCGTATAGTCGCTGGCCGGCGAGGTATCGAGCGGCGCCAGGCGGACGGCATTGGTGAAGCTTTCGGTCGACGACACCTCGAACATGACGCGCGACGGCCGGTCGGTGCGTGTCCAGACCATGCCGCTGGTGGCGTCGACGTCGCCGGATTGGATGCCATGGGTGAACGCCGGGCGCTGATTGGCGCGCGAGTAATAGGGAAGGGCGAGGCCCGAGGCGCCGACCAGGCCAACGGCGCTGGCCGACGTGACGAAAGCGCGCCGCGTCATCGAAATCTTGTTCATGGCTGTCTCCTGGATGGCATTGAACGTCGCCGCCAAGCTCCAGCTTCAATGTTTCAGGCACATTTCGAAACGATGAAGGTTTGATAACAGTGAACAGGCTGGCGAATCTCCCCCCTCGAGGGGGAGATGTCGCCGAAGGCGACAGAGGGGGTCGTCTCGGATGGAGCACCGACCTCTTGCGCCTGCGATAAGGGGCCGAGCCCCGTTGGACCGACCCCCTCTGGCCGCTTCGCGGCCATCTCCCCCTCAAGGGGGGAGATTAGCACGGCCGATTGCGCCCTACGCCGCCTGCGGTTCCGGATCAAACGCCGGGCGGCTGGTGTTGATCAACAGCGAGATGCAGGCGGCGGCTATTGCCGTCATACCGGCGATCAGGAAGGCAAGCTCGTAATTGCCTTGCAGCTCGCGCATGGTGCCGCCGAAGAAGGCCGCTGTCGCGGCGCCAACCTGATGGCCGGCGACGATCCAGCCGAAGACGATCGGCCCGCTGCGGTCGCCGAACGCCTCGTTGGAAAGCCTGAGCGTCGGCGGCACCGTGGCGATCCAGTCCAGTCCGTAAAACACCGCGAAGATGATCAGGCTGGTCGCCGAGAAGCCGGAATAGGGCAGATAGATCAGCGACAGGCCGCGAATGCCGTAATAGACGCCGAGCAGCTTGCGCGGGTCGAAACGGTCGGTGAGCCAGCCCGACAGCGTCGTGCCGATCAGGTCGAAGATGCCCATCATCGACAGCAGGCCTGCGGCCTGCACTTCGCCGATGCCCATATCGCCGCAAAAGGCGATCAGATGCGTGCCGACCAACCCATTGGTGGTGAAGCCGCAAACGAAGAAGGTGGCGAACAGATACCAGAACACGCGCGTGCCGGCGGCGCGGCGCAGCGTGCTCAATGTATGCGAAAGGAAATTGCCTTGCGAGGCTGGCGGCACCGGCGGCACGTCGTCGGCATCGGCGCCATAGCGGACCATGCCGATCGACGCCGGGCGCTCCGGCACCAGCATATAGACCAGCGGCACCAGGCAGGCGGTGGCCACGGCAATGGCGATGGCGACCGGCTTCCAGCCGCCCGACTGGGCGAGCGAGGCGAGCAGCGGCAGGAAGACCAGCAGCCCGGTGGCACTGGACGCCGACATCAGTCCCATCACCAAGCCGCGATTGGTCTTGAACCAGCGGTTGACGATGGTCGCGCCGAGCACGGTGGCGACGGCGCCCGAGCTGACGCCGGAAAACACGCCCCAGGTGAGGAGCAGATGCCACGGTTTGGTCATCAACAGGCTGAGCGCGGTCGATCCCGACATCAAGAGCAGCGCGGCAAGCAAGGTGCGGCGCAGCCCGATCCGCTCCATCAGCGCCGCGGCAAACGGCCCGGTCAGGCCATAGAGGAAGATGCCGGTGGCCGCCGCCAGCGACACCACGTCGCGCCGCCAGCCGAAACTGTTCTCCAGCGGCAGCATCATGACTGCCGGCGCCGAACGCAGGCCCGCTGCGATCAGCAGGCAAAGGAAGATGACGGCGACCACGACGAAAGCGTAGCGCTGGCCAAACGGGCGGGATTGAGTTATCATGTTACTGACCGGTACGTTGCAGGAGCGCGAAACATACGTACCGACCGGTAACATTGTCAACCAGCTAATCGGCAGGCCAGGCATGAAAAGCATTGAACCAACGATCAAGGCCAATGACGCACCGCCGCCTCGCGCCGCCGAACGGATTCTCCAGGTGGCGCGAGACCTGTTCTACCGGCAAGGCATCAGGGCGATCGGCGTCGACGAGATCGTGCGGCGTGCCGGCGTCACCAAGCCCAGCCTCTACCGCAGCTTTCCGTCCAAGGATGAGCTGGCCGCATCCTACCTCCGGCACTATGACCTCGAATTCTGGGAGCGTTTCGACGAGGCGGTGAATGCCCATCCCGGCGATCCGCGCGCGCAGATCGTCGCCTTCCTGACGCGTGTCGGCAAGCGTACGCAAAGGCCCGACTATCGCGGCTGCGGCATGACCAATGCCGCGGTCGAATATCCCGAACATGGCCATCCGGCCCGCGTCGTGAGCGAGGCCAACAAGCAGGAACTGCGCCGCCGCCTGCGTGCCATGGCGGCAGAGATGGGCGCCGGCGACGCCAACACGCTGGGCGACGGGCTGCTGCTCCTGATCGAGGGCGCCTATATCAGCGGCCAGCTGTTCGGTGCCGGCGGGCCGGCGAAGTCGGTGGCCCGCAACGCCGATCTTCTGATAGAGGCAAGCTTGAAGAAATAGTGGTCCGTTTTACAAGACCACTGTGCGCAGCCTGACTTCCTCTAGGCTGCCGCTAAATTTGACGGTACGCTGCGCCCCCCGAACTGAGTTGTTCCGCCATGCGCGCTCTCTTGATCCCGCTTGCCCTCGCCGGTTTCTGCCAGGCGGCCCGGGCCGGCGACATATCCAGCGTCTATACCGATCTCGATTGGGAGAAGGACTGCGTCACCTATGCCCAAGCGGAAGAAGGCAACGGCGACTGGGCCGATCTCGCCTGTTCGGGCTACCGCGGCTACCCGGTGCTGGTTTCCTACGACGATGCGCGGGAATCGCTGTTCTACGGCTTTCCACCTGGCGATATGACCACGGTCTGGGAAAGCTTTTCCGGCCTCAATTCGGCTGGACCCAAGGTCGAGTGGCGGATCGAAACCAACGGCAAAACTGCCATTCCGTTCGCCGTCATTCATCGTCGCTCGATCAGCGATACCGAGGGCGAGAACAAGTCGACGGAAGTGCTGATTGTGGCCAAGGTTGCCCAGCCTGACGCCCACGAAGGCTGCACGATCGGCCTTGTGCTCGCCACCGGCAATCCCGCCGCCAACGATCAGGCGCGCAAGCTTGCCGACGAGAAGGCACGCACCTTCGCCTGCGGCAAGGACAAGCGTGAGGTGCTGGGCGACGCGCCCGCTTTCGGCCGCGTCGACAACTGATTATTTGCGCCCGATAATTACTTGCGCCTGGCCCGCTCGATTGCCTCGACGATCATCTTCTTGGCATAGGCCGCATCGTACCAGCCTTCGATCTTGACCCATTTGCCGGGTTCGAGATCCTTGTAGTGCTCGAAAAAGTGCTGCACTTGCTGGCGGGTGATGTCGGGCAATTGCGTGTATTCGTGGACGTCCTCGTAGCGCAAGGTCAGCTTGGGCGAAGGCACAGCGATGACCTTCTCGTCCTGGCCCGCATTGTCCTCCATCACCAGCACGCCGATCGGCCGCACATTGATGACGCAGCCTGGCACCAGCGCGCGCGTGTTGCAGACCAATACGTCGATCGGGTCACCGTCGCCCGACAGCGTGTGTGGTACGAAACCGTAATTGCCGGGATAGCGCATCGAAGTGTGCAGGAAGCGGTCGACGAACAGCGTGCCGGCCTCCTTGTCCATCTCGTACTTGATCGGCTCGCCGCCGATCGGCACCTCGATTATGACGTTGACGTCCTCGGGCGGGTTCTTTCCGCTGGCAATCGCTTCGATACGCATCGCTTTATCCCTCTCTCGATTGCAGATCGATAGCGGGCGACGGCGAATGGTGCAATGCGGCGAATGGTACGGGGAGACCGTCCTAACCGAAAACCGGCCGGATCATGCGCTGGCCGTCATTCCCAGACGAAAGCGACCTTCTTCAGCGCCTTCTGCTCGAAGATCTCGACGCCTTCGGCAACATCGCGGCCACCGGCGCCGGCATAGAAGGCAAGTGCGTTCTGATTGTCTTCCAGCGCCCAGACCACCATGCCTTTCAGGCCATGGTCGGCCAGCCGTGCCCGCGCGGCCGAGAACAGCCGGCTGCCGAGCCCGATGCCTTGATATTCCGGCCGCAGGTAAAGTTCGTAGATCTCGCCCTGCTGCCTGAGTTCGCGGGCGCGGTTCTTGCCGATCGTCGCATAGCCGGCAATTTTGCCGCCGATTTCGACGACCAAAACGGTGGCGGCGCGGCGAATGGCATTCGCCCACCAGTCGGCGCCGCGGCGGTTGATCATCGATGTCAGCGTGCGGTGCGGGATGATGCCCGAATAGGCGCCGCGCCAGGCCTCGAGATGCACGTCGGCGATGGCGGCTGCATCGCGCGGTTCGGCTTTCCTGATGTCGATGCTCAGCGTATTCATGATTGGTTAACCATAAACCCGCCGCGCCCGATTGCAAGAGTCCGGTCAACCGCCGCGATGCTTTCACACAGCCGGACGGTGCGTTCTTGAGACGCTGCGAAACCGCTTTTGGCGAGATCAAATCTCGACCAGATGGTCGTCCAGTTCGTTGCTGTCGCCGGTCGAGACCGGAAAATGCTCGGCCAGTACCGCACCGACTGCTTGGATCGCCTTGACGAACCCGTCGGCAAGCCGATCGTCGCCGGCATGCGCCGTAAGGTCGCGGACGACACCGTCCCAGACATGCTGGCCGACACGAGAATCGATGCCGCTGTCGGCGACCACCTCGGCATAGCGCTCGGCAATCGAGACGAACACCAGCACGCCGGTGCGCGCCGTGGTGCGGTGGACGTTGCGGGCGAGGAACTGCTTCATCGCATTGGCGTGGGCGGCCTGGTAGCGCAGCCGCCTCGGCACCAAATGGATGCGCAATGCCGGCAAAGCCCACAACAGGATGAGCACACTGGCAAGCGCCAGAAGCTCTGCGATGACGAAATGCGGCAAGCGGATCGACAGCCACCAGGCTTCCAGCCCATAACCGACGGCGAGGCTGACGACGAGCATGCCGAGCATCGCCATGAAAGCGGCCGGGAAGAAATAGCCGTCGCTGGCATGCGCCACGACGCAGTAGATCTCGCCGTCGGTCTTTGATTCGGCAGCGCGGATCGCACCGGCGATGCGCTCATGATCCTCGGGGCTGATCGGTCGTGTTGCCATGATTGATGTCTCACCAGCTTCCTGAAGAACCGCCGCCGCCGGACGAGCCGCCGCCGCCTGAAAACCCGCCGCCCGAACTTCCGGACGACCAACTGCTGCCGGAACTTCCAGACGACCAGCCACTGCCAGACGAGGTCCCGGACGTCCAGCCACCGCCGCCGGAGGATGACGAAGCTGGCCCACGGCCGTAGCGGAACGTCATGCCCAGCCACTTGTACACGCCCGGCGACAGCTTCGTGCCGAAGATCGGCGGCAGGAACGCCATTGCCAAGCCGCCGAAGAACATCGTCGCCCACAGGACAATGAACAGCATGAAGATGGGATCGACAGGATTGTCATTCGCCGGATTGCGCTTGCCGCGCGCCTCCAGCTCTTCGGGATTGCCTTCCAGCACCATGATCATGTCGTCGACGGCCTTGCTGATGCCGCCTGAGAAATCGCCGGCACGGAAGGCCGGCACCATGTCGTTTTCGATGATCAGCTTGGTATGCAGGTCGGTCAGCGTGCCTTCCAGCCCATAGCCGACCTCGATGCGCATCTTGCGGTCGTTCGGCGCCACCAGAAGCAGGACGCCGTTGTTCTCCTTCGCCTGGCCCAGTTTCCAGGCGCGGAACAGCCGGTTGGCGTAAGGCTCGATCTCCTCGCCGTCGAGGCTGGGGATGGTCGCGACGACGATCTGGTCGGACCCTTTGGTCTCGAACTCGGCAAGCTTCTGCGTCAGCGCCGCCTCGGTCGCGGCATCGATGATGCCGGCATTGTCGACGACCCGTCCGGTCAGCGCCGGCAGTGCGGCGGCGAAGGCCGCGAAGCCGACCAGCAGCACCGCCATGGCCAACAGCGCGGTGCCGATCATTTTGGTGAAACGGCCGGATTCCACCGGGCTGATGGCGTGTCTTGTCATCTCGTCACCAACTTCCCGAGGAGCCGCCGCCGCCGGACGAACCGCCGCCGCCGGAAAACCCGCCACCGCTTGAACCCGACGACCATCCCCCGCCGGAACCTCCCGACCAGCCGCCGGACGACCGCCGGTTTGGCTCGAAGGTCATGCCCAGCCAGCGATAGCGGCCGGGACCGATCTTCTGGCCGAAGATCGGCGGCAGGATGGAGGCTGCGAGGCCGCCGAAAAAGATGATTGCCCAGATGGCTATGAAGATCGTGAAGAACAGATCGTCGCTGTTGAACGGCGGCTGCTGGTTGCGTTCGCCGCGCGCCTCCAGTTCTTCGGGATTGCCCTCCAGCACCATGATCATGTCGTCGACGGCCTTGCTGATGCCGCCGGAGAAATCGCCGGCACGGAAGGCCGGCACCATGTCGTTTTCGATGATCAGCTTGGTGTGCAGGTCGGTCAGCGTGCCTTCCAGCCCATAGCCGACTTCGATGCGCATCTTGCGGTCGTTCGGCGCCACCAGAAGCAGGACGCCGTTGTTCTCCTTCGCCTGGCCCAGTTTCCAGGCGCGGAACAGCCGGTTGGCGTAAGGCTCGATCTCCTCGCCGTCGAGGCTGGGAATGGTCGCGACGACGATCTGGTCGGACCCTTTGGTCTCGAACTCGGCAAGCTTCTGCGTCAGCGCCGCCTCGGTCGCGGCATCGATGATGCCGGCATTGTCGACGACCCGTCCGGTCAGCGCCGGCAGTGCGGCGGCGAAGGCGATGAGAGGGAGGAGGAGAAGGCTTTGGAAGACGAGCAGGAAGGCCAGGCTGGCGTTCTGTCGCGCCCCCCTCTGTCCTGCCGGACATCTCCCCCTCAAGGGGGGAGATCGGCTGTCAGGGCTGTTTTCGCCAATCTCCAACGATGCAGGATGGGCGGTGAAGCCAAAGCTGCCAATCTCCCCCCTGGAGGGGGAGATGCCCGGTAGGGCAGAGGGGGGCGCTACGGAGTGCAAGGCCAATAGGGCCCACGCTCACCGGCTGTTCTTCACCCGCCTTGCGTGGTGTTGGTGCCGAAATCGACCTTCGGCGGCTGCATCTTATCCTCCTCGATGGTGAAATTCGCAAACGGCTGGTTGCCGCGGAACCACAAGGTCGCCCAGATCACCGACGGGAAGGTCCTCAGCGTCAGATTGTACTCTCTCACTGCCTGGATATAGTCGCGGCGGGCGACCGTGATCCGGTTCTCGGTGCCTTCGAGTTGTGCTTGCAGCGCCAGAAAGTTCTGGTTGGCCTTGAGATCGGGATAGTTCTCCACCACCGCCAGCAGGCGCGACAGCGCGCTGGTCAGGCCGGCCTGGCTGTCCTGGAATTTCTTGAAGGCTTCCGGATTGTTCAGCGTTTCCGGCGTCACGGTCACCTGCGTCGCCTTGGCCCGCGCTTCGACCACGGCATCGAGCGTGTCCTTCTCGTGCGCGGCGTAGCCCTTGACCGTGTTGACCAGATTGGGGATGAGATCGGCGCGGCGCTGGTATTGATTCAACACCTCGCTCCATGCGGCCTTGGCGTTTTCCTCAGCTGTTGGAATGGTGTTGTAGCCGCAGCCGGCAAGCAGCGGCAGCATGACGGCCATGACCAGGAACGCAGCTAAATTACGAAAGATTGGCGGCGAAGAAAGGCGCTGGGCAAGCATGATAAGTCCCCTCGATAGCATTGGCAGGCGAAGCATTAGCACAATCCTTGCGTAAGAAAATGACTTCGGCAGAGAAGTGTTACTGGTTTCTGCCATTCGCCGTCGGGCCCTGTGACAGACGAGGCGAACGGGTTAAGCTCGGCATAAAACGGGACATCACCATGGCGAAACGCCACGACAGCGACGCGGAATCGCGCCGCATCATCGAACGGGTGGCGCGCGAGACCGAGCCGGGGGGCACCTCGTTCCTTGCACGAACGACTAAAGGCGCGCGCGACCACGTCACTGCGGCCGATGCCGACCGGTCGGACCCGATCGAATATTGGGGCACCCGCATCGGTCGGGCAGCGGGCTTGCTTATTGCCATCGGCCTGTTGATCTGGCTCGTGCTTTTCGTCACCAGGGGCAGTTAGGAAAAATCAATGAGTGCCGAAAAAACCGACGCGCCGCGCGCGGTCATCGTCGTCTCCAGCCATGTCGCCCGTGGCTCGGTCGGCAACCGTGCCGCTGTCTTTGCGCTGGAGACGCTCGGCTTTCCGGTTTGGGCGGTGCCGACCGTCATCCTGCCCTGGCATCCGGGCCATGGCCGGGCCACCCGCATTGTGCCGCCGCTGGACCAGTTCAAGGCGCTGATGGCCGACCTCGAGCGCGCGCCGTGGCTGGGCGAGGTCGGCGCCGTGCTGTCCGGCTATCTCGGCGAGGCTGGCCAGGCCGAAGCCGTCGCTTCGCTGGTCGGCGCGGTCAAGGCGAAGACGCCGGACGCCCTCTATATCTGCGATCCGGTGATGGGCGATTCGGGCGGGCTCTACGTACCTGAGCCGACCGCAATCGCCATGCGCGACCGGCTGATGCCGATCGCCGATATCGCCACGCCCAACCGCTACGAGCTGGAATGGATGGCCGGAGCGCCGCTGCCCGACTTGAAATCGGCAATGGCTGCAGCCCTGCAGGCCGGCCCACCGGCCATGCTGGTCACATCGGCGCCGGCGATGATGGCCGGCGGCACCGGCAATTTGCTGCTCGCCGGCAGAGAGGCACTGCTTGCCGAACACCGGCTCATCGACAAGCCGCCGAATGGGCTCGGCGACCTGACGGCTGCCGTCTACCTGGCGCGGATCCTGTCCGGCCAGCCGGCCGCCAAGGCGCTGCAATCGACCACGGCGGCGGTCTACGAGATCCTGGCGCGGACCGCCAAGCGCGGCGGCGACGAGTTGCAGCTCGAGACCGATGCCCAGAGCCTGTCGCACCCGATGGCGATGGTGCAGCTTCGCCATCTGCTGCATCCGGAACGGGACCGCCGGGCGTGACGCAGGCCGAAGACGCCGTGCCCCAGGATGATGCGCCCGAGGATGTTGCGCCCGACGATGTTATGCCCTGGGGTGTTGTGCTTGTCGGCGTCGACGGTTGCAAGGCCGGCTGGATAGCCGTCCGCCGCGATCCTGGTGCGGCACCGTCGACAGCCGTTTTCCCGAGCTTCGCGGCGTTGCTCGACCGACTGCCCGCCGACTCGTTGGTAGCGGTCGATATGCCAATCGGCCTGCCCGATTTCTCGCAACGAGGCGGTCGCGGCCCGGAGGCGCTGGTGCGGCCGCTGCTCGGGGCGCGGCAGTCCAGTGTCTTTGCCATCCCCTCCCGCGCCGCGCTCTACGCGGAGATCGAAGCCTTCACCACGGTCGATGCCTGGTACGCCGCACATCGCAAGGCAAGCGAGGTGGCCAGGACAACCTCAGATCCGCCGCGCGGTGTCTCGATCCAGGCCTTCGGCATCTTCGCCAAGATCCGCGAGATCGATTCGCTGCTGATCGCGCGGCCCGAACTGCGCAGCCGCGTCTTCGAATCGCATCCGGAAGTTGCCTTCTGCAAACTGAACGGCGACCGCGCTATGCGCCTGCCGAAGAAGATCAGGGGCAACATCAATCCGGCCGGCATGGCCGAACGCAAGGCGCTGCTTGCCCAGCATGGTTATAGCCAAAATTTTCTCGACCAGACGCCGCCGCGCGGCGCGGCCGCCGACGATTTCCTCGACGCCGCGGCGATGATGGTGGTTGCCGGACGCATCGTCAGAGGCAAGGCAATGCCATTTCCGGATCCGCCGCTCGCCGATCGTTTCGGCATTCCGGTCGCCATTTGGGCCTGAGGACCGGGGCGTCAGGAGCGTGATCTGAGCGCCTCGTTGAGTGCCCACATATCCTTTTCCTCGGGCGCGGTCTCCAATCCGAGCACGGGAACTTGCTTACGCAAATGGTCGTGGTGGGTGCGCACGCCATATTCGAGATCGGAGAGGTAAAAACCTCCGAAGGCTTCGGACAGCATGGATTCGTTGGACCATATCGAAAGCTGCACGTCCTCGGCCAGCGTGTCGCGGTCGATGCGGTAGGATAGGTAGCGGGCTGCCGCCTGTTCCCTGGTCTCGTCGCGATAGCGGTAGATGGCGCCGCGCAGCAGCGTCTCACCCGTCGACAGCGGAAATTCCTGATAGAACTGCACCGATTCCGGCATGATCGACAGCACGTTGTTCGGGAAGATGCCGTAGTAGATCCAGGCCTTGCGCAGGTGTTCCGGCAGGTGCTTCGCCTCGGGTGCGAGCTTGATGTACTGCGCGACGCTCCAGCGCCGTCCGGCATGCGGATTGTAGGTGGCGAACGAGCGCGACACGCCGTTGACGAACGGCTCGTCGAAATATGTCGCACCGTAAAGGTCCTGCAGCGCCGGATGCGCCATGGCGACGTGGTAGCCTTCATTGTCGACATCGCGCACCGACTTCCAGTTGACCGGCGTCCTTTGGGTCCAGATGCCCCAGGATGGCACCATCTCGGCGACGCCGTAATGGGCAATCTCGGCTTCGATCGGCTTCAACAGCTCGGCAACCGATGGCTGCGGCCCACCCTTGCGGAAACGGATGAAGATGAAGCCCATCCAGATTTCGAGCTCGAGCGGCATCAGGCCGAAATCGGTCTTGTCGAGGTCGGGGAATGAACGGGGGCGGGCAGCACCGCGCAGCGTGCCGTCGAGATTGTAGACCCAGCCATGAAAGGGGCAGACCAGCGCATTCTTGCAAGTGCCCTGGCTGTCGGCAACGACGCGACTGCCGCGGTGGCGGCACATATTGTTGAAGGCGCGCACAACGCCATCCTTGCCGCGCACGATCAGCGCCCGCTCGCCGACCACATCCATCGTCAGATAGTCGCCGGCGTTCGGCACGTCGCAGACATGGCCGGCGATCTGCCAATGGTTGCGGAAGACGTGCGCTTTCTCGAGTTCGAGCAAGGCGTCGGAATGATAGCTCCAGCCCGGCAGCCCCCGCCGATCCCAATCGTTGGGGATTGCCACGTCACGCAGATGCGGGTTCATAAAGGCTCTTTATTTATTGAATGGTCGTTCAATAAAAGCATATTTTCCATTGAAATGCAATGGCTTGGAAAAATGGGGCGAAGTCTTGACGGGAAATCGAACGGGATTCGAGAGCCCAGTCCGAACGATCGAAGCCGGGAAAATCCCGGGAATTCCAGACGTTAATCCCCTTACACTTGTTGAGCGCCCGACGCTCCGTGGGCCTGGAAAGGCGACGTGGATCTGGTGCCGTGGGTAGCGGAAAACGAGCAGAGAATGCCACCGGTGCTGCCAGCTACGCCGGATCGGTTTGCCAGGAATGGCCGCGGGCTTGGTTTCATGCCGGTTACACAATCGTTAATTCATCATCGTTGGCCGGTTACAAGGTGCGATTAGGTTCGTTTCAACAGAGAAAAGAAGAAGACCGAAGGAAACGACGATGCGTACGAAAATCCAGATCACCGATACCGACCTTCGCCAGCAGGGTCCCCAGCGTAACCACCGGCGCCCGAAGCTGGCGCTGCGCCAGCGCGCCAGTGATCATCCAATGGCGATGTTCATGCTGCTGGCGGCTGCCGCATTTGCCGGCATGGCGTTGACGCCGACCGTCGGTCCGGCCTTCGCCTCACTGAACCCGCCGGCCAACCTCATCGATGGCGCGACGACCACCACCAAGACGGCGCGCCTGCCGATTCCGGAGATCGATTTTGCCTGCAAGGGGCAGGCCTGGGGCGCCGAGAGCCTGGACTGCCTGCGCGTCATCGCCGCCCAGTCGGGCAAGGCACGGCCGGTCCGCATGATCGCCAACGCCGCACCACTGGCCGATACGCCGAACGTTTTTTGATTTTTTGCGAGCGCCCTCCAGCACTCCAGTCAGGCTCCCGCCGCAATGTCGGCCGGGAGCCTTTTTCTTCCGGGAGAGATCTCGGAGTCTAGCCGCCCAGAGCCGCCTGCTCGGCAATGGCCGAGAGCACGCCGCGCACATCCAGCGTGCTGAACGGCTTTTCGAGGATTGGCGGCCGCTGCGGCGCCGGCAGCGCCTCGATCTCGCCTTTCGCGCCGATCAGATCGCCGGTGACAAGCACGAAGCGCTGCGCCAGACCCGGCAATTCGGCGAGTAGCTCGCGATAGGCGGCTATGCCGCTGGTGCCGGGCATGCGCAAATCGGAAAACACGATGTCCGGCGGCACATGGCCGCTCAGCGTCGCGCCGGCCGAGACCCAGGCCGGCACGATCCGCGACTTGATGCCCATCAACTCCAGAATGTCGGACAGCGACGCGGCGACATCCGGCTCATCGTCTATGATCAGCGCGTGACGCAAGCCGCTCGACCGCGACGGAGCTTCGCCGGCGGCGGCCGCGCCGGCCGCGATCGCCGGCAGCTGCACGACAAAACGCACACCTCTCGGCGAAACCTCCTCGAACCAGATATTGCCATTGTGCCGCTCGATGATCGATTTCGAGATCGACAGGCCGATGCCGGTACCGACACCGACCGGCTTGGTGGTGAAATAGGATTCGAATATGCGTGAACGTATCGCTTCCGGCACGCCTGGTCCGTTGTCCTCGACCGAGAATCCGGGATTGCCGCGGTCGCTGCGAAACGTCCGGACCTTGATCCGGCGGTCGCCGGCAACGCCGGCCAAGGCGTGCTGGCTGTTGATGAGGAAGTTGGCCGCCACCTGCGTCACGTGGTCGGCATCGGCCATGGCCAGCAACGGGCCGCTGGCGAAATCGGTGTCGATGATGATGCCGCTCGACCGTGCGCCATAGGCGGTCACCTCGAGTGCGGCGCGGATCACCTGGTTGAGGTCGGTTTCGGCCTGTGCGGCCGGGTGCAGGCGGACCATCGACAGGAAGCTCTTGACGATACGGCCGCAGCGCTCGGCAGCGGCACGCACCTTTTCGGCGCGCACCTTGGTCTGCGGATCGGCGGCAAATTCATGCAGCAGCGTCGACTGGGCGACGACCACGGCCAGCGGGTTGTTGAGCTCGTGCGAAACGCCGGCAAGCAGCGAGCCCATCGCCGCCATTTTCTCGTTCTGGTGCAGTTTTTCGCGCTGGCGGTTGATTTCCTCCTCGGCGCGCAATCTGTCGCGCAGGTCGCGGATAGAGCCGAAGATCAGCTGGCGATCGGCGACCCGCATCTCGGTTGCCGTCAGCTCGATCGGAAAAACCTCGCCGGCGGCGTTCTGGGTGACCGTTTCGAGCCGCTGGCCGACCATCGGCGCGCCGCGGCCCGACATATATTCGGCGCCGGACGCATAGCCCTTGCGGTAATATTCCGGCACGACAGTGTCGAGCAGGTCCTTGCCGAGGATATCGCTGCGCCGATAGCCGAACATCTTCTCGGCGGCCGGATTGAATTCGATGATCGAGCCGGTCTCGTCGATGACGATGATGGCGTCGAGCGAGGCCTGCAGCATGGTGCGGCGAATGACGTCGCTGGCATGCGCGTCGGAGGGCGATCGTTCGATGGCATCGCCGATGGCGAGTGCCACCATGTGCAGCGCCGCCTCTTCCTGGTCGGTCCATTCGCGTTCGTTGACGCAGTCGTTGACCGCCAGCGTGCCCCACAAATTGCCGTGCGAAAAGACCGACACCGACAGGAACGACTTGATGTTCTGCTTTTCGAAATCGGTCCGCAGAAAGCCTTCGAGATCGCGTGTGTGCCCGGCGAATATCTTGCCTTGGCGCTCGTCCTCCGCCAGCCGTTCCAGCAATGGGTCCGAATCGACGACCGACTGCACGATGACGGTAGGTGACGCCAGCTCGCCGCCAAACCGGGGGGCGATCCAATAAGCGGCGACCGACTGGGCGAAACCCTGGCCGGGCAGTTCGCGCAGGCGAAACAGGATGCCGCGGTGACAATCCATGGCTTCGCAAAGCGTCTGGAGGATACCTTCCATCTCGCGCTGCCAATCGCCGGCTTCGCGCAGCCGGCGAACCACATGCACGGCCACCATCGCCGCGCCCTGCCTGGCGCCCTGCATGTCCGCGCGTGCTGTTTCAGCCGTCATGGTCATTTCCTGGCCTTGGGTTGCTCAAGCCGCCAGGCCTCAGTTATTTTCACCGGCCGGCAGCGAGAAGATATAGCCTTCGCCGCGCACCGTGCGCAGGAATTTCGGGTTGGCCGGGTCCGCTTCGATCTTCTTTCTCAGCCGCATGATGCGGATGTCGACCGCGCGGGACGATTCCGGGTCCTCGACGAAACCGATCGCCTCGGAGATCGCTGCCCGCGTCAACAGCCGGTTGGCGCGCGTCAGGAACACCTCCAGGACGTCGAACTCGCTCTTGGCCATGTCGATGACCGCGCCGTTGGCGCCGGTGACGAGCCTGCCGTCGAGATCGGCGTGAAAGGGTCCGAAGCTCACGGACCGGCGGCCGCCGGATGTCTCAGCCTTGGCCTTTTGTGGCTCGGTCGGCTCAGGAACGCGACGCAGCACGCTGCGCACCCTGGCCAGCACTTCGCGCAATTCGTAAGGCTTGACGATGTAGTCGTCAGCGCCGAGCTCCAGTCCGACGATGCGGTCGAGCGCGGTACCGGCGGCCGTCGCATAGATGATGCCGATCGGCATTTTCGACCGCATCCAGCGGCCGAGCGACAGGCCGTCCTCGCCCGGCATGGCGATGTCGAGAATGGCCAGATGGAAGGACTGGGTTTCCAGAAGGTCGCGCGCCGCTGCCGCACTTTCGGCCGTGGCCACATCATAGCCGCTGGCGCCGAGATACTCGGCGACCGCATCCCTCAGGTCGGGCTCGTCCTCGACGATGACAATTCGTGCCCGCACGATGCTTTCGCTCCCGTTTTCAGTGGAAAGTAGATTGGGTATAAACATGATGTCCAGCACTCTTCTTGGGTTGTCGTATGCGGGGTAGAAAAACATGGCTGCACGATCCGTTATCGCGCTTGTTTCCGTCGCTGAAGTAATTGCGACCGATCTCGCCGATCATCTCGAGCGGCGCGGTCATGACGTCCGCGCGGCGCGACAGCCGTGGGAGGCCGAATCGCTGCTTTCGGAAAAGGGTATCGATGTCGTGGTTGTCGGCGACAGCGTCAGCCAGGCGGAGGGGCGCGACCTGCTCAGGCGACATGGCGGCGAAGGTGGACCGGATTTCATCCTGATCTGCCGCCCGGCCGATCTGGTCGACAAGGTTCTGGCGCTCGAACTCGGCGCCGCCGACGTCGTCGAAAGCCCGCTCAATGTCAGGGAGCTTGCCGCTCGCGTCGGCGGCCTTCTGGCTCGGCGCGGCAGGAGCGCCGGGGAACTGATCGTGCTGGAGAACGCGACCGTCGATCTCCGATCGGCCATCGTCATGCACCGCTCGGGCACGGAAGAACAGCTGTCCCCCGGGCAGGTGGCGCTGCTCAGGCTGTTCCTGGCCAGCCCGCGCAAGGTGCTGACGCGGGACGACATCATCGCCGCCGCGCCCGCCGAAAATGCCGAAGCCTTCGATCGGTCGATCGATTCGCGCATCGTGCGGCTGCGCCGCAAGCTCGATACCGAAACCATCACCACCATACGGGGTGCGGGCTACCGGTTCGATCCGCCGACGCAATTCGCCGATTGAAGGCAGGACGGCCACCCTTTTGTCTTGAGCATCGGATTTTCCCAAAACCGGTTTCCACTTTGGAGTCCGATGCTCTTCAGCGCACCACGAGAAGCGACGGGCCGAACGGCATGTCACTGTTCGTGCTGACCTCGCCGGCATGGGCACGTTCCTTCAGCAGCACGGTGGCGAGGCCGGCAATGCCGAGCAGCCCCTGGACGTAGAGCAGGGCGGAAAGCACGGAAGCGGCGAATTTCGTTTTCATCCTGTTCGTTCCTCAAAATTGGAATTTTCGGGCACTTCAGGGGAACCCCCCGAAGCGCCCGCGCCGCCAGCGGAGCCCCCCGTTGCGGCGCGGGCCTTCGGTCCTCTCGGCTGCAAGTTGCCGGAGGCGCCGCGCATCCTCAACGGCCCTAAGCCGCCCCCGCCAGAGGGGCTTGAGCCGGTCGACGCGCAGGCTGGAAACTGTCCAGACCAATCCAGACCGTAGCGAAAACAGTGTCGGCTTCCGATCGTTCGTTGCCCGCTGTTTTCGTTAGGTCAACTTTGCCTGTTCGCTGTATCCGGATCATGCCGCCGAGGCTGCGCTTTGTTGCAGCTCGGTTTCGGAGTCAGGTGAATTCCTATCAAACGAAAGGCAATCGCGTATTCGTGCCGCGGTTTGGCCGATCCGCCTAGGCAAACACGCCACCGTCATGACGACGTTGTGCAACTGCAAGCTGCTTTGTACGGACCTTTTCTGTTAACCAGGGGAAACAGAATCGAAACACAAACGAGCATCTAGCGAAATCGGCTTGAAACATGACGCCCCGATAAGCCGGTCATCGAATTGAGCCGGCCCCGACCGGCAGAATAGGGGAGACATCATGTACACTGCCATTTCCGCCAAGCTCATCAACATTGCCGCCGCCGTCATCACCGGTACTGCCTTGCTTGTCAGTGCCGGCAACGGCGCAGCCCACGCCGCCGCCAACAAGATCGTCGCGCGTGTATCACTGTCACAGCAGACCATGGAAATCCTGGTCGACGGCCGGCCGACATTCGCCTGGAAGGTCTCGACCGGCGACAGGACGCACGTCACGCCGACCGGTTCGTTCAAGCCGACCCGCATGCATGAAATTTGGTATTCGAAGAAATACGACAACGCCCCGATGCCGCATTCGGTGTTCTTCAGCGGCGGCTACGCCGTACATGCGACAAGCGCCATCAAGCGCCTCGGCCAGCCAGCCTCGCATGGCTGCGTGCGTCTGCATCCGGACAACGCCGCCGATTTCTACCAGCTCGTCGAGGTCTTCGGCCCAGCCAACTCCAGCATCGTCATCGTTAAATGAGCGATGCTGCTCTCGTCGCTCTCAAAAAAGGCCGGAAATTAGCGCAGCCTAATCCGGCATTACCGGCATCAGCTTCGGATCCGGCTTTTCGGCGTGATGCGGCAGGTCCTTGCTGGCGATGAAGGTGTAGAACATCGGCACCACGAACAGCGTGAACATGGTTCCGACCAGGATGCCGGTGAAGATCACCAGGCCCATCGAATAGCGTGCCGCGGCACCCGCGCCGCTGGAGATGATCAGCGGCACCACGCCGAGCGCCATCGCCGCCGTCGTCATCAGGATCGGCCGCAGCCGCACCCTGGCCGACGCGATGATCGCATCGCGCCGCCGCATGCCGTGCATTTCACGCTGCTGGTTGGCGAACTCGACCAGAAGGATGCCGTGCTTGGTGATCAGGCCGATCAGCGTGATCAAGCCGACCTGGGTGTAGATGTTGAGCGTGCCGAGCCCGACATTAAGCGGCACGATCGCGCCGAAGATCGACAGCGGCACCGCCATCATGATGATCAGCGGATCGCGGAAACTTTCGAATTGCGCCGCCAGCACCAGATAGATGACGAGCACCGCCGCCGCGAAGGCGATGATGATCGTGTAGCCCTGTTCCTTCTCCTGCCGCGATTGACCGGTATAGTCGATGAAGAAGGTGTCGGGCAGGCTTTGCTTGGCAATGTCCTCGATCGCCTGTAGCCCATCCCCGGTGGTGATGCCGGGCCGCGGCAAGGCAGAGATCGTCGCCGAGTTGAGCTGGTTGAACTGCTCGATGGCGGCCGGCGACGCGTTGGTCGAGATCTTCACCACCGCCGAGAGCGGCACCATCTCGCCCGATACGCTGCGCACGAAATACTCGCCCAGTTTTTCAGGGTTGTCGCGAAAGCTCTGCGGCACCTGCGGGATGATGTCGTAGCTGTTGGATTCGCGGTCGAATTGCGCCACTTCGGCGCCACCGACCAGGAGCGTCAGCGTCCGGCCGATGTCGGCTATCGGCAGGTTGAGCGCGGCGGCGCGGTCGCGGTCGATCGTCACCGTCACTTGCGGCGCGTCGAAGGTCATCGAATTCTGCACGACGATGAAGCGGCCGGAGGCCTGCGCCTTGTTCTTGATGTCTTCGGCCGCCTCGTACACCTGCGAGGCGTCGCCGGTCGAGCGCACGACCATCGTTATCGGCAGGCCGCCGCCGGAGCCGGGCAGCGTCGGCGGCGCGAAGACGAAAGCTTCGACGCCCGCCACCTTGCTCAGGCGGCCCGTAATGTCTTGCTGGATTTCCTTCGAGTTGCGCGTGCGGTCAGCCCAGTCCTTGAACGCAAAGCCGACGAAAGCGCTGTTCGTCTGGCCACCACCGAAGGCGACCGCCGAGAACTGTGCCCGCGTCTCAGGCAGATCCTTGACCAGGCCGAGTATCTGATTGACGTAGGTTTCGGTATAGTCCGACGTCGCGTACCGCGGCGCGGTCACCAGCGAAAGCAGGAAACCCTGGTCCTCTTCCGGCGCCAGTTCGCTCGCGGTCTTGGTGAACATGAAACCGGTCGTGGCGACCAGCGCGAGGACGATCATCAGCGTCACCGGGCGATAGTTCAACGAACCGGTGACGAGCCGCTCATAGATGTGTTCGACGCGCCCGAACGTATTGTCGACAATGCGCTGGAAGCGGCTGTGCGAGCCGGACCTCAGGATACGTGCCGACATCATCGGTGTGATGGTGAGGGCGACGACACCCGAAAGCACCACCGAGCCGGCAAGCGTCACCGCGAATTCGCGAAATAGTGCGCCTGTCAGGCCGCCGGTGAAGGCCAGCGGCGCGAACACGGCGGCCAATGTTATCGTCATGGCGACGACGGCGGACGAGATCTCGCGCATGCCGTTGAACGCCGCCTGCATCGGTGACAAGCCGTCTTCCTCCATGTGGCGGTGGATGTTTTCCACCACCACGATGGCATCGTCGACGACAAGTCCGATCGCCAGCACCATGGCCAGCAGCGACAAAAGATTGATCGAATAGCCCACCGAAAACAGCAGGAAACAGACACCGATCAGCGACAGCGGAATGGTCACGATCGGCATCAGCACCGAGCGGAACGAGCCGAGGAAGAGCAGGATAACAACGATGACGATGGCGACCGCCTCGCCGATGGTCTTGAACACCTCTTCGATCGACGCACTGATCTGCTCGGTTGAATCGTAGACGATCTCCATCGTCATGCCGAGCGGCAGCGTCTCCTGGATGGTCGGCACAATCTTGTGGATTGCCGCCGCGGTGGTCAGCGGATTGGCGGCCGGCGTCGGAAAGATAGCGAGAAAGATGCCGGGCTTGCCGTTGAAGCTGACCCTGGTGTCGGTGTTCGCCGCGGCGAGTTCGACGCGGGCCACGTCGCGCAATCTCACCACATTGCCGTCCTTCGACCGGAGTGGAAGGGCGGCGAAAGCCTCCGGGGTCTGCAGCGTAGAGCGAACGGTGATCGAAGAAACCACATATTCGTTTTCGGTGTCGCCGGGCGCGGAAAGGAAATTCGATTCGTTGATGGCGGCCAGCACTTCCGCCGCGGTCACGCCGCGCGCCGCCAGTTTGATCGGGTCGATCCAGACCCGCATCGAATATTCGGCTGCGCCGAAGATCTGCACGTCGGCGACGCCTTCGACCGTCGAGATACGCGGCCGCACGACGCGCTCGATATATTCGGTGAGCTGTTCCGGCGTCATGTTCGGGTTCTGCATCGAGATGTACATCATCGCGAACTGCTGGCCGGTGCCCTTGACGATCACCGGGTCTTTGGTTTCGTCCGGTAGATCGCCGCGAACGCTCTGAACCTTCGACAAGACTTCGTTCAGCGCGACGTCGGGGTCGGAGCCGAGCTTCATCTGCACTGTCACGGTGCTGGAGGACGGCCGGCTCGACGACGTGACATAATCGATGTTTTCGGTCGAAGCGACGGCACGCGCGATCGGCGCGGAAATGAACCCCTGGATCAGGTCGGCACTGGCGCCGGGATAGGCCGTGGTGATGGTGATGGCCGTTTCTTCAACCTCTGGATACTGCCGGATCGAAAGGTTGAAGATTCCCTGAAAACCCAGAAGCAGGATCATGCAGGCAAGCACGGTCGAAAGGACCGGGCGGCGGATGAAGAGGTCGGAAAAGCTCATTGCTGGGCTGCCTGCTGGTTCCCTGGCTTGCTCGGATCGATCGTGTTGTCGACGGCAACGGACATTCCGTTGGAGAGCCGGTTCTGGCCGGCGGTAACGACTTCGTCGCCGGGCGCGATGCCCTCCAGAATCTCGACCAGGCCGGCGTTGCGGCGGCCTGGCTTGACGAACACCTGGGCTAGCACGAGCTGCGGCTTCTGTTTTTCCGCTGCCGGCTTGGCTTCCTCTGCCGGTTTGGCTGGGGTAGCAGCCGGCTTTTCGTCGGGTTTTGCCGCGGGTGCTTCGGCTGCGGGCTTGGCAGCATCTGCAGCCGGCTTTTCTTCCGGCTTTGCCTCGGGCGCCGCGCCGTTGGCTTCGGCGGATTTGGCCGGCCGCACCACGAAGACGAAGTCGCCGTACAGGCTGGAAGTCAGCGCTGTCTGCGGCAGCGCCAGCACGTCGTTCTCCTCGGGCAGTTCGACGCGCACCTGGACGAACTGGCCGGGCGTCAGCTTGCCTTCGGGATTGCCGACCTCCGCCCTCACGGTCACCAGCCGGCTGGTCGGGTCGATCTTCGGATCGATGCCGCGGATGCTGCCGGTGAACGGCATGTCGCCGCCGCCGACGCCCAACCGCACCGTCTGTCCGATCTTCAGCTGCGGAAGCTGCTGCTCCGGCACGGTGAAATCGACACGCATCGTGTCCATGTCCTGCAAGGTCACCACGGCGGTGCCGGGTGTGAGATACTGGCCAAGGTCGATTTTCGGAATGCCGACGGTACCCTTGAAAGGGGCCGTCAACTGCTTTTGGTCGAGCACCGCTTGTAGCTTGTTTACCTGCGCGGCGGAGACCGATGCTGCTGCCTGCGCCGTGTCGAGCGTAGCGTCGGTGCCGACCCCGCGCTTCTGCAGCTCAAGAGCGCGCATCAGCGTGGTCTGGTCGGATGTGGCTTGCGCCTTCGACGCCACGAGGTCGGCTCGCTCGACTTCATCGTCGAGCTGCAGCAGCACGGCGTTGGCGGCGACCTTTTGATTGGCATGGAACAGGATGTCCTTGACGATGCCCGCGGTTTCGACGGTGAGGTCGACACCGCGTACGGCACTGACAGTGCCGATCGCCTCGATGCCGGGCGTCCATGACATCGGTTTGACGATGACCGTCGACACGGTCGCGGCCGGCGGCTTCATGGTGGCGAAGAACTGTTTGATCGCATTGTCGCGAAACAGGTTGAAGCCGACGATGCCGCCGCACACCAGCACGAGCAGAATGAAGGCGATGATGAAGCGCTTGATCACGAACAGTCCCTCGGCCACGGCCCAGCATAACGGTCGGATGACCGGAACACATACCTGTGCCTGGTCCCAATTTCAAATGACGGCGATCTTACTGTACCGTCTGGACGGTCTTGTCAATTCCGCCTAAGCTAATGAATGGGGAACGCTTGATGAAGGCCCGCAGAGCAAATTCGCGCGAGAAGATCCTCGCCGCCGCCGCCGCCGTGGCGCGCGAGACGGGTCCTGGCAGCCTGTCGCTGGATGCGGTCGCCAGCCGTGCCGGCGTGTCGAAGGGCGGTCTTCTCTACAATTTCCCGACCAAGGCGAAATTGATGCAGGCGCTGGTGGAGGATTACCTGCGCGCCTTCGAGCAGGCCCTGGAGTCCGCCCGCACGGCCGGCGTCAACGGCGAAAGCCCGCTTGCAACTTACATCAAGCTGTCGGCCGAGCATGCCGAGGAATCGAAACCGTCGGCATCCTGGATATTTTCGGCGATTGCCGAGGATCCCGATTTCCTGACGCCGATAAAATCGTTCAGGCGGCAGCTGTTCGAGCGGCTGAAGCAGGAGACGCCGAACCTCAAAGCGCTACTGGTCTGCTATCTCGCCATCGAAGGGCTTCGCAGCATGAACCTGTTCGATTCGGACATTCTCTCCGCCGAAGAGCGCCGGCTGCTGATATCGACCCTGCTGGACATCGCGGAATAGTCGAACCGCCAATCTGCGGTTCTGAGGCCGATTAATGGCGGCGTTCGTTCACCCGTGTCAAAACACGGGCTGGCACGTCGAAACCACGCCATCCCGCTTTCCGAAAATCGGTTCCGATTTTCGGGCCGATGCGCTAGAGCCTTTCGGGATTGAACCGAGCTGCCTTCAACCCGGAAAGGCTCCCACCGCTGCCCATGCCCCATCTTCCCGAGCATCTTCTCACCGGCTACCGCAGTTTCATGAGCGGCCGCTATCTCACCGAAAGCGGCCGTTATCGCTCGCTGGCGCGAGAGGGCCAGGCACCGGAAACGATGATCGTCGCCTGCTGCGATTCGCGGGCCGCGCCCGAAGCGATCTTCGATGCCGGGCCGGGCGAGCTGTTCGTGCTGCGCAATGTCGGCAATCTGGTGCCACCCTATGCGCCAGACGATCAGTTCCACTCGACATCGGCGGCGCTCGAATTTGCCGTGCAGAGCCTCAAGGTCAAGAACATCGTGGTGATGGGCCACGGCCGCTGCGGCGGCATCCGCGCGGCACTCGACACCACGGCCGCACCCTTGTCGCCGGGCGATTTCATCGGCAAGTGGATGAGCCTGATCGCGCCCGCGGCCGAGACCGTATCGTCCAGCACCTTCATGACCGCGACCGAGCGCCAGACGGCGCTGGAGCGCATCTCGATCCGGTATTCCATCGCCAATCTGCGTACCTTCCCTTGTGTTTCGATCCTCGAAGGCAAGGGGCGACTGTCGCTGCACGGTGCCTGGTTCGATATTTCGACCGGCGAGCTTTGGGTGATGAACAAGGAAACCGGCGATTTCGAGCGGCCGGAGACGGAGTAGGAGACGAGGCATGGTGCGAGCTCGGATCGCGTTCGCGGCGGCGGCACTGCTGTGCCCGATAACTGTCGCCCGCGCCGATGATAGCGCGATCATCGACCGCTGGTATTCGGCACTACTGATCGCCGACCGCACCGAATTGTCGGACCTGCTCGCCGACAACGTCCGCATCAAGCTCGACGACCTCGGCGTCGTGCAAAGCAAGCAGGAATTCATCGCCTCGATCGCCGAGTGGCAGGGCGCCGTCGCCGGGGCCGAAATCCGCCACCGGATCGAGAAGACGGAGGGCGGCGTCACCACTGTGATCGCCTGCTATGATTTTCCCAGCAACGACATGCTGATGCAGGAGACCTTTGCAGTCGCCAACGACCAGATCACCGCCAGTTCGCAAGCCGCGATCGCCGAAAACTGCGACGGCTACTGACGGAACCATGAACGGGACCCGCTGTTGCGCGCAACCGGCCGGCGCCTTACATCGGTGACGATCCGCTTCTCCCGCCACTCAGCGAAAGTTTGCCCATGCCGTCCACCGTCGACCTCGCCGCCCATCCGCTGACCGCATGGCAAGGGCCGCTCGGCCTGCCCGATTTCACGCGCATCGGCGACGGCGATTTTTCTCCGGTCTTCGACGCGGCCCTGAAGGCGCATGAGGCCGAGATCGAGGCGATTGCCGGCAACACCGGGACGCCGACCATCGACAATACACTTGCCGCGCTCGAACTCGCCGGCGAGGCTCTCGACCATGTCTCGTCGATCTTCTGGTGCCGCGCTGGCGCCCACACCAACGAGGCAATCCAGGCGCTGGAGCGCGACATTTCGCCGAAGATGTCGCGGCATTTCTCGGCGATCTCGATGAACGAGCGCCTCTTTGCCCGCATCGACGATCTCTATCAACGCCGCGAGACTCTGAAGCTCGATGCCGAAACGCTGCGCGTACTGGAAAAGACCTGGAAAAACTTCGTCCGCTCCGGCGCCAGGCTCGACGCCGAAGGCAAGAAGCGGCTCGCCTCGATCAACGAGGAATTGTCGTCGCTCGGCACCAATTTCGGCCAGAACGTGCTTGCCGACGAGCGCGACTGGGCGCTGTTCCTCGACGAGGCCGATCTTGCCGGCCTGCCGGAATTCCTGAAAAGCTCGATGGCGGAAGCCGCCGAGATGCGCGGCCAGAAGGGCCACTACGCCGTCACTTTGTCGCGTTCGATCTACGAGCCGTTCTCGACCTTCTCAGAACGCCGCGACCTGCGCGAGACAGCGTTCCGCGCCTTCATCATGCGAGGCCAGAATGGCGGCGCTACCGACAACACGGAAGTGGTGCGCGACATGCTGCGCCTGCGCGCCGAGAAGGCGAAGCTGCTCGGCTATCCTTCCTATGCCGCATTGAAGCTCGACGATACCATGGCCAAGACGCCGGAGGCGGTGCACGCGCTGCTCGATCCGGTCTGGGAAAAGGCGGTGGAAAAGGCCGCAAGCGACCAGGCCGAATTGCAGCGGCTGGCGGCCGAGGCCGGCAGCAACGAGAAATTCGCTGCCTGGGACTGGCGCTTCTATCAGGAGAAGCTGCGCGCAGAGAAATTCGCCTTCGACGAGGCCGAGCTGAAGCCGTATCTGCAGCTAGACCGCATCATCGACGCCTGTTTCGACGTGGCAACACGATTGTTCGGCATTTCTTTCGAAGAAAAGAAGGGCATTGCCACCTGGCATCCGGACGCCCGTGTTTTCGTGGTGAAGAATGCCGACGGCAGCGAGCGCGGCCTGTTCCTCGCCGATTATTTCGCGCGACCCTCGAAGCGCTCCGGCGCATGGATGAGCGCGCTGAAATCCGGCTACAAGCTTGGTCCTGGCTCCAAGCCGGTCATCTACAACATCATGAATTTCGCCAAGCCGCCGGCCGGCGAGGCAGCCTTGCTGTCGGTCGACGAGGCCAAGACCCTGTTCCACGAATTCGGTCACGCGCTGCACGGCATGCTGACCGACGTTACCTGGCCATCGGTCGCTGGCACCTCGGTCAGCCGCGATTTCGTCGAGCTGCCGTCGCAGCTCTATGAACACTGGCTGACGGTGCCGGCGGTGCTGGAAAAGCATGCGCTGCATATTAAGACCGGCAAGCCGATGCCAAAGGCGCTGGTCGACAAGATGCTGGCGGCACGCACCTTCGGCGCCGGCTTCGCCACCGTCGAGTTCACCGCCTCGGCGTTGGTCGACATGGCCTACCACGCCCGGCCGGATGCACCGGAACAGGCGCTTCGTTTCGAAGCCGAGACGCTCGAAAAGCTCGACATGCCTGACACCATTGCCATGCGTCACCGCACCCCGCATTTCGGCCATATCTTCGCCGGCGATGGCTATTCTGCCGGCTATTACTCCTACATGTGGTCGGAAGTGCTCGACGCCGACGCGTTCGCCGCCTTCGAGGAAACAGGCGATCCCTTCAATCCGGCGCTGGCCGAGCGGCTGCGCAAGAACATCTACGCCGCCGGCGGTTCAAAGGACCCGGAAGAACTCTACACCGCCTTCCGCGGCAAGATGCCTTCCCCGGAAGCGATGATGGCCAAGCGCGGGCTGGTGTGATGCATGCCCGCTCTTGTCACCGTTCTCTTTCCATCCTGATTGATCTCGGCTGTCATGGCGGCGGGTTGCGCACCGCCTGATCCGGTTTCCGCCGGTCCCGTTCGGCCTCGTTGGCTGCGGCCGCGTCGTTGAGGTGACCGCACTTAATGCGGTCTCCATCGTTCCGGCCGAAGGAGCCGCGTTCATGGCGGCGCTACGGGCTGTGCGGGGTTAGGCAACGACAGCTTGCCCGCTATGCTGATCGGCCGCTGCCGCATCCGGACCGCACCTTGCGACGACCGCTACGGAAACTCTCTGTCGCGAACTGGCAGCCCCGCCAACGGAAGGCGGGGCTGGTAAGTTGATTGTCCCGGCAAGCTTTTTTGCCAGGGCGATTGGCCTAGGCAGGCACAAAGCCAAAATAGGCTTTGTAGGAAGCCCCATCGCCGGAAATCAGGGGCGTTTCCACCTTGAACCCAATCCCGCTGAAGGTGGTATTGTTCGTGCGTGCCGCGAGCAACACCATCTGTTTTGCGGAGATGGTTACTGTCGCGCTCCCGATCCTGTCATCGCCCCAATCGAAGAGATCGCTGATGGCGCCGCCGATCGACGGCATCAAGGATCCCAGGGCCGGGCCGGCTATCGCGGCAATGATAGGTCCTGCCACCGGAATGAGGCCCAAAGCGAGCGTGCCCGCCGTATGGACGCCCATGACGATCTTCTGCACCTCGTCCTTGTATTTGTTGGGGTCGCCAAAATCGTTTTCCATCAGCACCGTGCCGATATTGATGCCGTAAGGCTTGCCTCGATAGATTTCCATAAGGTCGGGTCTTGTATCTCCGGCATCGACGTCGCCATAGACCTGGCTGCGCTTGGTGTCGGCGATCTGCGGCGTTGTCACGCTGACGATGACATAGGGTTCGTCCGCACTCGATCCCTGATCCCAGTCGGTCTCGCCGAAGCAATGGAGGCCGGTATAGTGGACGACGACATCTCGAAGGTCGATCGCGCCGGTGTCGGGCCACCAGTATATGCCGCCGTTTTCAAACAGATTGGCACGGCCACCATCGGCAAATTCGGTCTCGTCGGTCGTGGGATATCCCAGATATGACTGTTCCCAGCCCAGGCTCTCCCACTTCTTGCGGATGTCACCGTACACCACGTTGGCTCCTGTGTTCGGTGTCCAGTAGATCGAGCCGGCATTGGCAAAATGGTTGTAGCGCCCGACGCCGTCGGGAGTTCCGGTTTCGTCGGTGACCGGATAGCCGAGAACCGAGCGCTCCCAGCCCATTGCTGCCCATTTGCCGCGAATTGCCCCCCAAATCGCTTGAGCACCGGTATTCGGTGTCCAGTAGATCGAAGCGGTATTGTTGTTGAAGTGATTGTATCGGCCGACGCCGTCGGGAGTTCCGGTTTCGTCGGTGCAGGGAATGCCCCACGCGAGACCGCCAAGCGCAATCCACTTCCTGTAGATTTCGCCATGGATCTCAAAGGCGTCGTGCATGGCATCGTTGTAACAAATGCATGAGCCGTTCTTGAGATACCAGGCTTTTCCAGTGTCCTTCCTGTCGATCTCGGCGAAGCCGGCGCCTCCAAGGGAGTTGTACTTTTGCTGTATGACAGCTTCGGGCGAGAGGAGCGACCAAGGCCCGATCCTGAGCTGGTCGGAAAGTCTTGTGGCTCCAGCCCGGATGGTACCGGCACGCACTCTCGAAGTTGCTCTGGCAGTATACGGCATGACCTTTTCCTTCCTGTGAGTGTTGGTATCGGGGGCTTCAGGCCTCCGGCGATCGGTTTTGATCGACGAGCCGAGGTTCCCAGACCGCGACTTACGGACGGCTTACAGAGTTCCGAGCTGCGCCAGAGCAATTCCAGGAAAAGTGTGGAACGGTTTTCCGTCCGGAATTGCGCAAAAATAAAAATAAAGAGATAGAGCGGTTCGGCGTTTCGGTGAAACGATGACCGGTCTAGAGAAACGGGCGCACGAGCGAACGCAGCAAAGGCGAGGGCTCGTCATCGCCGGTCGAAGCGAGCGCGCGTTCATAGCGCCGGTAATCCTCGATGGCGCCGGCATGGTCGTTTCTGGAGAGGCTCTCCTGGATGAGCGTGCCATGGAGTTTGGCCGATTCCGGGTAGAAATCGAGCGCACGCCGGCACGCCTGGCGTGCCCGATCTGCGTTGCCTTGGCTCTGCCAGTGTTTGGCGACCCGCACGGCAAGCTCGACCAACCCGTCCCGCACCCGGTCGGCCGCGGCGTTCGACCAGGCGGGCGTCGGGCCATTCGAGAAAAGCGGGCCGACAAAGCCTTCCAGCAGTCTCTCCTGCTCCTCGATTGCGCTGTCTCTTTGGCCCGACAGAACGGGTTTCAGCCGGTCTTCCCAATCCTGCAGATCGATCCAGACCTTGTCGGCAGCGAGCCGCAAACGGCCCTCTCTCAGCGTTACGAGCTCGCCTTGCCCGAGCAATTTGCGCAGACGATGCAGCGCCTGCTCCAAGGCCGCTTTGGCCTGGTCGCCGTCGAGGTCGGGCCAGAGCCAATCCTGCAGGGTTTCCACCGAACAGACCTGATCCCTCGACAGGCAGATAATGCGCAATATGTCGAGAGCGCGGGTAGGTTTGGCACCGGGCGCGACCTCGGCACCATCGATCTCGAGGCGGAAGCCTCCCATCAAGTGGATCCTGAGCGGCCAAGGCCACTGGACGGGTCGGCCAGCGGGCGGGACCAGATATCGCGCCCGAACGACGCGGCGGCAGAGATCGACGTCGATCTTTCGCTCCAGCGCATCGGCGACCAGATCGGCCAATAGGTCCGGCAGGTTGAGCAGGATTGCGGAGGGGTTGACCTGGCGCAACACCTCCATGAATTCAGCCAGACGAGTGCCATAGGACGCGCCGCCTTTCCACTTCTGCTCCAGGGCCCGAGCGGCCAGAATGTTGAGTTCGACCCGCTGGCGAGGGCCGCCGCTCAGCCTTTCGACGATCTCCTGGAGTAGCGCAATGGCCTCCGCTGGACGCCGATCGGCCAGCAGGACCTGGTATTTGGTGACGTAATGCGGCCAGCGTTCGATCATCGGCTCATTCGCCCGCTCGATCGCATCCATGAAGGCATCGCAGTCGAGATAAGCCTTGACGAAGTCGCCGTTGCGCGTGTGCATCGCCGCGTGGCAGTCGGCGACTACAGCGACCTGGGTTGTGAACCTGCTGTCCGCGATCTCGCCCAGCCGGGAGACGAGCGCATTGAATTCCGAGAACCTGTTGTGAAGCTTCATCAGCAATTGAAGCTGATAGAGCGCGCTGAACTCGACGCCCCGTAAGGCGTGCTGCTCGCCTATCGCCGTTGCGCGTCGCAACGCATCCTCGGCCGAGGCATAGACAAAACCGCGCCGCGAATAGGGGAAGTAACGGCCGCTGGCCGAGCCAAAGGACACCAGCCACATGCCGAGCACCAGCGGCGGGATATCCGGATGTTCGAGATCGGCGGCAACGCTGTCCACGGCATTGGCAAAAATGTCGCGCTGCCCCGACGAGGTCGCGTAGTCGATGAGCGCTTCGCTTGCCAGCAGGCGCAACTCGACCGAATCCTCGATCGGCAGATGTGTCAGGCGCTGCTGGATATCATTCACGAGGCGCTTCGCGTCATGGGCGTCGAATTCGCCAGGTTCGGCGAAATCGACGGCCCGCAGGATGCCGAGCCTGACCATCATGAGTTCCTCCGGATCCAACTCCGGCAATCCCCTGGCAAGAAGCTGTGAGGCTCGGCGCGTCCAATCCGCCAGCCCCTCATGCGTACGCCAACTGGCGGTCTTGACTACGACCGCTCGCGCGACCGTCAGGCATTGGCCGCGCATGTCGGTGTTCTCGAATGCTTGCCATGCCTTGGAGAAGTGCGGTTCGGCCTTCGCATCGTCCGATGCGAAGGCGACGCCCAGCCAATAATGGACCCACCCGTCCATCTGCTCGGGGGGCAGCCTGTTGCACCATTCGACGAAGCTGGCCCTGCGCCCTTGCGTGAGAACGCCGTTAGCGCACTCCAGAATGAGCTGGCGTGCCAGCGGCCAGGCGCCCGCCTGCAACGCCAGCACGATTGCCGCGTCGGTTTTGTCTGCCTCGTGCAGGACCTTTGCTGCCTGCTCGCGCAGCCTGGAACGGTCCGCTTCCGTCACGCGCCGGTCCAGTAGGCCGGCAAGGTATTCGCGCAACAAGTCATGCAGCTGGAAGGCGGCGCCGCCCGGACCGTCGCGCGTGATCAGCAGCTGGCGATGCTGCAGCCGCACCAGCAGGCGAGCAGCCTGCGGCGAGCCCAGAAACGCATCGGCAAGCTCCGTGCTGATCTCCGGCAGAACGTTGAGCCTGATAAGCAGATCCTGGTCCTCCGGCGCGATGTCGCGCAGGAAATAACGTCCGACAATCTCCCGAAGGCCGGCGCCCCCGGCAAGGCCGGTCTGCGAAAGCGGGTAGTACATTCCGGCGTTGGCCAGCAGGAGAAGGCCCACCGCCCAGCCGCGCGCCTCCGAAATGTCGCCGACCTCGGACGGCGATTGCGAGCGGGCGGTGACGAGGTTGCGAGCCTCCCCAGGCGAAAACTCCAGCAGCGTTTGGTTGAGCACCGGCAACTGTCCCGACAGCACGAGGTCGGCGACGTCGCCCTCAGGCAGCATCCGCGATGTGCAGATGCAGCGGACAGTGTTGGGGCGTTCGCGCAACAGGATCGCCAGCGTCCGGCGAAAGCCTGGCGCATCGGCACGATGCAGATCGTCGAGGACCAGGATCGTGCCCGGATCAAGCCGCGAGAAATAGGTGCGGAAGAACAGCCGCGCGAAATCGTCGGAATTGTCGGCATATTCCGGACCAAAGACCGGCATGCCGGCATGCCTGCCGTCGAGCGACAGCGTCAGATAGTGGAAAAGGCGCGCAACGTCCTGGTCCTCGGTGTCGACCCGATACCAGTTGTACGCCGATTCGCCTTGCTTCAGGCCGCCTTGTTCCAGCCCGCCGTGTTCCAGAAAGTCGATCACCGCGGTCGTCTTGCCGTATCCACCAGGCGCCGCCAGCCAGCATGCACCGCTGTCGAGGGCCTGCGAAAGCAGCGCCACTACGCGCGGACGGCTGACAATTCCCACTGGCCGGGGTGCCGAGAGCTTTGCTATCTCGCGCGGCGCGTCCCGGAAGTATTTATCCATTGTGAGGACTCTCGCAGCGCAGTCGCCTCGCCAAAACAGGTAATCGGTTCGCCCGCAACAACAAATCGCCGGCCGGCGTTGTGCTCGCCTGACGTGCCGTTCTCGCCGGCAAGGTCGCGGTTATCCCTTGTGCGACATGATATGCGAAACCCCGACACTTACGTCGGCGGTGTGTCTTGCCATCACTGCGTTCATTCGCATTGCAATCGTCGCATAGCCGTTTCGTTCGTGGTCGGTAACTTCCGAGGGCTTGAAGAGCCAAGGAAGGGGTGCAACCTGCGCGTCGGCGAAATTGGCCGGCAGGTTCGATGGCAAGGCCTTTTTCCCTAAAGGCAGCTCTAGCCCAAGGTCGCTAAATTCCTCCTCGAGACTGGCGTGCAGGTGAGAAAGCACCACATAGATCGCCAGCTTTGATCTAGTCCTTTCTGTGTTGTTTTGATTGTACTCTTGAAGAACCTCATCGAACGATGGCGATACGTCGCTTTCCGCAGCGGTAGCTCGTGTTGCAACAGCACCGGCCAGGGTAGTCGCTGCCATTCCTGTAAGACCTACAAAATCACGCCTTGTCGTGCTGGTCATGGTGAATTCCCCTCGGTTTTGAAGACGGACCAAGTCTGGCAAGGACGAGGCGCAGTGGCAATAGGCCGCATACGCTACTGGTGTAGAGGGTCTTTACGTCGCCGATGTGAATCCACCCGGCAACGATAAGTGCCAAGCCGGCAGAGGCCTGCAATGCGTTCGCGAGCTTCGTCTGAGAGACGCCGCGAATCCAAGGAGGATTTCCTTGGAATTCATCCAGGCAAAGGGTCCGAAAAAATCCGCTGGTGGAGCTGAGGAGGATCGAACTCCTGACCTCGTCATTGCGAACGACGCGCTCTCCCAGCTGAGCTACAGCCCCGTCCAGCGGATGGGGCTTTTATCGGCCGCTGCGGTTTCCTGTCAAGGCTGCGCTTGCTGCCGAAATGCCGCTCGGCCGTTCGTGCGCCCTCGCCCATGCGGCAGAAGGCGGCTCTTGCCGCTTTCACCTACAGTGGCTACATGTCGGCAACAATCGGAGACCGGCATGATCGCCCTCATTCAGACCATTGTCATGGCGCTTGACCTTTACTGGTGGATCATCATCGCCTCGGCGATATTTTCCTGGCTCTACGCCTTCAACGTCGTCAACTCCCGCAACCAGTTCGTCGACACCATCAGCAACATGCTCTATCGGCTGACCGAGCCGGCGCTGCGGCCGATCCGCCGCTTCATGCCCGACCTCGGCGGCATCGACATCTCGCCGATCATCCTGCTGCTGATCCTGTTCTTCATCCGGCAGTTCCTGCTCACCACCGTGCTTTCGCTGGTCGTCTGAGCCCAGGGCGTCGATGAGTGCGCCGTTCCGCACGCGCGCCGACGGCATCGACCTGTTTGTCCGGCTGACGCCGAAATCAGCGATGGACAGGCTGGAAGGCATCGAAACATCGGCGGATGGACGAAGCCATCTGAAGGCTCGCGTCCGCGCCGTGCCGGAAAACGGAGCCGCCAATCGAGCGCTGGAAAGGCTGGTAGCCAAGGCGCTTGGCGTGCCGGCATCGGGCGTCTCGATCGCTGCCGGCGGCACAGCTCGGCTGAAGACGCTGCGCGTGCTTGGCGATCCCGCGGCGCTGGCGAAACGCATCGATACGCTGGGCACACCTGCGCCATGATCTCGGCTGGCTCACTTACCCGCAAAAAAAGGCCGGGCTGCAAAGCCCGGCCAGATGTGAAGGTCGAAAACCTTCAGAGGGGAACGCGCCGGACGAATGGGAGGAAACATCCGACGCGCATTGCATATGGGTTGGCGTCGGCGACGTTTCAATGAGGTCGGAGGAAAGCTCAATGACCACTACTCGAGTCCTATTCTTCGATGTTCTGGGAACCGTCGTTGATTGGCGCAGCGGTATCGCAAGGGAGGCCGGCGCCTTCCTCGCGCGAGTTGGTGCAGAGCAGGTCGATCCCGGTGAATTCGCCGATGCGTGGGCGTCGCGCTATGACGCCTCGACCGAGGCGGTGCGGACGGGGCAGCGGCCTTTCGTGTCACTTGACGTAATCAACAGGGAGAATCTGGACGCCACCCTCGTCCAGTTCGGGCTGGCCCCATCCGAGCTGCCGACCGCCGAACTTGAGGAACTCAACCTCGCCTGGCACCGGCTGGAGCCGTGGCCCGATTCGCTGAAAGGCCTTGCGAGGCTAAAGGAACGCTTCATCATCGTGCCCTTATCAGGGGCCAATACCCGGCTGTTGCTGGATATGGCCAAGCGCGCCGGCCTGCCTTGGGACACCGTCCTTGGCTCGGATGTGTTCGGCACCTACAAGCCTGCGCCGCAGGCTTATCTCCGCGCAGTGGAGATCCTGGGGGTGCGACCTGCGGAGGCCGTGTTAATCGCCGCGCACAATGACGACCTGGCCGCGGCACGAAAATGCGGTATCGGAACCGCCTTTGTTGCTCGGCCAAAAGAGCATGGCCCGGCGCAGACGACCGATCTCTCGCCTCTTGAGAGCTGGGACTTTGTGGCCGACGACCTTGTCCATCTCGCCCAAGTTCTCCCGTAGGCCGAGGGCAGAAAACCTAAGCGATGTCGTCGCGAATGCAGGCCTTCAGATGGCCCTCGGCTGTCGCCCTCAGCGGCGGTACAGCCCCGGCGCAAGCTTCCAGCGCGAACGGGCAACGGGTTCGGAAAACGCAGCCCGACGGCGGGTTTGCCGGGCTTGGAATATCGCCTTTGAGCACCTGCCGGCTTTGCCTGGCCAGCGGGTCGAGCGACGGAATGGCCGACAGCAGCGCGCGCGTGTAGGGATGCTGCGGCCGGGCATAAAGCTCGGCCGCCGGCGCAACCTCCATGATGCGCCCGAGATAGAGCACGATGACCGTATCGCAGATGTACTCGACGACAGCCAGATCGTGCGAAATGAACAGCATGGTCAGGCCGAGCCGGAGCTGCAGGTCGCGCAACAAATTGATGATTTGCGCCTGGATCGAGACGTCGAGTGCCGAGACCGGCTCGTCGGCAACGATGAATTCCGGCTCGAGCGTCAGCGCCCGGGCGATGCCGATGCGCTGGCGCTGGCCGCCCGAAAATTCATGGGCGTAGCGGTCATAGGCGTCGACCGGCAACTCGACCGCGGCAAGTGCCTTCTCGGCCTTCGCCCGCCGCTCGGACTTCTTGCCGATGCCTTGAATGTCCAGGCCCTCGGTGAGGATCTGCCCGATCGTCATGCGCGGCGACAGGCTGGCGAAGGGATCCTGGAAAATATACTGCATCTTGCGGCGCTGGCGGCGCAACTGGGCGGCACCCAGCCTGGTGATGTCGGTGCCGTCATAGCTGATTTGGCCGGATGTCGGCTCGATCAGACGCAGCACCGAGCGGCCGATCGTCGTCTTGCCGGAGCCGGATTCGCCGACCAGGCCGACCACCTGGCCACGCCCGATATCGAAAGAAATATCCTCCAACGCCCTTACGACGGGTCCGCGCGAGAACGCTGTCGGCGCAAAATGCTTGGTCAGGTTTTTGACAGCGAGGAAAGGGGCGTCGGCCATCAGAGCTCCTCCCAGCGCAGGCAGCGGCTTTGCTGGGTCGGCGTCGCCGCAAACAATGGAGGGACCGCGGCGCGGCAGGCAGGGATAGCCATCGGGCAACGCGGCGCGAAGGAACAGCCCATGGGCAGCAAGGCGAGCGACGGAACATTTCCGGCAATGGTCGGCAGCGGCGTTCCCGCCGCCTTCAGCGCCGTGGCCTGGCCGAGCCGCGGCACCGAGCGCATCAACCCTGCCGTATAGGGATGACGCGGACGGGTGAACACTTCGCTCACCGGACCTGTTTCGACGATACGCCCGGCATACATCACCGCCACCCGGTCGGCGATTTCGGCGACGACGCCGAGATTGTGGGTGACGAACAGGATGCCCATGCCGCGCTGCGCCTGCAGGTCGGCCAAAAGATCGAGGATCTGGGCCTGGATGGTGACGTCCAATGCGGTTGTCGGCTCGTCGGCGATCAGCAAACCAGGATCGCAGGACAGGGCCATGGCAATGGTGGCACGCTGGCGCATCCCGCCCGAAAGTTCGTGTGGATATTGCCGCGCCCGCCGCTTCGGATCGGGAATGCCGACCTGTTCCAGCAGCCGCACCGCGTCTGCTTCTGCCTCGCGGTGCGATTTGCCGAGATGGATGCGGATCGGTTCGGCGATCTGCTCGCCGATCGTGTAGACCGGGTTGAGGCTGGTCATCGGCTCCTGGAACACCATGCCGATCTCATTGCCGCGTATCTTGCGCAGCGACTCGGCATCGAGGCTGGTCAGCTCGGTAACCGTGCCGTTCTTGCGCCGCAGCGCGATCGACCCCTCGGCGATATGTCCGACCCTCTTTGGCAACAGGCCGATGATCGACAGGCTGGTGACAGATTTGCCGGACCCGGATTCGCCGACAAGCGCCACCGTCTCGCCGGAGCCGATCGTCAGGTCGACATCCCTTACCGCCGCGATGTCGCGCCCCGCGATGCGGAACACCGCGCGCAGGCCGGAAATCGAGAGGATCGGCATGGCGCTCAGCGGAGCAGCCCCACATCGCGAAGGATCATGTCGATCTTTGCGGTTTCCTCGTCGTTCAGGCTGCGCTGCGGCCGCGCCATGGTGTTCGACGCGATGATGCCGAGGCTCTTCATCGCCGCCTTGAAGGCGCCGACGCCGGCCGAGCCGGCGCTGGTCCTGCCGAGCGAGATCCAGACGATCTCGAACAGTTTCAGCAACCGTTCCTGCTCCAGGCGGGCTTCGGCATGCTGGCCCGCCTGCGTCAGCTTCCACAGCCTGACATAACCATGCGGGTCGACATTGGCGAGCCCCGGCACGACGCCGTGCGCACCCATCGCCAGCACGCTGTCGACCAGGATCTCGGAGCCGGTCATGCCGAAGAAGCCGGGGTCGTCGGCCATGTCCTTGAGCACGTAACGCAGATTGCCGTCATCGCCGCTGGAATCCTTGATGCCCGCGATGGCGCCTTCCCTGGCGAGGCCGACCGTGGTCTTGCGCTCCAGCTTGACGTGGACGCAGACCGGGATGTCGTAGGCGATGACCGGAATGTCGATCGCATCCTTGATATAGCGGAAGTGGTCGCCGATCTCCGGCTGGCTGGTGCGGGTATAAAACGGCGCGGTGACGACGATGGCGTCGGCGCCGGCCGATCTGGCGATCCGGGCGTGGTTGATGACGCGGTCGGTCGTCGGGTCGATGACCCCGGCGAAGATCGGAACCCGGCCGTTATTGACCTTAACCGCGTGCTCGAGGATGGCCCTGCGGCCCGCCTCGTCGTGGAAGACCACCTCGCTGGTCGAGCCGAGCACGAACAGCCCGTGAACACCGCCGTCGAGCAGGTTCTCGATGGTGCGGGTGAACGACGGAAAGTCGATGCTGAAATCCGCATTGAGCGGGGTGACGACAGGTGGCACGACGCCGGTAAACAGGGGCATTTTGATAAACCTTTGAGGTCAGTTGAGATCGGAGCGGGGGTCGAATGCGTCGCGCAGGCCGTCGCCGATGAAATTGATGGCGAGCACGGTGAGCACCAGTGCGGCGCCCGGGAACATCCATTGCCAGGGGTAATTTTCAAGCACCACGGTGGAGCGGGCGAGATTGAGCATGTTGCCCCAGCTGGCTTCGGGCGGTGCGATGCCGAGGCCGAGGAAGGACAGGCCGGCCTCGAGCAGGATGGCGTTGGCGATCTGCAAGGTGGCGTAGACGACCAGGATATCGATGCAATTGGGCAGGCCATGCCGGAACAGCAGATGCGGCAGCCCTGCCCCCATGCCGCGGGCGGCGACGACAAAGTCGCGCTCGCGCAGTTCGAGCAGCCGGGCACGCACCATGCGCGACAGCACCGGCCAGGAGAGCAGCGAGATCACCAGGATGGTCGGGGCGATGCCGGTGCCGGCGATCGAAGCCAGCACCAGCAGGAAGATCACCGGCGGCAGCGTCATCGCCAGGTCGACCAGGCGCATCACCGTGCCGTCGACAAGACGCCCGCCGAAGCTGGCGACGGCGCCGACCAGGAAGCCGATGACGGTCGATATGGCGACCGAGCAGACGGCGACCAGCAGTGAGATCCGTCCGCCTTGCAGCAGCCGGGCCATGACGTCGCGCCCGACGCCGTCGCTGCCCAGCCAATGAATGGCCGACGGCGCCTTGTTCATTGCTCGGAGGTCGATGGTGTTAGGACCGAACGGCCACCACAAAGGATACGTCGAAACCGCCAGCAGGATCGGGATGACGATCAAAAGCCCGGCACGCGCCGCGCGGTTTTCAAAAAAGCGGTCGAGCGCGCGGCGAAGCGGGCCTTTGGTTTGCGGCACGGCTGCCGGGTCAACTGTAGGATCTGGCGCCGTGATTGCCATCATGCCACCTGAATGCGCGGGTCGACGACGGCATAAACGACGTCGGTCAAGAGGTTGACCAGGATGACGCAAACGCCGATCACCAGGGTAGCGCCCATGATCACCGGGTAATCGCGGGTGCCGACGGCGTTGACCAGAAGCAGTCCCATGCCCGGCCAGTTGAACACGCTTTCCAGGAAGATAGCGCCGCCGATGGCGATGCCGACAGTCGAGCCGATCAAGGTAATGACCGGCAAGAGCGCGTTGCGGGTTGCATGCTTGATGATAACCCAGAACTCGCGCACGCCCTTGGCACGCGCCGTCCGCACGTAATCCTGGTTGAGCACTTCCAGCAGCGAGGCGCGCATGTAACGCATGATCAGCGCGGCATGGCCGACGGACAGCAGGCAGGCGGGCAGGACGAGGTGCGCAAGCACATCCGTCGCCGAGAACGGCGCACCCGCGGTCTGCATGCCGCCGGACGGCGCCCAGCGCAGCAGCACCGAGAAGAAATAGAGACCGAGCAGCGCTGTCAGAAAAGCCGGGCTGGAGATACCGATAAACGACAGCACCGACAGCGCGATGTCGGATGGTTCGTTACGGCGCACCGCGCTGAAAATGCCGGCGGAAATGCCGAGCACGATGGCGATCGCCAGGCCCGTACCCATCAGCAGCGCCGTCGGGCCGACGCGTTCCATGACCAGTGGCAGCACGGCAACGCCGCTGCGCTGGATCGAATAGCCGAAGTCACCGCTCAGCGCCGCGCGCAGCCAGGCGAGATATTGCACGGGAAGCGGCCGATCGAGCCCGAGCCGTTCGCGCAGGCCCTCGAGGTCGGAAGCCGACATGGGGACCGATGGGTTGATATAGGCGTCGATCGGATCGCCCGGCGCCAGCCGCAACAGGATGAAGATGAGGACGCTGAGCGCGACCAGCATCAGCAATCCTGTGGCGCTGCGGCGGGCAATGAAGCTCAACATCGGCTATCCGTGACGGTGGCAGGCGGCGCCAAAGTGGTCCCGCCTGCTCGCTTGCTTGCGGGTTTCTTACTGGATGTCCCAGCGCTCGGGGTGAGCTGCGTAGGGGCCGCCGCCCGGCGCCGGCGTCCAGACGAAGTCATGCAGCTTGTTGGAGGCTACGCCATAGCGGTTGGCCACCCACAACGTCGCCCAGGGCAGGTCCTTGTTCATCACCTTGCAGACCCCCTGCCAGGATTGATCGAGCTTGGCCGGATCGGTTTGGCCTAGCGCGGCGTCCAATGCGGTGCTCAGATCGTCGAACCCGATGCGCATGGTGTTGAAGCCTGCCGGCGGGATCTGCGACTTATTGAGGCCGGGATTGAGGCCGGCCGGGTTGGGGCCGTTCTGCAGGCCGGCATAGACCATCGGAAAGGCGTTCCAGTCCGGCGTGCCTTGCTTGTAGACGATGCCGTTGTAGGTCGGCGTATCGACGACCCGCGGCACCACATTGATGCCGACCTCGGCCAGCATCGACTGGACAGCGGCCATCACGTTGGCCGCTTGCGGCGAGCCGTAATAGGTCAGCAGGGTGATCGGTTTGTCGCCGTTGATCTTGTCCCAGCCCGCCTCGCTCAGCAGCGCCTTGGCCTTTGCCGGATCGTAGGCATAGGATTCGAGGCCTGCGGGAACAAGGTGCGGCGCGACATAGCCGCAATTGGCTGGCTCGGCGGCACCGCCGTAGAGGCTGTCGATGATGGCGTTGCGATCGATCGCGTACATGATCGCCTGGCGGACACGGATATCCCTAAACAGGTCGACCTTCTGGTTCAGGCCGATATAGTTGACCACGTACGAGGCACCTTCGATCACCTTGAAATTGCTGTCGCTCTTGAACGATGCCGCATCGTCGGGCTCGACATAGGTGAACTGGATTTCGCCGGCACGGAGCGCGGCAACGGCCGCCGCCGGCGACTCGAAATAGCGGTTGATGAGCACGTCTACCTTCGGCTTGCCGCCGCGATAATCGTCATCGGCTGCCAGCTCGACATATTGGTCGCTCACGTAGCGCTTGAACTTGAACGGGCCGGTGCCGACCGGAGTGGTCGACCACCAGGTGCTGGTCGCCAGCGATTCCGGCGACAGTGCGGCCAGGGCATGCTCCGGCAGGATCATCAGCTGCGACAGGATCGATAGAAACGATCCGTTCGGTTTCGATAGCTTCACCACTGCGGTGTGGTCATCCGGCGCATCGACCGAGGCGATGTTGGCGAGGCGGGCGGCAAACAGGCTGCCGGAAGCCTTGTTCCTGGCAAGCTCGAGGGTGAACTTGACGTCCTTCGAGGTGAACGGCTTGCCGTCGTGCCAAGTCTCGTTGACCAGGTTGAACGTATAGCTCAGCTGGTCGTCGCTGATCTTGTAGTCCTTGGCGAGGTCGCCTTCGATCTCGGTCAGTCCGGCATTGTAGATGACCAGCGGTTCAAAATAGGTGCTGAGCCAGGTGTAGCCGCCGGTCGCGACCAGCGGGTTGAAGTTCTTGGGAAAACCGCCCGGGCCGACGTCGAAGCCGCCCGCAATGGTCTTGGCGCTTTGTGCCTGGACACTGGTCAATGGGGCAATGCTGGCGAGCAGTAGCCCGGCGACTGAGAATGCGATGGTCCTGATGCGCATGGTTTCCTCCCTTGGCATAGTCAGGTTGTTCTTCAGCTTGTTCGGTTTTTGGCGATAACCTGCTGGATCCCCCGGTAATGGTCGTCGAGCCGCCGACGCGCCTGGTCGACATCCTTGGCGGCGACAGCCTCGACGATCTCGTGATGGTCGCGCCATGTCGCCAGCGGCGTCGGATTGTCGAGATTGGTGAAATTCGAGGCCTTGTTGAACGCCATCCAGAAGATGTCGATCAGCGCGCTCAGCATGCGATTGTTCTGGCAGCGGAACAGCAGCTGATGGAATTGCTGGTCCTCTTCGGCGAAGCTCTCATGGCGCTCGGCACGTTGCCGCATGCGCTCGGTCAACTGGCGCAGCGCTTCGATATGTTCGGCGCTGATCATCTCGATCGTCTTGGCGATGAGGCCGGTTTCCAGCACGCGACGGATTTCGCGCAGCTCTTCGACGTCGCGCAGCGAATCCTGCAAACCGTAGGCCAGGTTGTCCAGCAGCGGCTTGAACGAGAACTCCTTGACGAACACGCCGATGCCGCGCCGTGTCTCCAGGATGCCGATCGATTCCAGCGCCTTGATGGCCTCCCGCACGGAGTTGCGGCCGACGCCGAGCCGCTGCGCCAGAAACGTCTCCGGCGGCAAGGGATCGCCGGCCTTGAGCTGGTTGCTTTCGATATAGGCCCTGAGGCTTTCCTGCACGGTGACGTGCAGCAGCGGTGGTCTGCTCAACGGTTCGATCGACTTCAGTTCCGCCATCCCACTGCTTTCATCATCCGCTGAAGCTTGCCCGCCGCTTGTCGTATAGCCACTTGTAGGATATCCTGCAAGCCCATAGCAAACGTGCTGCCTCCGAATGAAGATTATCCTCGCCGGCTCGAGCCACTGGCACGCCGAAATGCACCTCGACGCCGCACGCTTTCACGGTGCGGAGATCGCCGGTATCTGGGACGAGAATCCTGGCCAAGCGCATGCGTTCGCCGCGCACCACGACCTGCCGTTTATCGAAGATTTCAAGGAGATACTCTCCAGCCCGCCGGATGTGATCCTGTTGATGGGGCACCCTTCGATGGTGCCGGCGCGGGCACGTGCGATCATCGCGGCAAGGGTACCGCTGATCCTGGAGAAGCCGGCGGCCAGCCATACGAGGGAACTGATGGCGCTGCGCGACCTCGCCAGGCAGTACCAGGCTTTTGTCGCTGTTCCCCTGCCCAACCGTTTCGGGCCGGCCGTTGCCGGCCTTGAACGGCTGCGCCGGCAAGGTCGCGCCGGCCCCGTGGCGCATTGCCAGTTCCGGCTGGTCAACGGCCCGCCGCAACGCTACATCGCCGACGGTGTCGCCTGGGTGCTCGACCCGGCGGTTGGTGGCGGGGGTGCGTTGAGGAATCTCGGCATACACGGCGTCGACGCGGCACTCAGCCTCGCAACCGGCAAGCTCGGCCTGAAAAGCGTTTCGATCGCGAACCGCATCCATCCCGGCCCGGTCGAGGATCACGCACTTCTGGTGCTGGAAGACGAGGCCGGCGCGCTGTTCATCGTCGAGGCCGGTTACACCTTTGCTTCGATGCGCCCCGGCGGTGACTTCGAGTGGCGCATCGTCAGTGCCAATGCCACCCTCATCGATCATGGCGACCATGTTATCTGCGCAACGCTCGACGACGCGGCAATCGTCGACTTGCCGGTCGAACTGCCGGCGACGCGCTATCGTCTGTTCATGCGCGATACGCTTGACCGGCTGGCCAGAAAGGCGCCTCCGCCGGTGTCCATCGAAGATTATGTTGCGGCGATGTCGCTGATCGACGCCGCCTATCAAAAGGCAGGACCATGATTGGAATAGGAATTATCGGCGCCGGCGATTTCGGCGCAGCCCATGCGCGGGCAATCCCTGAGGCTGGCGGCATTCGCCTCGTCGCCGCCTCTCGAGGAAATGCCGACGCACTGCAGCAATTCACCGCTGAACATGGCGGCCGCGGCTACGCGGACTGGCGAAGGCTGCTGGACGACAAGGAGGTCGATGCGGTCCTCATTGCCAGCCCGCACCATCTCCATGCCGAAATGGCCATCGGCGCGGCAAAGGCCGGCAAGCATATCCTGCTCGAAAAACCGATGGCGCCGACGGTGGCTGCCTGCGATGCGATCAACGCCGCCGTGGCCAAGGGTGGCGTCAAGCTGATGGTCGCCCACCTCATGCATTTCGCCCTGCCCTGCATGGCGGCCAGGCAAATTCTGGAGGAAGGCGAGCTCGGCCGGCCGCTCGCCGGATCGAGCTGGATCATCAAGCTGTGGATGGAGCACAATCGCCGCGACTGGCATCTGCGCAAGGCGACCGGCGGCGGCATGCTGTTGACGGCCGGCATCCACGCGGTCGATCGCCTGGTCTGGCTGATGGATGACGATGTCGTGTCGGTGAGCGGCATGCTCGGCGCCAAGTTCCATGACCAGGAAGCAGACGACAGCGCTCTGCTCGGATTGCGCTTCGCCGGCGGCGGCATCGGCCAGGTGCAGAGCGTCGGCTATCGCACCGGCGCCACCACCTATGCCATGGATCTGGTCTGCGAGCGGGGAACGCTGCGCATCGACATGGACCGCGGCACCATGCTTGGCCGCGAGACGGTCTGGACCGAGCTGCCCGGGTCCTTTGAGCCGAACTGGATGCATAACGCGCTGGTGCGCGAATGGAGCGCAATGCGCGATGCCATTGCCGATGACACGCCGGTGCCGGTCGACGGCATCTATGCGCGCAAGATCATCGCCATTATCGAGGCTGCCTTCGCGTCGAACGAAACCCGCCGCGAACACGAGATCGCCGGTGGACGCTGACCTCGACGACCATCTGGCCCGCTTGCCCGCACACGCACCGCGAAGCATCTGGGGCGCGGTGATGCTGGCCATCGACGATCGCGGAGCGATCGACTGGCAGGCGACGGAAGAGACGATCGCCCGGCTCTGCGCCTCAGGCGTCGACGGCGTCTATTCCAATGGCACGGCCTGCGAATTCCATTGCCAGACCGAGCCCGAATTCGACCGGCTTTGTGAGTTGGTCGCAACCATAGCCGGCCGCGCGCGCCTTCCTTTCCAGATCGGCATCAGCCAGTCCAATCCGCGCGTCGCGCTGGAGCGACTGACGCGGGTCGCCGGACTTCGCCCGACGGCGGCTCAATTCACCTTGCCCGACTGGTGGCCGCCCAGTGACGACGAGATCATGCGTTTTGCCGGCGGCCTCTGCGAGGCCGCGCCCGAAACGCCGCTGGTGCTCTACAACCCGCCGCACGCCAAGCGCCGCCTGACGCTCGACGGCATCGCCAGTCTGCGTGCGGCCGTGCCATCGCTGGTCGGCGCCAAGCTGCCGGGCGGCGACGCCGGCTGGTATGCCGACACGCGCCGCAGACTGGACGGATTTTCCGTCTTCGTCCCCGGCCACACGCTGGCAACAGGCTATGCCGGGGGAGCCCATGGCAGCTACTCCAACGTTGCCTGCCTCAACCCGAAGGGCGCGGTGCAGTGGTGGCAGATGATCCGCACCGACATGGCCGCAGCTGCCGAACTCGAGGCCCGCATACAGGCCTTCCTGGCCGTACATGTCCTACCGTTTCGCACCCGTTACAATGTCGGTGATGCAGCACTCGATAAGGCGATGGCGGCGGCTGGCGGCTGGGCGCCGCTCGGGCCGCGATTGCTCTGGCCCTACAGCTCCGTTCCCGATCAGGAAATACCGACGCTGGCCAGGGCGGCTCACGCGGCTTTCCCGGAATGGTGGTAGACCCGTCACCAAGGCGCGGGACGACGGTTCAGCAGCCGGCTCGCGCGCCCTGCGTTGCGCGTGACACAAACGCCCCCGGCTGAGGGACATCGGCCTCGCGCCGTGCCAGTGAATTGCGCAAGAGCGCGATCGCATCGCGGCCGGCGGTCGCAATCTCGCGTGGCCTGTCGACGCCGACGATCATGAACTCCTTGATCCCCAAAGCGGCGTAGGAAAGCAGCGACAGCGCGACCTGCGCCGGCGGCCCGGCAAGTTCGAGCGCCTTCTGGCAGGAAGCGGCCGATTTGTCTTCCGAACGGATTCGGACGGGAAGCGCGAAACGCAGCTTGCCGGCCCGGCCGTGTTCGGCAGCAGCGCCGCGTACGCGCTCCATTGACTGGTGAATTTCTGCAAGCGAGCCAGGCGCCAGCTCGAACACGTCCGCATGCCTGCCCGCGACCCTGAGCGCAGTGCCCGACTGCCCGCCCATGCGGATGGTCACATCGGCACCATGCGGCCCCTTGCGCGGCACATAGCCGCCTTTGATGCTGTAAAAGGTGCCTTCATGGTCGAACGGCCTGTCGTTCGACCACAACCGCTTCAGCAGCACCAGATATTCATCAATGCGTTGCCAGACCACTGTGTGGCCGGCCGGACGTGCCTCGGCATCGTCGTCGCTCAGCGGCTCGCTGAGCATCCTGAGCGACAGCCGGCCACCGCTTCTCGCGTCGAGGGCAGCGAGCTGCCGCGCCGCCACGGTTGGTTCGATCACGCCTGCCCAATGCGTGAGCACGACCTCCAGGGACGAGGTCCGGTCCAGCGTCTGGGCGGCAAGGTCCATATTGGTCAGCAGCCCGGCCTGGTCGTCGATGACGATCCTCTGGAATCCAGCATCCTCGATCAGTGACAGCTTCGTCGCGGTCTCGACAAAGTCATAGAAAAAGCTGGCGTCGGCAGCGTGGATCTTACCGGGAACATGCGTGAACTCGATCGGCATTGCCATCTCCTCCATCACGGTGGAATCAGGGCGCGCAAATGCGCACCGGCATTCGGTTCATCAACTCCGGAATTTCTGCAAACGGCAGGCCGCTATCCCGAGGTAGCCTCGATGATCAGAGCCTTGACAATCAGGGGATCAGCCCCAGTACCACTGCCCCGGTGAATACAAACGCAAGGGCAAAGACGAGATAGGCGAAAGCACCGGCATAGGCCGGCCGCCACACCTGGTCGGAACCCAGCCTTTGGCCTTTGCGGGCAGTCTGAGCGTTCTGGCTATAGGACATATCGACCTCCGTCTCGGCGCTTAATCTATAAAATCAGTAGACTTTGTCGAGTGCTATTTTCGCGCGATCCTTAGAACAATTTTCTTCAAACGGCGGACAAGTTAGTGCTTTTACTGCTTAGCACTGCCTTTTGCGGCATGCCGGGGTGACGGCAGGAAACGTCAGGTCCATGTGTGTCTGTGGCTCCTTGGCCATCCAATGGATGAGGGATAGCATCGCTTCAGCGGAAAGCCGCGACGTCACGGCAAGGCAGCAGGGAGCAAACCATGGGGACAAGACTGGCCGGCAAGGTCGCCATCATTTCGGGTGGCGCGACAGGAATGGGCGGTGCGGCCTCGGAGCTTTTCGCGGCCGAGGGCGCCAAGGTGGCGATCGTCGACCGCAACGGCGAAGCGGCGGCGGCTACCGCGGCGGCAATCAGGCAACGCGGCCATGTCGCCGAGCACTGGGTCGCTGACGTATCGGATGAGGCGCAGGTCGAAACGGCGGTGAAGGGCGCGACGGAAAAATTCGGCCCGGTCACGGTTCTGTTCAACCATGCCGGCACCCTCGTCATCAAACCCTTCCTGGAGACCACGCTGCAGGAATGGGACTGGCTGCATGCCGTCAATGTGCGTTCGATGTTCCTGATGACGCGTGCTGTGCTGCCCGGCATGATCGCCGCCGGCGGCGGTTCCATCGTCTGCACCTCGTCGATCTCGGCGGTGGCGGCGACGCCGATGGAGGTGCTTTACGGCACCACCAAGGGCGCCTGCCATATGTTCGCGCGTGCCATCGCCGTCGAGTTCCGCGACCGCAACATCCGCTGCAATGCGGTCTGTCCAGGCTTCATCAGGACACCGCATGGCCTGCGCGAGGTCGCCGATCTCGACAAACTCGGCGTCGATGTCTCCGACGCGGCAATGGCGGCGCAGCAAGGGCGGATCGGCGAGCCGGAAGAGGTCGCGAAGGCAGCCCTGTTACTGGCCAGCGACGAGGCCAGCTTCGTCAACGGCGCCCATCTGTTCGTCGATAACGGCTTCACCGCGATGTGAAAGGCGAAGCGCCGCTACCGCTCTTCGCGCCGGAACGGCTTGAGCAGCGCCGACGGGGCCACCGCATTGCGCGACATCACCGCCATAGCGACGATGGTGAAGATGAACGGCAGCATCAGGAAGGCCTCGTAGGGGATATGGCCAAGCCCGCTCGCCTGCATGCGCAACTGCAAGGCGTCGACGAAGGCAAACAGCAGTGCAGCACCTGCCGATCGCCACGGATCCCAGCGGCCGAAAACGACGAGCGCGATTGCCACCCAGCCACGCCCCGAAACCACGCCGAAGGTGAAGGCGTTGAATTGCGCCATCGACAGGAAGGCACCGGCCAGTCCCATCAAGGCACCGCCGAGGATCACCGCCTGGAAGCGTGTTGCAATGACGCTGACGCCGGCAGAATCGGCGGCACGCGGGTTTTCGCCGACCATGCGCACCGCTAGGCCCCAAGGCGTGCGGTAGAGCACGAAGGCGGCCAGCGGTATGGCCAGCATCGCCATGTAGACCAGCGAAAACTGGTTGAACACCGCCGGCCCAAGCACCGGTATGTCGGACAGGATCGGGATCGGCAGCGTCTCGAACCCCTTGATGTTCGGTGGCACCGATTGCTGTCCGAAGATCAGCCGGTAGAGGAAATAGGCAAGGCCCGACGAGAACAGCGTCACGCCGATGCCGCAGACATGCTGGCTGAGGCCGAGCGCTACAGTGAACAGCGCGTGCACGGCGCCCATCAGCGCCCCGGTCAGCACCGCCGCGAGCACGCCAAGCCAAAGGCTGCCGCTGAGGCTCGCCGCGGTGAAGCCGGTCATCGCCGACAAAAGCATGATGCCTTCGATGCCGAGATTGAGCACCCCGGCGCGCTCGGAGAACATTTCGCCCAGCGTTGCGAAGGCCAGGGGCGTGGCAATGCGGATGATGGCGGCCAGGAAGCCGACCTGGAATATCTGCTCCAGCACCACGCTCATTTGGCTATTCCCACGCGACGGAGGCGATAGGCGGTGAACAGCAGCGCCACCAGCATGGCAAGCAATGCGGTTCCCTGAATAACATCGCTGAGGAAGGCCGGAACGCCGGTGGCCCTCGACATCGCCTCGGCGCCGGTCATGACGGCGGCAAGGAAGATCGCCGCCGGCACGACGCCGAGCGGATTGAGCCTCGCCAGCATGGCGACGACGATGCCGGAATAGCCATAGCCCGGCGAGATGTCGCTCATCACCTGGAAATGCACGCCGCCGACCTCGCCGACGCCGGCAAGGCCGGCCAATGCGCCAGACAGCAGCGCCGTCGAAATCAGCACCCGCTCGACATTGATGCCGCCATAGCGCGCCGCCTCGGGGTTTTCGCCGGTGACCCTGATGCGGAAGCCGAGCGTGGTGCGCGCGACCACGAACCAGATGACCGGTGCGGCGACCAGCGCCGCGACAACGCCGAGATGCAGCCGTGTGCCTTCGAGCAGCACCGGAAAATTGGCCGTATCCTCGATCGGCGGCGAGATCGGGTAGCCGCTGAAACTGTCCTTCCATGGCCCCTCGATCAGCGCCATCAGTGCATAGAAAATGACCGAGTTGAGCAGCAGTGAGCTGACCACGTCATCGACCCTGAATTTTACCCTCAGCGTGGCGGGGATCAGGGCGACGGCCGCGCCGGCGGCAGCGCCCGCCAGCGCCATCAGCAGCATGGCGAGCGGCCCCGGCATCGGGATTGCACCGACGCCACAGCTCGCCGCCGCACCAGCCAGCAATTGCCCTTCGGCGCCGATGTTCCAGAATTTGGCGCGGAAGGCGACTGCCACGGCCAGCCCGGTGAAGATCATCGGCGCGGCACGCACCAGCGTTTCGGTGATGGCGTAGCTGTCGCCCAAAGACGCCGAAAACATAACGCCATAAGCCTCGACGACGCCGGCGCCGGCCAGTGCGATGAGGCCGCTGCACAGGATCAGCGTCGCGCCGATGGCGAGCAGCGGCAGCGCCAGATTGAACCAGGCGGGCGTTGAGGTGCGGGCCTCGAGACGGAACATCAGGCATGGCCCTCCGCGCCGGTCATCATCAACCCGAGTCTGGCGATGCTGGCGTCGGCGCTGTTCAGCGTGCCGACGATGCGGCCTTCATACATCACCGCGATACGATCCGAGAGCATCAGCAACTCTTCCAGATCCTCGCCGATGACGACGATGCCGCAGCCCTTGGCGCGCATGTCGAGGAATTTTTCGTGGATGAAGCGCGCGGCGCCGATATCGAGGCCGCGAGTCGGCTGCGAAACGATCAGCACCTTCGGATCGAAAGCGAGTTCGCGCGCCAGAAGGGCCTTCTGCAGATTGCCGCCGGACAGCGCCCCGGCGCGCGTCATCGGCCCGGGGCAACGTATATCGTAGGCCTTGATCTGCGCCTCGGCGAAGACGCGGATCGCATCCGGCTTGAGCAGGCCGTTGCGGCTGAACGCCGCCGTGCCGATGCGCGGCAGCACCATCGAATCGGCAAGCGGCAGATTGGTGACCAGCCCTGTCGTCATGCGGTCTTCCGGGATGCGGCCGAGGCCGAGCGCCTGGACTGTGCTCGGCGAGAACCGCGAAACCGTTTTGCCGGCTATGGTCATCTTCCCGGCATCGGGCGCACGCACGCCGGAGATGACCTCGGCAAGCGCGCGCTGGCCATTGCCGGAGACGCCGGCGATGCCGAGGATCTCGCCGCCACGAACCGACAGCGAAACATCGCGCAGCGCCATGCCGGAATGATGCGATGTCGAGATACCGTCGAGGGTCAGCACGGCCGCACCCGGCATCGACGGTCCTCTGGCCGGAGGCACGATCTCGTGGCCGCACATCAGCCGCGCCATCTCCGAGGACGTGGTGCTGGCCGGCGCATCGACGCGGCCGGCAACGCGCCCATGCCGGAGCACGACGCAGCGATGCGTCAGCGCTCGCACCTCGTTGAGCTTATGCGAGATGAAAATGATGCCGAGCCCTTGTGCCGCCATCGAGCGCAGCGCCGAAAACAGCCCGTCGACCTCGGTTGGTGCCAACACCGCCGTCGGCTCGTCGAGGATCAGCAGCCTTGCGCCGCGAAACAGCGCCTTGACGATTTCGAGCCGCTGTTGCTCGCCGACCGACAGCGCCGAGACGGGGAGGTCCGGGTCGAGCGTCAGCCCGTGCTGGCGGCCGATCTCGGCGAGCCGCGCCAGCCCGCCGGCGCGGTTGATCCGGCCCGATCTGCCGGGAATGCCGATCAAGAGGTTCTCCAGCACCGAAAGCCGCGGTGCGAGATGAAAATGCTGGTGCACCATGCCGATGCCGGCGGCCAGCGCATCGGCCGAACTGTTGATCGCCACCGACCGGCCCTGCACCAGGATCTCGCCGGCATCGGGCGCATAGGCGCCGAACAGCACGTTCATCAGCGTCGTCTTGCCGGCGCCGTTTTCGCCGAGCAGCCCGAGGATTTCACCCGGCGCGACGCTGAGATCGACGGCCTCGTTCGCCTGGACGGCGCCAAAGCTCTTGGAGATGCCGCGCATTTCAATAAGAGGGGCAGGCGTTGACAAGGGTGCTCCCGATCGGAATTGGCTTTACGGTTCAGGTTTGATCGACGGGAATGCGCTGCACCCCCCTCTGGCCTGCCGGCCATCTCCCCCTCAAGGGAGGAGATCGGATGTCACTTCGGCTTTCGCAAATCGTCAGCGCTGAAGAAGAGGTGCTGTCGGCGAAGCTGCTAATCTCCCCCCTTGACGGGGAGATGGCCGGCAGGCCAGAGGGGGGTGCGACAAGCGCCAGACCCCCAAAAGACATCGCTCAGTCCGAGACCGGCGTATTCTCATCGACGTCGACGCGGAAATTGCCATCGAGTATCTCGGCCTTCTTCTTCTCGACCAGTTCCTTGACCTCGGCCGGCAGCGTCTTGTCGAACTTGTGGTAGGGCGCGAGATAGGAGCCGCCCTTGGCCATGCGCGAGAAATCGCCGTAATCCTGCGCGGTGAAGACGCCGGCCTTGACCAGCTTGATCGCCTGCTCGACGGTCGGATACATGTCCCAGACCGGCCCGGTGATCACGGTGTCGGGGCCGAGGCTCGACTGGTCCGACATGTTGGAGATAGCGAGGATCTTCTTCTCCGCCGCCGCTTCGATGACGCCGAAGCGCTCGGCATAGATGACGTCGACGCCGGCGTCGATCTGGGCGACCGCCGCTTCCTTTGCCTTTGGCGGATCGAAGAACGAGCCGATGAAGGCGACCTTCTTCTTGATGTTGGGATTGACCTCCCTGGCGCCGGCAAAGAAAGCGTTGACCAGCCGGTTCACTTCCGGAATGCCCATCGCCGCGACGGCGCCGATCGTGCCCGATTTCGACATTTTTCCGGCGATCATGCCGGACAGATAGGCCGGCTCGTGGATCCAGTTGTCGAAGACGCCGAAATTCGGCTCGGCCGGCCCGGCGCCGGAGCCGAACAGGAAGGCGGTCTTCGGGAACTGCTTGGCGGTCCTGCGCGATTCGCGCTCGGCGGCGAAGGCATCGCCCAGCACCAGCTCATAGCCGCCCTGCGCATATTCGCGCATGACGCGGCTGAAATCGGCCGTCTGCACCTTCTCCGACCATTTGTATTCGATGCCGAGTTCCTTCTCGGCCTTCTGCAGGGCAACATGGATCTGGTTGTCCCACGGCTCCTCGATCGGGGTGGCGAAGATCGCCGCCACTTTCAGCTTCTTGGTCTTGGCGAAGGCCCTGCCCGGCAGCATCGCCGCCGCCAGGCCCAGCGCGCCCAGCTCCAGCACATTGCGGCGCGAAAGCCCTTCGCGTTTCGACTGGATTCTGCTCTTCCCGTTGTCCATTGCATGCCCCTCTGATTGGCGCCGTGTCGAGCCGGCTCTCTTCTCTGGAATATCGGCGAAGGAACTATGGAGCGGTGCCCGGCTTTTGTCCACATGGTCAAATTTGAGTGGGCGGAACGCGCCATTAAATGGCCCGGCAAATCGACGCTTGCTCACAATCTCTCCAGCGCCACCGCGATCCCCTGGCCGACCCCGATGCACATGGTGGCAAGTGCATAGCGGGCGCTACGTTCGCGCAGCTCCAGCGCCGCCGTGCCTGATATGCGCGCGCCGGACATGCCGAGCGGATGGCCGAGCGCGACGGCACCGCCATTCGGGTTGACGTGCTCCGCATCCTCGGCAATGCCGAGCTGGCGCAGCACGGCGATGCCTTGCGAGGCGAAGGCCTCGTTGAGTTCGACGACATCGAACTGTTGTGGCTTCAGGCCGAGCCGGGCACACAGCTTCTGCGTGGCCGGCACCGGACCGATGCCCATGATGCGCGGAGCGACGCCGGCGGTGGCACCGCCGAGGATACGGGCGATCGGCGTCAACCCGTATCTTTTCGCGGCTGCTTCCGAGGCGACGATCAGCGCCGCCGCGCCGTCATTGACGCCCGAGGCATTGCCGGCCGTAACCGTGCCGCCTTGCCGGAACGGCGTCGGCAACTTGGCCAACGCTTCGATCGACGTGCCGCCGCGGGGATGCTCATCTCTGTCGACAACGACCGGATCGCCCTTGCGCTGCGCGATCGTCACCGGCGTGATTTCCTTTGCCAGCCGGCCATTGGCTTGTGCGGCTACAGCCTTGTCCTGGCTGCGCACGGCAAATGCGTCCTGGTCGGCGCGGGAGACAGCGAACTCTTCCGCCACGTTCTCGCCGGTCTCCGGCATCGAATCGACGCCGTATTGCTTCTTCATCAGCGGATTGATGAAGCGCCAGCCGATCGTGGTGTCGTAAATCTCGGCATTGCGCGAAAAGGCGGTCTCTGCCTTCGGCAGCACGAACGGAGCGCGGCTCATCGATTCGACGCCGCCTGATATCATCAGCTCCGCCTCGCCGGCCTTGATGGCGCGGGCAGCAATCATCACCGCATCCATGCCCGAACCGCAGAGACGGTTGACGGTCGAGCCCGAAACCTCCTTCGGCAGGCCGGCCAGCAGCAGCGCCATGCGCGCCACATTGCGGTTGTCCTCGCCGGCCTGGTTGGCGCAGCCATAGACGATGTCGTCGATGGCAGCCCAGTCGATGTTTGGATTGCGCTCGACCAGCGCCTTCAGAGGTATAGCGCCGAGATCGTCGGCACGGACCGCCGACAACGAACCGCCGAAGCGTCCGATCGGCGTGCGGATGTAGTCGCAGATATAGGCCTCGGCCATTATACAGCCTTCCCGGTTGCGCTGATGATTTCTGCTCCCGACCCAGCCATGTTGGCCGCATTCTCCTTGAGACGAAAGCACATCTCGCCGCCGGCCGTTAGGCCAAAGAGAATTTCAGCTGCCGCCCGCCGGGAGCGGCGGATCAGCCGATGCTTTCTCCACCGTCGATCACCAGCGCCTGGCCGGTCATGAAGGACGAGCGGTCGGAGACGAGGAACAGGATCGCTTCGGCGATTTCCTCCGCGCTGGCCCAGCGCTGCATGGGAATTTTGGTGCGGACATAGTTCTCGATCGCCGCCCGCCCGCCCATCTGCGCGATGAACGGCTCGTTGAAGGGCGTATCGACCCAGCCGGGGCACAGCGCGTTGATGCGGACATTGTGTTTGGCATAGTCGAGCGACATCTGCCGGGTCATCGCCACCACTGCATGTTTTGACGTTGCGTAGGCGATCATTTCGCGGTCGTAGAACACACCCGAATTTGAGGCGGTATTCAGGATCACCCCGCCGCCTTGCGCGATCATCGACGGCATGACCAGCCTGGCCGCCAGGAACTGCGCCCGCACATTGATCCGCCAGGAGGCATCCATGCCGTCGGCGCCGACTTCGGTCAGCGTGCCGCCGACCTGGATCCCGGCATGATTGTGCAGGATGTCGATCCGCCGATGCCGGCCCAGCGTTCTCGCAATGAGCTGCTCGACCGCCGCATCCTCGCCGACGTCGGTGGCGACGGCCTCGGCCCGACCGCCCGCCGCACGAATGTCGGAGGCGGTTGCTTCCCCCGCCGCCTGGTCCCTGTCGGCGATCACCACGAGCGCACCTTCCCTGGCCATCATCATGGCGCCGGCACGCCCGATCCCCGACCCGGCACCCGTCACCACGGCGATGCGATCTCTCAGAATCATGTTTTTTATCTTTCAGTGTGATGGTTTTCGTTGCCGCAGTTGCCATTGGGCAAGCACCACGAGCAGAACGGAGGCGACGAGCACGATCGTCGCGATGGCATTGATCTCCGGCGTGACCCCGCGCCGGATCGAGGCGAAGACATAGATCGGCAACGTCGTCTGTGCGCCGGCGACGAAGAACGCGACGATGAAATCGTCGAAGGAGAATGTGAAGGCGAGCAGGAAGCCGGCGATCACCGCCGGCATGATCTGCGGCAACACGATGCTGCGGAACGTCGTCAGCGGGGTGGCGTAAAGATCGCTCGAGGCCTCGACCAGATTGCGGTCGAGGCTGCCGAGGCGCGTGCCGACAATCATCGCCACCAGCGCCATCGAAAACAGCCCGTGCGCGGCGATGATCGAGCCATAGCCGAGCGCCAGGCGCGGTGGCTGGTCGTTCGGCCACAGCGAAGCGACAAACGGGTTGACCACCCCGAATAGCTGGACCAGCGCGACCAGCGTCGAGATGCCGATGACGACACCAGGAACGACGATCGCAGCACCCAAAAGCGCATCGAACACGGCTCGCGTCCGCGCCCCGACACGCGCCAGGCCAACCGCGGCGGCCGTGCCGCACAGCGCCGCCAGCAAGGCGCTGGTCGTGGCGATGAACAGGCTGTTCTTCATTGCTTCGACCAGGAACGGGTTTGCTAGTGCCTTGCCGTACCATTGCACCGAGAAGCCAGTGAACTCGCTGGCGTGGTGGCCGGCGTTGAACGAAAACAGCACTACCAGCGCGATCGGCAGGTAGAGAAAGGCAAAGACCGCAACGACGAAGGCACGCATCAGATCAGGTCCACCCGGCGGGCACCCGAAAGCCGGATCGAAATGCGGTTCGCGGCAAGCAGCACGACCACTGAAACCGCCACAAGTGTGATGGCGATTGCCGATCCGAATGGCCAATTGCGCGATTGCAGGAACAGATCGACCAGCGCGTTGCCGATGAAGAAGACCTTGCCGCCGCCGAGTAGCGTCGGGATCAGATATTCGCCGAGCAGCAGGATCATGACCAGCGAGAAGCCGGTCATCACACCTGGCAGCGACAGCCGCAGCGTCACGCCGAGGAATGTCGAGATCGGCGTCGCGCCGAGATCGGCGGAGGCCTCCAGCAGCCGGCGGTCGAGCCGCTCGAGGCTGACATAGATCGGCAGGATCGTCAGCGGCAGATAACCATAGACGATGCCGAGCAGAACCGCTCCCGGCGTGTTGATCAGCCGCACGTCCTCCATCCCGACATAGGCCAGCAGAGCTGGGATGCCGCGCCCGCCAAGCACATACATCCAGGCATAGGTTCGCATCAGCAGGCTGGTCCAGAACGGGATGACGACAAGCGCCAGCAGGATCAGCCGCCACCGTTCGGGTGCGCGCAAAGCGAGGTAATAGGCGACCGGATAGGCAACGAGAAGACAGGCCAGTGCGCCCGCCGGCGCCAGCACCATGGTGTTCCAGAAGGCGGTCGCCCGCGCCGGAAGATTGGCAAACTGCGCCAAGGTGAAAGCGGCCTGATAGCCGCCTTCCGGCGCCCGCTCGCCGACGCTGAAAACGGCAATCGCCACGAACGGCAAAACTAAAAACACCACCAGCCACGCCGTTGCTGGACCGAGCAGCAGGGCGGTCAGGAGATTGTGACGGAGGACGTTGCTGCGCATTGAAAAAACCGCCCGGGTGCCGGCGGACATCTGTCCGCCGGGGAGTTGCCTGCATCGAGCCTGTGGCCTGCCCGGTTCAAGCCGACTTGAAGCGTGCCATCAATTCGGCCCGGCCCGGATCGGTTAGCGTCGCAGCCGCACCGAATTCGAGCGGCTTCAGCAGATCCGCCGCCGGATAGAGGATCGGATTGTCCAGCACCTCCTTGGGCAGCAGCGCATTGACCCGCGCATCGGTGGAAGGCGCACCGTTGGCCAGGTGCTCCTTGACCGCGACTTTCGGGTTCATCAAATAGTTGAGCAAGGCATAGCCGGCAGGCTTGTTCGGCGCATCCTTGGGTATTGCGTAGAAGTCGGTCCAGATCTCGCCGCCTTCCTTGCCAAGCACGTAGGCGATTTCGGGGATGTCGCGGTGGAGCTGCGCCCCGTCATTGGTCCAGCACATCGTCATCCACGCGTCGCCGGCACGCATCGACGGCTGGTAGTCGCTAGAGACCGCGAACAGATGCGGCTTGACCTTCAGTAGCAATTCCTCCGCCTTGGCGAGTTCCTCCGGCCTCAGCGAGTTGAACGAGAAGCCGAAATATTTCAGCGCGTTGCCGATCGTGGTCAGCTGGTAATCATGAACCATGGTCCGGCCGTCGCCCTCCGCCATGGCCGTGTCCCAGAATTCCTTCCAGCTCGTCATCGGCTTGGTCAGTTTCTTGGTGTTGACGGCAAATCCGGTGGTGCCCCAATTCTTCGGCACAGCGTAGGTCACCCCGTCGATGGTGCCTTCCCCAGTGAAGCGCGGGTCTTCTTGCGAGCCGTCATAATTGGCAAGCTTGGCCATATCCAGCGCTTCGATGATGCCAAGCTTCTTGTAAGTCGAGATCGTGTAGTTGGTCGGAACGAAAAGGCTCCAGCCCGAGGCGCCGGCCTGCAGCTTGGCCAGCATCTCCTCGTTTGACCCGAACACGTTCACCTCGACGGCAACGCCGGTTTCGGCCTTGAAATTCTCGAACGTCGCCGGGTCGTGATAATTGGGCCAGGTGGCAATCGACATGCGGTCGCCAAGCCCCTCCTGGGCGAAGGCTGGCGACGGCATGATGCCGAGTTCGCGGGCCATTACTGCCGTTGCGATGCCTAGGCCGGTGAGGCCAAGGAACTCGCGGCGGCCGATGGAACCGCGCTTGAGGCGCATCAACTGGTCGACGAATTTTTCAGGGCTTATCGGCAGTCCGTCACGATACGATTTCGACATTTTTGTTTTCCCTCTGGTTGGTCCCGTTATTCTCCGGAAACGCCAGCGGCGTTCCGGCTGTAAAGCCGACGGCGACGGGTTCACCCGGCTTGAAGAGATTTCCACCGCCAACCAGATGATCGGCCTTGGCGAGCAGCGTCCCGATGCCTTGGACCTCGATTGCATATTCCGCGGTGGAACCGAGAAAGATCCGGTTGCGGACAAGCCCGTTCAGCCGGCCGCTTCCGGGCGCGCCGAGACTTAAGGATTCAGGACGCAGGCTTACCGAGACGGCTTCGCCCTGGGCTAGCGAAGTGCGCTTGCGCGCGGCGATGACGGTGCCGTCGGCAAGCGCTACCTCGACGAGCTTGCCCGAGAGCCCGACGACCTTGCCGCTCAAGAGATTGGTCTTGCCGACGAAATCGGCGACGAAGAGGTCGGCGGGTTCGTCGTAGATTTCGCTCGGCTGCCCAAGCTGGACGATGCGCCCGCCATTCATGACGCAGACGAAATCGCTCATCGACAGTGCCTCTTCCTGATCGTGGGTGACCAGGACGAAGGTGATGCCGATCTCGCGCTGCAGGTTCTGCAGCTCTATCTGCATGTCGGTGCGCAGCTTCTTGTCGAGCGCCGCCAGGGGCTCGTCGAGCAGCAGCACCGCCGGCTTGTTGACCAGCGCCCGCGCCAGGGCGACACGCTGCTGCTGGCCGCCGGAAAGCTCATGGATCTTGCGGCGTCCATAGCCGGCAAGCCGAACCATGGCGAGCGCCTCGCCTGCCTTCAGGCTGATCTCCCGCGACGACAGGCGCGGCCGCGCCTGGCGTAGGCCATAGGCGACGTTGTCCGCCACATCCAGATGCGGAAACAACGCATATTGCTGGAACACCATGTTGACCGGCCGCCGATAGGGCGGCGTGCCGGCCATGTCGCGGCCACGGATGAATACCACACCTTCGCTTGGCTGTTCGAAACCGCCGATCATGCGCAAACAGGTTGTCTTGCCGCAGCCGGACGGCCCGAGCAACGCGACAAAGGCAGACGGCGGGATGGCAAGATCGATGCCGCTGACCGCGATCACGCTGCCGTAGCGTTTGGTGACCCCGCGAAACTCGATGTCGGGCACTGCGGTCAAAGCTGCGGGCTCCAGCGGCTAGTTGGTCTCGAAACGCTATCAGAGCCAATGGCGGCTAGTATATACCTCCCAGGTGGTATATTTCGTCTATTTTCTCGTCTGGAGGGGTATGAATTGGGCGTTTCACGCAGCGATGAATACAGCCGGCTCGCTGCGCTCATCGCAGCGACGCGGGAGACGAGCGGCGAGCTTTTCGGCAAGGCGATGGTCGCCTGGCTCCGCCAGCATGTCAGCTTCGATCATTGCGTGATCTTCGGCTATCGCGGCGCCTCACGCCCGCCGCTGCTGTTCGAGACATTCTCGCCGGCCGAAAGCCACGTCTTCGTCGCGCTCTATCAGGAAGGGCCTTATCTGCTCGATCCGTTCCACCATGCGGCAGTCGAGCGCAAGGAAGGCTTTTGGCGCATGCGCGAATTGGCGCCGGATCGCTTCTATGCCAGCGAATATTACCGCTCCTATTACAGCCAGACCAGGCTTGCGGAGGAGGTCGGCTTTTTCGTGCCGCTGTCGGGAAAGGACGCGCTGGTGGTCTCGCTAATGCGATTGCGCGCTTCGGGGCCGTTCGGAACCGCCGATGCCAGGTTGCTGCGCGACATGGCGCCTGCGGTGATCAGCCTCGTCAGGCTACGCTGGCCTACCCTTCCGGCTGACGGACCGGTTGGGACGAAGCAAGACGAGGCGATTACTCCGGTCAGTGAGTTCGAACGTGCTCACATCTGGAAGAGCCTTTCGCTCACGCCGCGCGAACAGCATGTCGTCGATCTGGTGCTTCAGGGCCATTCCACGGAATCGATTGCCAGGGCGATGCGCATCGTGCCGGGAACCGTAAAAGTTCATCGCCGCAACATTTACCGCAAGCTCAAGATAAAGTCGCAGGCGGGTCTGTTCGCGCGTTTTGTCGAGATCATGGACGCACGGATTCGGTAGTCCCAAGTTCAGCCGGCAGCGCCGTCCCAGGAACCGGTTTCGGCCATTTGCCTGAGCCGGGGTGCCACTCGAAAGACATCCTTGCCGGTCTGCTGGTGCCAGTGATCCAGCCGCTGGATGATCTTGTCCACGCCTTCGAGGCTCGCCCAGAACATCGGCCCGCCCTTGCCGACCGGGAAGCCGTAGCCGTTGACCCAGACGACGTCGATATCGGAGGCGCGGGCGGCAATCTTTTCCTTGAGGATTTTGGCGCCCTCGTTGATCATCGGATAGAGCGTCCGCTCGATGATCTCCTCGGCGCCGATCGCGCGCGGTGCAACACCGCGCCCGGCAGCCTTGTTGCGGATCAGCGCCTCGACATCGGGATCGGGCAGCGGCGTGCGCGAACCGCCTTCGTAGCGATAGAAGCCACTCCCGGTCTTCTGGCCGAAATGTCCCTGTTCGCACAACGCATCGGCGATCACGGCCGTCTGGCCACGCGCCTTGCGGTTGCGCCAGCCTATGTCGAGGCCGGCGAGATCGCTCATCTCGAACGGCCCCATCGGCCAGCCGAAATCGGTGAACACCTGGTCGACCTGGCGCGGCATTGCGCCTTCCAGCAGAAGCGTCTCCAGTTCCGCACCGCGCGCCGCCAGCATGCGGTTGCCGACGAAGCCGTGGCAGACGCCGACGACGACCGGCACCTTGCCGATCCGCCGTGCCAGATCGACGATGGTCGCCAGCACGTCGGGCGAAGTCTTGTCAGCGCGGACGATTTCCAAAAGCTTCATGACGTTAGCCGGCGAAAAGAAATGCATGCCGAGGAGATCTTGCGGCCGCGACGTCGAAGCGGCGATTTCGCTGACGTCGAGATAGGAGGTGTTGGTGGCGAGGATCGCGTCCGGTTTGGCCACGGCATCGAGCCTGCCGAAGACCTCCTTCTTGACCGCCATCTCCTCGAACACGGCCTCGACGATCAGGTCGCAATCGGCAAGATCGGCATAGTCGGTGGAAGCCTTGAACAACCCAAGCCGTTGGCGCTTGGCGTCTTCGCTCAGCGAGCCGCGGATGACGGAAACGGCATAATTCTTGTTGATCGTCGCCAGCCCGCGCTGCAAGGCCTCGTGTGTCGCTTCCAGCAAGGTCACGGGGACGCCGCCGTTGGCGAACGCCATGGCGATGCCGCCGCCCATTGTGCCGGCGCCGATGACGCCGACCCGGGCGATCTTGCGCCTGGCGACGTCCTTGCCGGTAATCTTTGCCGCCTCACGTTCAGCGAAGAACAGATGCCGCTGCGCGCGTGATTGGTCCCCGGCGACAAGCTTGACGAACAGGTCGCGCTCCGCCGCCAGCGCTTCGTCGCAGGGCAGCGTCAGGGCGTTGCGGACCGACTGCGCACAGGCGATCGGCGCCTCGAGGCCGCGTGCTTTGCCGGCAAGCACTGCCGCTTCCTTGTCGAACGCCGGCAAGTCGGCCTGGTCGAGGCGATCATTGCGGTCGCGCACCGGCGTGAACGGACCGCCTTTCGCGGCCGTTTCGTTGGCGAAACTCACCGCTTGCGCGGTCAGGTCGCCATCGAAGACGGCATCCACCAGGCCGGCGGCGAGCGCCTCGGCCGCACCGATCGGCGTTCCCGAAACGATCATGCTGAGTGCCTTCAGCGGACCAACCAGGCGCGGCAGGCGAACCGTGCCGCCGCCGCCCGGCAGCAGGCCGAGCTTGACTTCCGGCAGGCCGAGCCTTGCCGTTCGGTCGGCAACACGGAAATGGCAGCCGAGCGCCAGTTCCAGGCCGCCGCCGAGCGCAGTGCCGTGAATGGCCGCGACCGTCGGCTTGGCGATGGTTTCCAGCATGGCGACTAGGGCGCCCAGGTCCGGTTGCCGCGCCGGCTTGCCGAATTCGGTGATGTCGGCGCCGGCGACGAAGGTCCGCCCGGCGCATGCTATCACGATTGCTCCGACCGACGGCTCGTCGCGCAGGGAAAAGAGCGCCTGCATCAGCGGCTCGCGCACATGGAAGCTCAGCGCGTTGACCGGCGGATTGTCGATGCTCACCACCGCGACGTTGCCGTGCCTTGTAGTGCTGACGAAATCGGACACGCAAACCTCACGCAATGATGTTGGCCAATAGCGCGACGGGATTTACAGCGCTGGCATGCGGATGGGAACCACGTGTTTTGCGGGCCGCATCGATATCCCCTCGCCGCCGGGTGGCCTTGCCTTAGCGCAGCGCCTTCTGCCCACCGGCGGCGGTGATGACGCCGACGATGATCAGCCCGGTCAGCACCAGGCGGACGCCGACGCTGACGCCGAACGTGTTGAGCATGGTCAACAGCAGCACCAGGAACAGCGCCGCGCCCCAGACCCCCGGCACATTAGCCTTGCCGCCCGCCACCGACGTGCCGCCGATGACGACGACGGCGATCGAGGCCAGCAGATACTCATTGCCGATATCGACATTGGCGCCGCGGAAATAGCCGGCGAGCAGTGCGCCGTCGAGGCCGCCGAGCGCGCCCGACAGCGTGTAGGTGAGGAAGCGGGTGCGGCCGACATTGACGCCGGCCAGCCAGGCAGCGCGGATGTTCTGGCCGATCGCCAGCACCGAGCGTCCGTAGATCATGCGCTGCAAAACGATGCCGGCGCCGATGGTGAACAGCACGGTGAGGATCGCCAGCACCGGAATGCCGAAGATCTGCCAGTTGGTGAAATCGGCAAAGCCCGGCGGCGGCTTGATCTGCAGGCCCCGCCCATAGCTGATATCGACCGACTGGATGACGAAGCTGGCCGACAGCGTCGCGATGATCGGCGGAATGCGCAGCGCCCAGATCAGCAGATAGTTGACGGCGCCGATCGCCATGCCGCAGGCAAGCGCTGCCAGCAGGCCGACCGCGATCATCGCATCATTGCCGTCCATGACCTTCATGGCGACGGCGCTGGCAAGGCCGATATTGGCCGGCAGCGACAGGTCGACATTGCCCGGCCCGAGCGTGATGACGAACATCTGCCCGACGCCGACGATGACCGTGAAGACGGCGAGCGACAGCGCCGCCGTGATCATGCCGCCGCCGCCATAGCCGCCGGTGAAGGCGATGGTCGCCAGCCACACTAGCAGCGCCCCGAAGAACGACCAGATCCAGGGCCTGGCGAGCAGCGTCCGCAGCGAGGCCATGCTCACCTCTCCCTGCGGCTGATCAGCACCCGCGCCGCCAGCACGATGATCAGGATGGCGCCGTTGGCGGCGACCTGCCAGTCGGGCGGAATGTGCATGAACGTCAAGAGGGGCGATGCCGCCAGCGCCAGCGTCAGCGCGCCGATGACGGCGCCGATCGGCGACACCCGGCCGCCGACGAACTCGCCGCCGCCGAGGATGACGCCGGCGATCGAAAGCAGCGTGTAGCCATTGCCGATATTGGCATCGGCCGAGGTGGTGATGCCGATCAGCGCCATGCCGGACAAAACGCCGAACAGGCCGGTCAGCGCAAACAGCGCGATCTTGGTGCGCAGGAGCGACCAGCCGGCGCGCTTGAGTGCGGCTGAATTGCCGCCCGATCCACGCAGGATGACGCCGTAGGAGGTGCGCATCAGGCCAAAATGGACGACGGCTGCGATCAGCAATGCCGCGATGATCGGGAACGGAATGAAGGGTGGCTTGAAGGCCATCAGCGCCAGCAGCCAGTCCGGCGCCTTGCCGCCGGGCTTGGGCAGGATGAGGATGGCCATGCCCTGCCAGACAAAACTCATGCCGAGCGTCACCACGATAGAGGGCAGGTTGCGCAGATGGATCAGCGCGCCGAGCAGCGCGTAGACGCCGATCGACCCGAGCAGGATCACGACGCCGAGCAGCGGCGCGTCCTTCAGCCATGTCGCCGTCACGCAGCCGACGAAGCCGACAAAGGTGCCGATCGACAGATCGAGCTCGTTGCCGGCGATGACGAACATCTGCGCGATCGTCGCCAGAGCGATCGGGATCGCCAGATTGAGCATCAGGCTGAAACCGAAATAGCTGATGGCGCGCGGGTTGAGCCAAGCGATGGCGATGAGCACCAGCGCCAGCGACAGTGCCGGCAGCAGGCTGCGCAGCATGCGCGCCCGCCTGGTGGCGCGAGCCGAAGATTTTAGCCCATTCTCGACGGATACCGTTGTCATCTCAGGCCGCATCGCCGAACGACGACTGGATGATCTTTTCCTCCGTCAGTTCGTCGCGACGAAGGTTGGCGACGATCCGGCCGTTCTTGAACACATAGATGTGGTCGCAATTGTCGAGCTCTTCGGTTTCGGTGGTGTACCAGAGGAAAGTGCGGCCATGGCGAGCCTCCTCGCGCACCAGGTCGTAGACTTCGAGCTTGGTGCCGATGTCGACGCCGCGCATCGGATCGTCCATCAGCACGATCTTGGCGTCGGAGCCGAGCGCCCGCGCGAACAGCGCCTTCTGCTGGTTGCCGCCGGACAGCGAGAAGATGTTGTTGTTCATGTCGGGCGTACGGATGCCGATTTTCCGCTGCCACAACTCGGCGAGCTCGGCTTCGCGCTGCGGCGAGATCAGGAGGCCGTTGCGCAATCGCGCCAGCGAACGGATGCCAATGTTCTCGGCAATCGACCATTGCGGAAAAATCCCGTCCGACTGGCGGTCGCCGGCAACCAGCGCCACCGGCGCGGTGACCTCGATGCCGGTCTTGGCACGGGAAGCCGCAGCAAAGATAGCCAGCAAAAGATCGGTCTGCCCATGCCCGGCAAGTCCGGCGAGGCCGATGATCTCACCTGCACGGGCGACGAGCTCGTTGCCGTCCTGCTGTCGCGCCGGGCGCGCCCGGACCCGCAGCGGACCGGGCTCCGGCTTGCCGCTCGCAATCTCTGCGGCGGTCTTCTCGCGCGCCTCCGCTCCGCCCATCGCCGTCACCAGCCTGTCGCGGTTGAAGGCGTCGGCCTGCCCGGCGGCGACCACCTTGCCGTCGCGCATCACCACGATCCGGTCGGCATTTCCGAGCACTTCGCCCAACACATGCGAGATCAGGATGCAGCTCTTGCCGGCGGCGATGAAGCGGCGCACGAACGCCAGCAGCTGGCCGGCGGTATGCGCGTCGAGCGAGGATGTCGGCTCGTCGAGGATAACCAGCTCAAGCGGCTCCTGCGTGACCGTGAAGGCGCGCGCCACCTCCACCATCTGCCGGCTGGTGATGGAAAGATCACCGACGATGTCGGATGCCGAGATGCTGTGGCCGGGGAAGATCTCGTCGAGCTTGGCGGCGATCAAATCGGCCGCCTTGCGCCGCCAGCCGAAGCCATGCAGCGACGCGTGGTTGATCCGCGTGTTCTCGGCGACGCTGAGGTTCGGGCAGAGCGACAGCTCCTGGAACACACAGCGTATGCCGAGCTGCTGCGCGCGCGGCACCGAATAACTTGCCTCGACACCGCCGCGGACCGCGATCTGCCCGCTGTCGGGGGCAAGCGTGCCCGCCACCATATGCATGAGCGTCGATTTTCCGGCGCCGTTATGGCCGACGAGACCGACGCATTCTCCGGCACGAACGCTGAAATCGACACCGGCGAGCGCCCTGACGGCGCCGAAATGTTTTTCGGCTCCGTCCAGTCTTATGATGTCCAAACTGACGGCGCCGAAAAGCTTTTCGGCGCCGTCCGGCATGATGATGTCTGCATTGGCCTCGGGCATCCCTCAACAATACCCGGTTATCCGTGGCGGCAACAATAGTGCCATGCTCACTTGATGTTGGCCTTGATCGCCGCGACGGCGTCTTCCTGCGTGTATTCGTGGCTGGCGACGCCGCCCTTCGGAATCTTCGGCAGCGCGGCTTCGAAATCGTTCTGGGTGAAGGCAAGATAGGGCACCAGCAGGTCGTGCGGCACGTCGGTGCGGCCGTCGAGCACCTGCTGCGCGACCCAGAAGGCAAGCGTCGATACGCCCGGTGCGATCGATGCCGACCAGGTCTGGTAACCGTCCTTTTCCTTCTGCTCCTTCCACCACTGCAACTCGTCCTGGCGATTGCCCATGATGATGGTCGGGCGTGGCTTGCCGGCGGCGGCGAAAGCCTGCGCCGCGCCGTAGCCGTCACCGCCCTGGTCGACGACCCCGACAACATCCGGCAGCGAAGGCAGGATCGTCGCTACGGCTTTCTGTGCCGTGGTCTGGTCCCAGTCGCCGGTCACCGAGCCGACGATCTTGAACTCGGGATGGGCAGCGACGCCTTCGAGGATGCCGGCATGGATGGCATCGTCGATCGAGGTGCCGGCGAGGCCGCGGATTTCCAGCAGGTTGCCGCCCTTGGGCTGGAACTTGGCCATCTGCTCGACTTCCTGCTTGCCCATGTCCTTGAAGTCGACGACGACGCGGTAGGCGCAGGGTTCGGTGACGATACCGTCGAAGGAAACGACGACGATGCCGGCGTCGCAGGCCTGCTTGATGGCGCCGTTGAGCGCATCCGGAGACGCCGCGTTGATGACGATCGCGTCATAGCCCTGCAGGATCAGGTTCTGCACCTGGGCTGCCTGCGTCGGCACTTCCTTGTCGGCCGTCGTGAAGACGTCCGCGGCGCCGACCACCTTGTCGGCAACCGCCTTCTTGGTAACGATGGCGTAGCTGTCCAGCATCGCCTGCCGCCAGGAATTGCCGGCGTAATTGTTGGAGAAGGCGATTTTCTTGCCGCTGGTGTCGGCAAGCGCGGTACCTGCGGCGAGCATCGCCGCAAGAGCCCCCAAAGCGAATATTTTCCTCATGTCATACTCCTCCCGTGAGTTGCTGTCTTGCTGGTGGTTAATGGCTGGCTGGTGGGTATTGGCTGATACGCTCACAATCTTGTTTTTTATCTATTATCAGACAAATGCAGATAGGCGGCAAGCTGTCAACAGCAATCCATGGCCGGCGATCAACTTGCGGTGCAATCATTGAAACCGGTTCGACTCCTGGTCTAGGGATGGCACTGGAGACCGATTGAATGGCGACGAACCTTGCCCCGGGTGCACCCGGCATTCCGGCGCGCTGGACCTCGAGCGCCAAGAGCGGCGTCGGCACCGCGCTCTCGCCGGCCTGCCCGATCTGGTTCACCATCAGCCACGGTATCCTCAACGAGATCTACTACCCGCGCCTCGATAGCGCCTGCACCCGCGATCTGGGGCTGATCGTCACCGGACCCGACGGCTATTTCTCGGAAGAAAAACGCGATGCCGAACACAGTATAGAACCCCTGGCGGACGGGGTGCCTGCCTACCAGCTGGTCAACACCGCAAGCGATGGAACCTACAGGATCGAAAAGCGCATCCTGACGGATCCGGAACGTCCCGTCTTGCTGCAGGAGATTATGTTCACGCCGCTCAAAGGCGCGGCCGCCGACTACCGCGTCTACGCGCTGCTGGCACCGCACCTCGTCAACGCCGGCATGGGCAACACCGCCTGGATCGACGACCATGAAGGACAGCCTGTCCTGTTTGCATCGGGACGCGGCACCTGCCTGGCGCTCGCCTCGTCGGTGCCGTGGAAGGCGTGCTCGGCCGGCTATGTCGGCGTCTCCGACGGCTGGCAGCAGCTTGGTCAAGGCGGCCGGCTCGATCCGGCCTGCCGCAGGGCCGAGGACGGCAATGTCGCGCTGACCGGCGAGATCGCCTTTTCGGCTGCGAACCCAAAAATATTGCTGGCACTGGGCTTCGGCGCGACGCCGCAACAGGCGGCGAAAACTGCTTTCGCCAGCCTGAGGCAAGGTTTTGAGCCCGCAGCCGGATCCTACATCGAAAAATGGCGCAAATGGCAGGCCGGCCTGCTGCCGCTGGACCGGCACGCGGCGTCCGGCCTCAATCCCTACCGCCTCAGCACGGCGGTGCTGGCGACCCATCGGTCGTCTGCCGGAGCAGCCGTCGCCAGCCTGTCGATCCCGTGGGGCTTCAACAAGGGCGACGACGACCTCGGCGGCTATCACCTGGTCTGGCCGCGCGATCTGGTCGAAACCGCCGGCGGCTTCCTCGCCGCCGGCGACCCGGCGGAAGCCTTGCGCATCCTTGGCTATCTGCGCTCGATCCAGCAGCCGGACGGCCATTGGCCGCAGAACGCCTGGCTCGACGGATCGGACTATTGGCCGGGCATCCAGATGGACGAATGCGCCTTCCCGCTGCTGCTTGCCGACGCACTGCGCCGCGCCGGCCATTTGCCGCCTGCCGCACTCTCCTCCTTCATGCCGATGATCGAGCGCGCTACCGCCTATGTCGTGCGCAACGGCCCGGTCACCGGCGAGGACCGTTGGGAAGAAGACGCCGGCTACAGCCCGTTCACGCTTGCCGTCGAGATCGCCGCATTGCTGGCGGCTGCCGACATCTTCGATACCGCCGGCAAAACAGAGCCGGCAAACTATCTGCGCGAAACCGCCGATGTCTGGAACGATCAGATCGAGCGCTGGACCTACGTCGCCGGCACCGCCGCATGCGAGCAAGCCAGCGTCGAAGGCTACTATGTCCGCATCGCCCCGCCCGACAAAGCCGGCGCGGCATCGCCGAAAGACGGCTACGTCCCGATCAAGAACCGCCCGCCGGCCGATACGGACCGGCCGGCCAAGGCGATCGTCAGCCCGGATGCGCTGGCGCTGGTCCGCTTCGGCCTCAGGGCGGCCGACGATCCGCGCATCCTCGACACGGTCAAGGTCATCGACGCGCAATTGCGCTGCGAGCTGCCGCAGGGCCCGCTCTGGTACCGCTACAATGGCGACGGCTATGGCGAGCATGCCGACGGCGCGCCCTTCGATGGAACCGGCCGGGGCCGGCCCTGGCCGCTGCTGGTCGGCGAGCGCGCTCATTACGAGTTGGCGGCAGGCCGCAGGGATAGTGCGGCAAGCCTGCTCAGGACGTTCGAGAACTCTGCCGGACCGGGCGGCCTGCTACCGGAGCAGGTCTGGGACGGTCCCGACATGCCGGAGCGCGAATTGCGGCATGGCGGGCCCTCCGGCAGCGCCAAGCCGCTGGTCTGGGCGCATTCCGAGCACATCAAGCTGCTGCGGTCGCTGCGCGACGGCACGGTGTTCGACATGCCGCCGCAAGGCGTCAAGCGCTATATCGAGGGCAGGACGGTGTCGCGCTTCAGGGCATGGCGCTTCAACCACAAGATCCGTACCATCCCGGCAGGCAAGGCGCTGCGCATCGAACTTCTGGCCCGGGCGGTGGTTCATTGGAGCAGCGACAATTGGGCAACCGTCCATGACACCGAGACCACCGCGAATGCTTTCGGCATCCATCTTGCGGAATTGCAGGTTGCCGAGATTGCTCCAGGCAATAGCCCGGGCAATAGCATTGTCTTCACTTTCTTCTGGCCCGATAGCGGCCATTGGGAGAATGCTGACTTTTCTGTCGGCATCGGCGATACAGGATAGAGCATGACCCCGCAAAGTGGAGACCGGTTTTCGGACAAGATCATGCTTCAATCACGGCGCCACTAGATCATCGATCCCTCAAGTAAGGCAGGACGAGACCATGCAGATAGGAATGATGGGACTGGGCCGGATGGGCGCCAACATGGTTCGGCGCCTGCTGCGCGATGGCCACGAATGCGTCGTCTACGATATTAACCCGGCGAGCGTCGCCGCGCTTGTGAGCGCCGGCGCGGTCGGAGCCGCCTCGATGGAGGAGTTCGTCGGCAAGCTGGCGAAGCCGCGCAGCGCCTGGCTGATGCTGCCTGCGGCGATCACCGGCAAGATCGTCGACCAGGTGGCTGCCCTGATGGAGCCGGGCGACATCATCATAGACGGCGGCAATTCCTATTATCACGAGGCCGTCGACCACGCCGCGCGCCTCGCCTTGAAAGGCTTGAGCTATGTCGATGTCGGCACCAGCGGCGGCGTCTGGGGCCTCGAGCGCGGCTACTGCCTGATGATCGGCGGCCCCGACAGCGCGGTCCAGCATCTCGATCCGGTCTTCGCAACGCTGGCGCCGGGCGCCGACGCCGCTTCGCCCGCTCCTGCCAAGGATGCCGGAACCTCGCCCTTCGGCTATCTTCACTGCGGACCAAGCGGCGCCGGCCATTTCGTCAAGATGGTCCATAACGGTATCGAATATGGCGTTATGGCCGCCTATGCCGAAGGCATGAACATCCTGAAGTCGGCGAATGTCGGCAAACGGCAGCGCACCGCCGATGCCGAAACCAGCCCGCTGGAAAACCCGCAATATTACCAGTTCGACATCGACATCGCTGAAGTGGCCGAGGTCTGGCGGCACGGCAGCGTCATCGGCTCGTGGCTGCTCGACCTGACGGCCGGCGTACTGAAGGCCGATTCGTCGTTGACGCAGTTCGGCGGGCGGGTCTCGGATTCCGGCGAAGGCCGCTGGACGCTGAAGGCGGCGATCGACACCGGCGTGCCGGCGCCGGTGCTGTCCTCGGCGCTGTTCGACAGGTTCTCCTCGCAAGGCGAATCCGAATTCGCCGACAAGCTTCTGTCCGCCATGCGCTATGCCTTTGGCGGCCATGTCGAAAAACCCAAGGCCGGCTCGTGACGGGCGACAGGGAGGCACGCCCATGAGCCAGGAACGATCGGACACGCTGGTGCTTTTCGGCGCCACCGGCGATCTCGCCCACAAGAAGATCTTCCCCGCCCTTTACGCCATGGTGGCCAAAGGGACGCTGAACGAGCCGGTGATCGGCGTCGCCTTCGATCCGTGGGACCTCGCCAAGCTGCAGGCGCGCGCCCGCGACGGCATCGTCAACGCCTTGGGCAGCATCGACGACAAGATCTTTGCCAGGCTTGCATCGCTGCTGCGCTATGTCAGTGGCGACTATCGGGCGCCTGCGACCTTCGAGAAGCTGAAGACCGCGCTCGGCAGCGCTGAGCGGCCGCTGCACTATCTGGCGGTGCCGCCGGCGATGTTCGAGGTGGTCGTCCAGGGGCTGGAGCAGTCGGGCGCCGCCCAGGGCGCGCGCCTGATGGTGGAAAAGCCGTTCGGCCACGATCTGCAATCGGCGCGCTGGCTGAACCGGGTGCTGCATCTGGTCTTCGACGAAAAGTCGATCTTCCGCATCGACCATTATCTCGGCAAGGAGGCGATCCAGAACCTGCTCTATTTCCGCTTCGCCAATTCCTTCCTCGAGCCGATCTGGAACCGCAATTACGTCGAGAGCGTGCAGATCACCATGGCCGAGGATTTCGGCGTCGAGGGCCGCGGCCGCTTCTATGACGAGGTCGGCTGCATTCGCGACGTCGTCGAAAACCATCTGCTCAACATCCTCTTGCTGCTCGCCATGGAACCGCCGGTCGGCCGCTCGGCCGACGATCTCATCGACGAGAAGGTGCAGGTCCTGCGGGCGATCCGGACGCTGACCAGGGACGATGTGGTGCGCGGCCAGTTCGACGGCTATCTCAACGAGCCGGGCGTGGCGCCGAACTCGCCGGTCGAGACCTTCGCGGCGGTGCGCTTTTTCGTCGATACCTGGCGCTGGCAGGATGTGCCGTTCTTCATTCGCGCCGGCAAATCCCTGCCGGTGCACGCCACCGAGGTCATCGTGCAACTGAAGCGACCGCCGCTCGACGTCTTCGATCCGATCAAGCCCGGCGACTGCAATCACGTGCGCTTCCGCATCGATCCTCAGGTGGCGATCTCGATCGGCGCCCGTCGCAAGGCGCCCGGCGATGACATGGTCGGTGAGCAGGTCGAGCTCACCGCGCTGGACGATTCGAAGGGCGACATGCCGCCGTACGAGCGGTTGATCGGCGACGCCATGAACGGCAACGGCCAGCTTTTCACCCGCCAGGACGCCAGCGAGCTCGCCTGGCGCATCGTCGGCCCGGTGCTCGGCGACACCACGCCGCCCCCTGTCTACGCGCCAAAGACGTGGGGGCCGGCCGAAGCCATGGCTGGATTCGGGCCGCCGAACGGCTGGATCAATCCAGCGAAATGATTTCTGGAAGGTGAAAGCGATGGCCAAGGCGGTGAAGCAACCGGCATCGGAGGAAGAAAAGATCGTGCTTGCGATCGATATCGGCGGCTCGCACGTCAAGATCCGCACCAGTGCCGGCGGCGACGAGCGCAAGACCGCTTCCGGACCGGAGCTTACGCCGCAGCAGATGGTCGCGGCGGTGAAGACGCTCGCCGAAGGGCTGCGCTACGATGTCGTCTCGATGGGCTATCCGGGCCCGGTGCACCACAACCGGCCGCTGACCGAACCCGCCAATCTCGGCAAGGGCTGGGTCGGCTGCGATTTCGCCGCCGAGTTCGGCAAACCGGTCAAGGTCGTTAACGATGCGCTCATGCAGGCCATCGGCAGTTATGAGGGCGGCCGCATGCTGTTCCTTGGCCTCGGCACCGGCCTTGGGGCCGCGATGATCGTCGATAACGTTGCCCAGCCGATGGAGCTTGCCCATCTTCCCTACAAGAAGCGCGGCAGTTTCGAAGACTATGTCGGCGAACGCGGCCTGCAAAAGCGCGGCAAGAAGAAATGGCGCAAACACGTCTTCGACGTGGTCGACCGGCTTCGCGCCGCCATGCAGCCGGACTACGTGGTCATCGGCGGCGGCAATGTCGACGAACTCACCGACTTGCCCGCCGATTGCAGACGCGGCGACAACACACGCGCCTTCGAGGGCGGATTTCGACTATGGCGCGACAAATCCCTGATTATTTGATATTGCTGATTGTCTGATATTATCGAGCACCGGCTCAGGGTTGTTAATCCCGCGCTGCCGTTAGTATTATTATTCAAAATAATGTGTGACGTGGTGCGGCGTCATTGCATTGCGCAGATTTGCCGACTAGGAATTTCTGCGACCCCCATGGACGGAGAGATAGATTGACCGACGACAACAACAACGCTCGCAAAAATATCGACCTGCTCGAGCTGACCGCCCATATCGTGTCCGCCTATGTCGAGAAGAACCGCTTGCCGGCTTCCGGCCTCGGCGATCTCATCGCCAGCGTCAGCGCTTCCATAGGCGGCCTCGGGCAACCGGCTGTGCCGGTCGCCGCGCCGCTGACGCCTGCCGTCAATCCCAAGAAATCGGTGACGCCGGACTACATCATCTGTCTCGAGGACGGCAAGAAGTTCAAATCCTTGAAGCGCCATATCGGCGTTCATTTCGGGCTGACGCCCGACGCCTATCGCGCCAAATGGGGCCTGCCGTCGGACTACCCGATGGTCGCCCCCAACTACGCGGCCTCGCGTTCGCAGCTGGCCAAGGCGATCGGTCTCGGCCGCAAAGCCCCCCCGCCCGCGCCCGTCAAGGGCAGGGGCAGGAAGGCCAAGGCGACGGCCTAAAGCATCGTTCGAAGCCCTGCAAACGCAAGCCTCGAAGATTGGCGGGACAGCGCCCCCCTCTGTCCTGCCGGACATCTCCCCCTCAAGGGGGGAGATCAGCTGCCTCGCCGATGGCGCTACGCTTTAAACGTACAAATCTTTGAACGTACAAATTGCCTTCGAAGCCGGAGACTGGCGAAGGACGTCGCGACGTCCAATCTCCCCCCTTGAGGGGGAGATGTCCGGCAGGACAGAGGGGGGGCGCGAAGGAACTCGACCTGCGCGCCAAATAACCCTCTCCATCTCCGCCGAGCGTGGTTGCCGCCTGCAATTGGTATGGCAGCCTGAAAAAAGCTGGAGCCACGCCGGATTTTTGCGCGCGCCCTGCGCCGAACTGCGCTAAAGGCTTTTTTGGCCGGACCAGCGCCCATCGAGGAAGTGCCCCGCCGGCCGACATAGCCGCCACGGGGCCTTATTCCATGACCACAGAATCCCAAGTACCATCCGACCAGCGCTATGCCGCCTTTCGCCATCGGCCGTTCCTGAGCTACTGGGCGGCGCGCTTCCTCTCGACATTCTCCACCCAGATCGTGTCGGTCGCCGTCGGCTGGCAGATCTACGATCTCACCCGCGACCCGTTCGACCTCGGCCTTGTCGGCATCGTCCAGTTCCTGCCTTCTCTGCTGCTGGTGCTGGTCACCGGCGACGTTGCCGATCGTTTCGGGCGCCGGCTGATCATGGCGCTGGCGGTGCTGGTCGAGGCGGGCTGCGCCTTGGCCCTGCTGCTGCTGACGCTACGCGGCCTCTCCGGGCCGATGCCGGTCTTCATCGTGCTCGCCATGTTCGGCATCGCGCGCGCCTTCTTCGGGCCGGCCTCCTCATCGCTGTTCGCCAATCTGGTGCCGCCCGAGGATTTTGCCAACGCCATCGCCTGGAACTCGTCCGCCTGGCAGACGGCAACCATCGTCGGGCCGGTCGCCGGCGGCCTGCTCTACGGGCTTTCAGCCGAAGCCGCCTACACCACCGCCGCTGTGCTGATGCTGGTTGCCGCCGTGCTGATCTTCACCATCCCGAAGCCTGCCCAGCGCAGCCGGACCGACAGGCCGACGGTACAGACCCTGTTCGCCGGCTTCGGCTATATCTGGAGCGAAAAGATCGTGCTCGGTGCGATTTCGCTCGATCTGTTTGCGGTGCTCCTGTCCGGCGCCTCGGCGCTGCTGCCGGTCTACGCGCGCGATATCCTCGAACTCGGCCCATGGGGGCTCGGCCTGTTGCGCTCGGCGCCCGGCGTCGGCGCCATCTGCGTCGCCATCTGGCTGGCCGGACACCCGATCCGCAACCATGCCGGCCTTGTCATGCTCGGCTTCGTCGCGCTGTTCGGCGCGTTCACGGTTCTGTTCGGCCTCTCGACCATCACCTGGCTGTCGATTGCGGCCCTTGCGCTGCTCGGCGCCACTGACATGTTCAGCGTCTATATCCGCGAGACGCTGATCCAGCTGTGGACGCCGGACGCCGTTCGCGGCCGCGTCAACGCCGTCAACCAGGTGTTTGTCGGCGCTTCCAATGAGCTCGGCGAATTCCGCGCCGGTACCATGGCGGCGTTGATCGGCACGGTTCCGGCCGTGGTGGTCGGGGGTGTCGGGGCGATCGCTGTTGCCGGCCTATGGGCGGTGCTGTTCCCGCAGCTGCGCAAGGTGCGTCATCTCAGGGGGCAAAACTGATTACCGCAGCGCCGGCTTGCCGAAAATCATCGGCAGGAACTCGCCGAGCCAGCGCTTGAGGTGCATGTCCCAGATCAGCCGGCCGCCGAGATGATCGCGGCCGGGCTGCGCGCCGGGCAGTTCGAAGCGGTGCGCGCCGCGCACCACCCAGCGCTGCATCATCGCCCGGGTCAATTCGCCATGGAACTGAATGCCCCAGGCATTGTCGCCATAGCGGAAGGCCTGGTTGGGATAGGTTTCGGCCGTCGCCAAAAGCGTCGCGTCCTTCGGCAGCGAAAACCCTTCGCGATGGAACTGATAGACCATCTCCGGCCAATGCATCAGCCTGCTGCCCGCTTCGGTCGCCTTCAGCGGATACCAGCCGATTTCGACGAGGCCCTCGCCATGGCCCTCGACCCTGCCGCCAAGATGCTTGACCAGCATTTGCGCGCCGAGGCAGATGCCAAGCAGCGGCCGGTTCTCGTTGAGCGGAATTTTGAGCCAGTCGGTCTCGCGGCGGACGAACTCGTCGCCGTCATTGGCGCTCATCGGCCCGCCGAACACCACGGCGCCGACATGGCCATCCAGCGTCTGCGGCAAGGCCTCGCCGAGCGGCGGTCGGCGGATGTCGAGGTCGAAGCCTTCCTCGATAAGCATATGGCCGACCCGTCCGGGGCTCGAATGCTCCTGATGCAGCACGATCAGGATCTTTGGTCTCGGACTTGGCTTGGGCGGCATTGGAAGGCGGGATCCTGTCTATTCGTCGCTTGAGGTTCCGGCAGCACCAGGCGCCGCGGCGGCCGCCTTGAGACGCGCCTCGACACGGTCGCGACGTTCGACGCCGATCAGCTCGGCGACCCGCCACACGGTATTGTCCTCGAGCTCGTGCAGCTCGCCATCGGCATAGACGATCTCCCACATCAGGCCGATGAAGGCCTTTCGCGCCTCGGCGTCGAGATGGCGCTTGAGCACGCTGGTGAAGGCGTAGAGGTCGATCGCCTCATTGTCGGCCCGCTCGCCGGCAGCCGCCAACGCGTCGAGTTCGTCACCGCTGATCGAGTAGCTTTCCGCCAGCACCTTCTTGAACCGTTCCCATTCGCTATCCTGGCGCACCCCGTCGGCGTTCATCACGTGGAAAAGCAGGGCGGACGCGGCAATGCGCGGATCGTCGGCGCTGGGGCTGGCGCCACCACCGGACGGCAGATCCCTTAGAAACGACAAAACGCGTTCGAACATCAAATCATTCCCAATAAGCCGGGGTCCACTCGACCCTGATCAGAATAAACGAAACCGGCGCGTCGATTTATCCGCCGCGTCGTCTGGATCGACGCCGGGGTCGTCGGGCAGCCGCGTCAGCTCCTGCGCCGGCTCGACGGCCTCGGCATCTTCCGGCACTTGGGCAAACGCCGCCGCGGTGATTGGTGTCACATGATCCTCGCCGGCGCGGTCGTCCGTCTTCTCCTCGGTCGCTGTGCCCGGTGTCTCCGCCGTGTGCTCGATCGACCCGGCCCTTTCCTGTACCGGCCTGGCTGGAGCCGCCGCGATGGCCGGCACCTGCACCTCCGGCGTATCCTCATGACCGTCGATCAACTGCCCGAGCCGCTCCATCGGCGCCCGCCATTCGAATGCATCGAGCCTGCCGGTGATCGGCGATACCGGAGCCCAGCGGTCGGAGACGACGCCGTCGGCAACCCAGGCCGGGTCGCGCGGCGCTCTCACCGCCTTCGACAGCAACTGCCGCACCTTGCCCTGGTCGCCGGTCTCGGCCTCCTCGATATCGGCCAGCAGCAGATAGGCGCCTTCGCGGCGATCGATGCGGATGGCGGCTTCCGCCTCGCGGCGGGCGGTTGAAAAATCCTGCGCATCTAGCGCGGCGCGCGCCACGGCAAGCGAGGACTCGGCATGGTTCTTCTTCAGCTCCTGCAGCTTCTTTGCCCGGTTCAGCCGGTCGAGCACGGCATCGCCCGGCCTGGCATGGGTGTAGAGCTCGGCGATCTCCGGATGGGGCTCGGCCTTCCACGCCGCCTCGAGGATTTTCGAGCCTTTGCGCACGTCGTTCTGTCTAAACAGCAATTTCGCCGCGACGACCGCCGCCGGTGCAAAATCCGGCCGCAGCCGATTGGCTTCGAGCGCCGCCGTCCTTGCGGCATTGGCATCGCTGTCGATCAGCGCCTGCGCCTTGGCGGTCAGCAGCACGACGCGGCGCCGGTTGGCGGCGTCACGCTCGATCTGCCGGGTCGACTTCTGGGCGTCGACCAGTTTCAGCGCGCCATCCCAGTCGCCGCGTTCGGTCAGGTCTTCCAGCGTCGATTCGGCCGCCCAGGCCAGTTGCGGCGCTACCGCCGCGGCACGGCCGGCATAGTGGCGGGCTGCGTTGCGGTCGCCGAGCCGCTCGGCCTCGAGATAAAGCCCGCGCAGGCCGAGCAGCCGCATTTCGGGATCATCGAGCATGGTCTCGAACTTTTCGCGGGCGCCTTCATGGTCGCCTTCGAGCAGCGAGGCCTGCGCGTCGAGCAGCTGGATCAGTGGCTCCTGATCGGAGCGGATCAGCTTTGCCGCTTCCTTGGTCTTCTTGCGGGCGAGCGCGCCGTCACCGGCGCCGGCGGCGATCATCCCGGTCGACAGCGCCTGGTAGCCGCGGTCGCGGCGACGCACGCGGAAATAGCGCGAGATCGTATAGGGGCTGTTCCACAGCGCCTTGACCAGCCACCAGACGATCATTACCGCGGCAACCACGGCAACGACCGCCACCGCCGCGACCATCAGGCTGACCTGGTATTGATAGCCGTTGAAGGTGACGAGCATTTCGCCCGGCCGGTCGGCCAGCCAGGCGAAGCCGAGCCCGAGCGCAAAGACGACGGCAAGGAAGGCGAGGATGCGGATCATCGGGTTCCTCACGCCTTCATCGCGCCTGCGATGAGCGAATCGATCTGCGTCTCGACCTCCATCCGCGCTTTCAACTTGCCGGCAAAGTCGGCGCCGGCGGCCTTGGCCGCCTCAGGCAGGGTTTCATATTCGCTGAGCGCCTTGGCGTAGTCGCCCTGGCTGACCGCGACCTCCATGCGAGCGACGGTTTCCGGGACGCCGGTGCCTTCGACGGCGCCGATCGGCCTGACCTTGACCAGCGATTCGGCGCTGGACAGCAGCTTCTGCAGGATGCCGGCATTCTGGTCGATGGGCGTCGCGGCAGCGACCATCGCGTTGGCGGCGGCGTCCGCTTCGGCGGCGATCTCGGAGCGCATCGAGACGCCCTTTTCGGCATAGGTGCGCAACGTCGCGATCTCGGGTGCATCGGGTGAGATCGCGGCAAAGGTTTCCAGCTCGGCGGCGAACGGTGCACCACGGTCGAGCGCTGCCTTGAGCGCCGAAGCGGCAATGGCCAGTGCGATCTTCGGCTGCGAAGCCTGTGCATCGACCTTGCCGGAGATCTGTGAAACCGACTGTTCCAGGGCCGCAAGCCGGCTGTCCTGCGCCTTTGTCGTCTCGCCGGCCGATTTCACCAGCGCATCGAGCGCGGCCAGCCTTTCGTTGAGCGGGCCGAGATCGACCGGCGCCGTACCGCCGGCTTTGCCGAGGGCCGCAACCGCCGTCTCGATCTGCCTTACCTTGTCGCCAAGTGCTGCCAGGCCGGCATTGTCGCCGGCACCGCCTTGCTCGACCGCCGACTTCAACGCCGCGACGTCCGCCCTGACCTGATCCAGCGCCGACGACAGCCCGTCCACCTTGGCCGATGCGTCATTGTTGGCGCCGGCCTGTCTGAGGTCCGCGACCTCGCGTTTCAGCGAAACGATCTCACCATTGATCGCGTCGAGCGACACGCCGCCCGTCCCCGGCGCACCGAGCAGGCCGGCAAATTGCAGCCCGCCGGCCGCGGCGAGGGCGATGACGCCGCCGATAATACCGGCGGCGATGCCGTTGATGCCGCTTCGCTTCGGCTGCGCTGCCATATGGTCGTCCCTCGTCTCAGCTGTCTTCTCGCCGGAACCTGGGATCCTCGGTTCGTTGGCCCCGGTTCCGCTGGATGCATCTTCGAAGCTGTAATCGGAAACCGCGGAGCGCCCGGCCGGCGCATCCGAACCGGCGGGATAGGGGGTTTCCGCTTCCCTGGCAGAATCGTCGCCGGCGTCCGCCGGCTCTTGCGTGCCGGCCGGCGCGGCTGCGTCGGCATGTTCCCATGGCTCGAGATCGGTCTGGTCCGCATGCACCGGCTCTTCAGGTGGCTCCGGCTGCGAGGCGTTCGCCGCTTCCTCGGCCCGCGCCTCGTCGGTCTGCGAGGTCACGGCATCCTGTTTGTCGGCGACTCGCGAGACGGCGCCAGGCTCAAGCTCGATGGTCACCGGCTCACGGCGGCTCTTGGAATGCCGCATCTTCGGCGTCTTGACCATGCTCGGGCTCCGCAAAATTCGCTTCGGGATGGTTGAAAGGGTCTAGCACATCACCAAGCGGTGAAAAGGGGCGGCGTGATGACGCCACGGCTTGGAGTTCAGTTTTGGCAAAACGCCGCAGGGCCGAATCCACGTTTCAAGCCAAGGCCCATGCTCGGCACACAAAAAACCCGCCTCGGCGGGCGGGTCGTTGGAGCCAATTGGCACCATAGCCAAATTAGTAGCATAGCTGCCGGCACAAAGCAAGAACAAAATGTGCCCGAGAGCAATCGCCTGAGTTTGGCGCCGCCCCTCGAGGACGGCACAGAGCCGCCGCTAATGCCATCAGCGCGGCGCCTGCAAAAGTCCCAGCAGCGCGTCCTCGCTGGGCTCAGGCGCAATCCGGATCTCGGCTACATCGCCCAAGGCCGCGGCGATGCGCCCCGATAATCCGAAAAAGCGCGTTTTTTCAAAAACACCGCGCAGCACCGGCCGGCTAGCCAGGGCCTGCATAGCGGTGGCCGCCTTGGCCGAGTAGAGCAGCACCGCCTCGACCGGCCGGGCGGACAGGCGCGCAAGAACGGCCTCGTCGGAGTAATCCAGGACAACGGTGTCGTAGGTCTCGACGGCGCGGATCTGAACGCCCGACGCCAACAGCCCTTCCTCGAAGCCGGGAAATCTTACCCGCCCGCAGAGATAGACGATCGTCTGCCCCGCGTAACCGCCAGCAAGCGCATCGGCCAGCGCCTCGGCATTGCCCGGGCCTTCGCTGACCGACAGAAACCCGGCAGCGCGGGCGGCTTCCGCCGTCTTCCTGCCGACGGCGTGGCACGGCAAGCCGGCGAGCGCCGCGATGACCTCTTACGGCGCATGGCGAACGGCATTGGCGCTGGTGACCGCGACCGCCGCGGCGTCAGCGAGCGCGCCGGCATCGACCGGCAGCGTCACGGTTCCGGTCAATGGCAGCAGGATCGGCTGAAAGCCGGCATCCGCAAGCCGGCGCCCCGTGCGCGACGCGCCCGGTTCGGGCCTCGTCACCAGGACGCGGAGCATGTCAGGTCCAGCCATCGAAGAATGTTTCGCCGGCCTTGGCCCGAACGGTCGCCGCGGCTTCCGCGCCAATGCGCGCCGCCTCCTGCGCCGGCCCTTGCAGCCTGACTTCATGCGACTGCGTGCCATCGGGCGAGATGATCAGCCCGGCAAAGGAAACCGTTCCGCCCGATATCGTCGCATGTCCGGCGATCGGCGTGCGGCAGGACCCGTCGAGCGCCGCCAGGAAGGCGCGCTCGCAGGCCAGCGCCTCGCCGGTCGGCCGGTCGTCGATCGCTGCCAGCATCTGTTCCACGTCGCGGTCTCCGATGCGGCTTTCGATGCAGATCGCGCCTTGCCCCGGCGCCGGCGGAAAGACCTCGAGCGGCATCAGGTCGGTGACGACGTCTTCGAGGCCGAGCCGCTTCAGCCCGGCATAAGCGAGGATGGTGCCGTCGGCGATGCCGTCGTCGAGCTTGCGCAGCCGCGTCTGCACATTGCCGCGAAACATCACCACTTCGAGGTCCGGCCGCATCCGCCGGATCAGCGCCTGGCGCCGCAGCGACGACGAACCGACCCTGGCGCCTTGCGGCAGGCCGGCAATCGTTCGCGCCGCCTTGCCGATGAAGGCATCGCGCGCGTCTTCGCGCGGCAGGAACGCGGACAGTTCCAGCCCCTCGGGCAACAGCGTCGGCATGTCCTTCGACGAATGCACGGCGATGTCGATGCGGCGCGCCAGCAGCGCCTCCTCGATCTCCTTGGTGAACAGGCCCTTGCCGCCGGCTTCCGACAGCGGCCGGTCCTGGATGCGGTCGCCGCTGGTCGAGATGACGACCACCTCGAAAGCTTCCGCCGGCATGCCATGCGCCGCCATCAGCCGCGCCTGCGTTTCATGCGCCTGCGCCAGCGCCAGCGGGCTGCCGCGTGTTCCGATTTTCAAGGTTGTTTGCATGACGCGCCGTCCGTGATAACCCCCGGCAGGTTTTCGGGTGTTCTCCTATCGGGGAAAGGCCGACAGTACAATCTGTACGATTTTTGGACAGCGACGAATTGATCCGCGTTCTGGGCATCGAGACGAGTTGCGACGAGACCGCCGCCAGCGTGGTGGCGCTGGACGGTCGCAGCACGCCGCAAATCCTGTCGAACATCGTGCTCAGCCAGATCGAGGAGCATGCTGCTTTCGGCGGCGTCGTGCCGGAGATCGCCGCGCGCGCCCATGTCGAGGCGCTCGACGGCATCATCGAGGCAGCGCTGGCCGATTCCGGCGTCGAGCTCGCCGACATCGATGCGATTGCCGCCACCGCCGGCCCCGGTCTTGTCGGCGGGCTGATCGTCGGCCTGATGACGGCCAAAGCAATCGCCGCGGCAGCAAAAAAACCGCTGATCGCCATCAACCATCTCGAAGGCCACGCGCTGACGGCCAGGCTGACCGACGGGCTCGACTTTCCCTACCTCTTGCTGCTGGTCTCCGGCGGCCATACCCAGATCGTCGCCGTGCGCGGCGTCGGCGACTACCAGCGCTGGGCGACGACGATCGACGACGCGCTTGGCGAAGCCTTCGACAAGACGGCCAAGATGCTCGGCCTGCCCTATCCGGGCGGACCGAATGTCGAGAAGGCGGCGGCAACCGGTGACGCGACGCGTTTCGCCTTTCCGCGCCCGATGAAGGGCTCCGTGCAGCCCGATTTTTCCTTCTCCGGCCTCAAGACCGCGGTGCGCCAGGCGGCAACCGCGATTGCCCCGCTGAGCGACCAGGATGTCGCCGATATCTGCGCCTCGTTCCAGGCGGCGGTCGCGGATGCGCTGGGCGACCGTGTTGCGCGGGCGCTGACCCGGTTCCGTCAGCAATTCCCGGACAAGGCCGAGCCTGCATTGGTTGTCGCCGGCGGCGTCGCCGCCAATCGGACCATCAAGGCGACATTGCAGGGCCGGTGCGAGCAGGCCGGGTTCAGCTTCGTCGCGCCGCCGCTCAACCTCTGCACCGACAATGCGGCGATGATCGCCTGGGCCGGCATCGAGCGCTTGCGCGCCGGCATATCAGGTGAAAACGCCGCCGATTTCGTGCCGCGCTCGCGCTGGCCGCTGGACAGCGTCTCGGCCCCGATGGTCGGCTCGGGCCGGCGTGGGGCCAAGGCATGACCGGCAGCGAGCACAAGGCGCCAAGCGGCTGGCGCGTCGCCGTGCTCGGCGGCGGCGCCTGGGGCACGGCGCTGGCGCTGGCCACGCTGCGCGCCGGTCATTTCGTCCGCCTCTATGCGCGCGACCCGGAGACCGTCGCGGCGATCGACCGTGGCGAAAATCCGCGCTATCTGCCGGGCATCGCGCTCGATCCCGGCATCGTGGCGACGAGCGACATCGAGGCGGCGCTCGACGGTGCAGACTGCGTTCTGGCGGTAGCGCCGGCGCAATCGTTACGGATTATGCTGACGGCCGCGTCCAGCCAAATGCCGGAAGGCGTCCCGCTGGTCCTCTGCGCCAAGGGCATCGAGCGCGACACCGGCGCGCTGCTATCGTCCATCACCGAGGAAATACTGCCGGCAAATCCGGTCGCCGCTTTGTCCGGCCCAAGCTTTGCCACCGATGTCGCCAGGGGCCTGCCGACGGCCGTCGTGGTCGCCGCCCGCGACGAGGCTCTGGCCACCGAGCTTGCCGCCCGCTTTTCGGCGGAAAATCTGCGCTGTTATTCGAGCGACGACCTGATCGGCGTCGAGATCGGCGGCGCGCTGAAGAACGTCTTTGCCATTGCCGCGGGTGCCGTCACCGGCGCCGGGCTCGGTGCCAGCGCCCAGGCGGCGATGGTGACGCGCGGCTTCGTCGAATTGCGCCGCATCGGCGCCGCCTTTGGCGCCAAGCCGGAGACGCTGATGGGGCTTTCCGGCCTCGGCGACCTGCTGCTCACCTGCTCGTCCGCGCAGTCGCGCAATTTCGCCTATGGGCTGGCGCTGGGGCAAGGCAAGCCGCTTGCCGGCCTGCCTTTGGCCGAAGGCGTGCCGACGGCGGCAATCGCCGCCCGCATCGCCGGCGAGCGCCGGATCGACGCGCCGATCATCGCCGCCGTCGCCGCCATACTGGACGGCACCATAACCATAGACCAGGCTGTGTCGGCGTTGATGACAAGGCCACTCAAGACCGAAACCGACATGTAATCGCGAACGATTGCGGAGATGGAAAGATGCTGTTTGCGTTGATTTGCAAGGACAAGCCCGGAAGGCTGCAGGTGCGGCTCGATACGCGGCCCAAGCACCTTGCCTTCCTGGAAGGGCTGAACGGCGACAAGAAATTGGCCTTCGCCGGCCCGTTCCTCGACGCCGACGGCAAGCCGAACGGCACTCTCGCCGTTGTCGAGGCGCCCGATCTGGCTGCGGCAAGAGCCCTGTCGGCGGCCGATCCCTATACCAAGGCAGGGCTGTTCGAAAGCGTCGAAATCCGGCAGTGGAACTGGAGCTTCAACAAACCTGTGAGTGAATGATCGTTCGTTCGCGCTGCCCCTCATCCGCCTGCCGGCACCTTCTCCCCGTGAAGAACGGGGAGAAGGGAGAAGCTCCAGCGCTGGCGACCCCTCTCCCCGTCCTTACGGGGAGAGGGTAAGGGTGAGGGCAGCGCCAACGCTGGATAGCGACAAACCGACAACGGCAACGGGACAACTGAGATGAACTACTGGCTGTTCAAATCCGAACCTTCGGTCTTCTCCTTCGAGGACCTCAAGGCCAAGGGCAAGGCCGGCACGCAATGGGACGGCGTGCGCAATTATGCGGCGCGCAACAACATGAAGGCGATGCAGATCGGCGATCTCGGCTTCTTCTACCATTCCAATGACGGGCTCGACATCGTCGGCATCGCCGAAGTCTGCGCTCTGGCCCATCAGGACAGCACCACCGACGATCCCCGCTGGGAGTGCGTCGACATCCGCGCCTTCAAGGCCATGCCGAAGCCGGTGACGCTGGAGCAGGCCAAGGCCAATCCAAAGCTGGCCGACATGGCGCTGGTGCGGCTCGGGCGGCTGTCCGTGCAGCCGGTGACGCCGGCCGAATGGCAAGAGGTTTGCCGCATGGGCGAACTGACGCCGGCGCCATGACGGCGCTGACGCCGGACAGCGCCAGGAAATTCATCCTCGACAACACGGCGCTGATGGCGCCGCCGCATGTGCCGGAGATCCGCCTGCACCTGGCCGACGAGGCGCACGAACTGTGGCAGCGGACCGAGGACGAGCTGACCGAAATCGGCCTGCCGCCGCCCTTCTGGGCTTTTGCCTGGGCCGGCGGCCAAGGCCTTGCCCGCTACATCCTCGACAATCCGGCGGCGGTGCGCGGCAAGCGCGTGCTGGACTTCGCCTCCGGCTCCGGCCTTGTCGCCATTGCCGCGGTGAAGGCCGGAGCTGCCGAGGTGATCGCCGCCGATATCGACCCATTCTGCGCGACCGCGATCCGCCTCAATGCCGAGGCAAATGGGACCGAGATAAAATTCCTCGCCGGCGATCCCATCGGCAGCGATGCCGGCTGGGACGTCGTGCTGGCCGGCGATGTGTTCTACGACAAGTCCTTTGCCGACGGGCTGATGCCGTGGTTCGCCCGGCTGAGGGCGCGCGGTGCCGACATTCTCGTCGGCGATCCCGGCCGCTCCTATCTGCCGAAGACCGGGCTGGAGCCGCTTGCCGTCTACGAAGTGGCGGTGACCCGGGCGCTGGAGGACGCCGAGGTCAAGCGCACCACCGTCTGGCGCCTTGCTTGACTGCATCGCCGAACAGGCGTTCCATCGCGCAATCGACCGGAGGGAACCATGGATTTTTCAGCAATCAATTGGCTGGCGGTAATCGTCGCCGCCGTCGTGGCGTGGTTGTTCGGCGGGGCCTGGTACATGGGCTTGAGCAAGCCGTGGCTGAAGGCCGCCAAGCTTGATCCGGCGACGATGAGCAAATCGATGCTGCCCTTCGTCGTCTCCTTCATCGCGGAGCTCGTCATGGCACTGGTCATGTCGCTGATCATCGGCGCCGTGACCGGCGGCGAACCGAGCCTGCTTGCCGGGGTGATCTTCGGCTTCGTTCTCTGGCTGGGGTTCGTCGCCACCACGCTTTCGGTCAACCATCGCTACGAAGGTTTCGGCTGGGATCTGACGCTCATCGATGTTGGTCACTGGCTCGGCGTGCTGCTTCTCATCGGCGCGGTGATCGGCTGGTTCGGCGCGGCGGCGGGCTGACCGTCAGCTCGGGGTCCTGGCGATTTCCTCAAGAAGCCAATCGCGAAAGGCGACGATGCGCGGATCATTCGCCGCGGTCTCCGGATAGACCAGGAAATAGGCGAATTCAGGCGCGACCTTGATGCCGAGTTCGAACGGCCGGATCAGCCTGCCTTCCGAAAGATCGTTTGCCACCATGGCGAAATCGGCGAGCGCGACCGCGTTGCCGTCGAGCGCGGCCTGGACGGCATCCGTCGAATTGCCGAACACGATGGTCCGGCTGTCGTCGAAATCGTCGACGCCCGCCGCCGCCATCCACATGCTCCAGTTGGGCCAGGTGACGCCCTGGCGCGACCACTCGATATGGGCCAGCGTATGATGGAACAGGTCGCGCGGCTCCTTGAGCGGCGGCCCTGACCGCAGCAAGGCCGGGCTGCAGACGGGGATGATGACGTTTTCGAACAGCCGGTGCGAGCGAAGCCCCGGATATTTGCCGGTGCCGAAACGGATGCCGAGATCGACGTCGTCGCGATCGAAGTCGCGCACCTCGTAACTGATGTCGAAACGCAGCTCGATTGCCGGATGCTGCTTGCGAAAATCGTCGACGCGCCGCATCAGCCACTTCGTCGCGAATTGCGCATCGAGGGTGACCTTCAGCAGCGCCGATCCGCGCGCCGTCTTCTGCGCCCGTGAGACGGCCCGGCCAAGCAGGTCGAGCGCATCGGTCGAAGCTTCGAACAGCACCGCGCCCGCCTCGGTCAGCCGGATCGTGCGGCTGGTGCGTGTGAACAGCACGATGCCGAGCTGATCCTCGATTTCCTTGATCTGATGGCTGACCGCTGCCGGCGTCAGGCCGAGCTCGTCGGCGGCGCGGGTGAAATTGAGGTGCCGCGCCGCTGCCTCCAGCGTCCGCAGCGCACGGGTTCCAGGCAGCAGGCGCGCCATCAGTGCCAGACGAGGAGGGTTCGGTCGAGGGTTCGGTCGAGCATTCCAATCATCAAATAGAACTTGAAGATGCAGAAAAAACTACTCGTTTCCCGTTTGAATTTCAATCCGCCATGCTCTGAGCATCGAAGAAACATCAAACCGGATTTGATGTCCGGAGAAGCGGATTGCACCATGTCTGACATCGCCTTGCGCTCGGTAACCCTCCGCCCGGCCTGGCTGCGCGCCGTGCTTGACTGGCTTCGGCACGCAAAAATCGCGGTCAATCTTCCCTACCAAAATGTCGAGGATCTCTCCGATCGCCAGCTTCGCGACATCGGCGGCGAACGCAAGGACATCGCACGCGCCATGGACCGCGAACTCGGCCGGCTCGGCCTTCTCGACATAGGGTGGCAAAGGAGTAGGGGAGTAGGGGAGTAGGGGAGTAGGGGAGTAGGGGAGTAGGAAAGCTAAGCGGCGCGCCCGCCCCTGTCTCTACTCTTACTGCCCTATTCCCCTACTCCCCTACTCCCCTATTCCCCTACTCCCTTATTCCCCTACTCCCTTACCTTACCACCCTTACCACCGTCCGCTCCGACAGCAGCGGCAGCAGCCGTGCCATGGTGCGGGCCGTTACCGCGACGCAGCCTTGCGTCGGCGTGAAGCCGGGGCGCGCCAGGTGGAAGAAGATGGCGCTGCCGCGCCCGCGCCGGCGCGGCACAATGTTCCAGTCCAGCACCAGGCAGGCGTCATAGAGATCGTCGGTGCGCAGCATCCGCTCATGGCTGGCGCCATAGGGGATTTTGACCGGGCGGTTGTAGTTGCGGTCCCCAGGCACTTCGCACCAGCCGAGGTCGCGGCCGATCGGCGTCATCGCCAGCCGCGTCCGGCGGCCGCCGGCAAAACGGTCGCCGCGAAAATATCCCGACAATATCCGCATCGAGGCAAGCGGCGTGGCGCCGTCGCCCTCGCGCTTGCCGGCCGAGATGCCGCCATGCCCCAGCGCACATGGAAACACCAGTTTGCCGGCCTGCAGAAAGCCCTGGCTGGGTTGGCCGGGGCGCGCGCGCACGGTGAGCACGGTGAGCCCTTTCGGCAAAATTGCGCCGACTGCATTGCGATCGTGTTTTTTCTTGTATGATCGTGCCACGGAACAAATCACTGTGAACGGCTGTTGTGCCGGTCAGCTTCCGCATAAACAGGCAGCGGTCAACTGAAATCTCTTTTCAAAACAACGGATTGATCCATGACTTCACGCACCATTCTGATCGTCGACGACGATGACGACCTGCGCGGCACCCTTGTCGAGCAATTGTCGCTTTATGAGGAATTCGATGTCCTGCAGGAAGCGACCGCCGCCAAAGGCGTCGCCACGGCGCGTGGCGGGCTCATCGACCTGCTCATCATGGATGTCGGCCTGCCCGACATGGATGGCCGCGAGGCGGTAAAGATATTGCGCAAGGGCGGCTACAAGGCGCCGATCATCATGCTGACCGGCCATGATACCGATTCCGACACCATCCTTGGCCTCGAGGCCGGCGCCAACGACTATGTGACGAAGCCGTTCCGTTTTGCCGTGCTGCTGGCCCGCATCCGCGCGCAGTTGCGCCAGCACGAACAGAGCGAGGACGCCACTTTCTCGGTCGGCCCCTACACGTTCAAGCCCAGCCAGAAGCTTCTGATCGACCCGCGCGGCGCCAAGGTGCGGCTGACCGAAAAGGAAGCCTCGATCATCAAATATCTCTATCGTGCCGACCAGAAGGTGGTGACCCGCGACGTGCTGCTGGAGGAAGTCTGGGGCTACAATTCCGGCGTCACCACGCATACGCTCGAAACTCACGTCTACCGGCTGCGCCAGAAGATCGAGCGCGATCCTTCCAACGCGGAAATTCTCGTGACAGAAAGCGGCGGCTACAAGCTGGTTCCTTAAACATTTCATTATTCAAATAAGCGATCCGGGCGGGGCGCTTTTCGGGTACGGTCCTGAGGCTGGAGGTGGTTTTGGATCGGCCTCGTAGGGGAGGAGTCGGACTGACGGTTCGGGGACATAGCTAGATGGCGCTGGATGACGACATCCGCATCCTGTCCACCGTGAGGCTCTTCGAGGGCTTTACGCAGGAACAGCTGCGTCTGCTCGCCTTCGGCGCCGAAACCACCATGTTGAAAGCCGACCACAAGCTTTACCGCGAGGACGACGAGGCTGATTCGGCCTACATCGTGGTCAGCGGCCGCATCGTCCTCTACCGCGAGCACGACGGCGAGCGCATCCCGATCGGCACCGTCGGCCCCGGCACCATGCTCAGCGAACTGGCGCTGATCGCCGACACCAACCGGCTGACCAGCGCCTCCGCCGAAATCGATTCGGAAGTGCTGCGGCTCAGCCGCAAGATGTTCCGCCGCATCCTCGAGGAATACCCGGAACTGGCGGTTCACCTGCACCAGCGCATTTTGGAGGATTTCCAGGCGATGATCCGCCGCATCGAGGAACTTGGGCCGCGTTTTGCCGGCTAATATAGCGCCTCTGGCCTAACCAGATCGACTTCGGAACTGCGAGGGCTCAGGGCCGGTGCGTTGCGGAAACAAGCTCGGCCTTGCGCCGTGCCGTCTCCAGTCCGAGCGCAATGAAGCGGCGCGCATGTTTGGCCAGCTCGATGTTGTCGGTCCACAGATTGCGCCAGATCGCGGTTTTCCGCGACAGGTTCGCGTCGACGATTTCCGAGGAGAAGGATTCGAAGCTGAGGTCGTCGCTGTAGCCGATGGCGGTCAGCGCATCGAATATCGCGGCAAAATCGATATTGCCGGTGCCGAGGAAACCGCGATGGCTCTCGCCGATATGGACATAGCCGATCTTCCCGACCGCATTGCGAATGGCCAAGCCGACATCGGCCTCCTCGATGTTCATGTGGAAGCTGTCGAGATGCAGGAAGATATTGTCGGAGCCGCTGTCCGCGATGAAGGCCATGCCTTGCGCGGCGGTGTTGAGCAGATTGCTTTCGAAGCGGTTGACGATTTCGAGGTTGAGGGTGACGCCGGCTGATTTTGCCGTGTCCGCCACCTTGGCCAGCGTGCCGGCGCTGCGGTCCCACTGGTCACGCGTTGGCGCCTCGCTCTGCAAGCCGTGGCTGGTGCTGAGGATGCCGGCAACCTTCTGGCCGCCGAGATCGCGGGTCAGCGCGATCGTACGTTCCAGGATTTCGACGCCGTGCGCGGCAATCGTTTTGTCGGCGCTCGAAATATCGCCGTCGGCCGGCAGTCCGATGCTGATCGCAACGCCGAGGCCGAGATCGGCGATCCGCTTGGCCAAGCCGTCAATGTCGACATTGGCGGGGTCGAGATAGGAGAATTCGATCAGGTCGAAGCCGGCTTCCCTGGTGTTGGCCAGCGTCCGCTCGAGGTCGCCCTGCGCCGAGCTCGCCGACCAGACGAATGAATGGATTCCGATTCGCGACATGATCGTCTCCGGTTATTTCCAGCTGACCCAAGTCCAAAGCGGTTTTGGCAATCCGATGCTCGGACAAAAAGGTGGGGGCGGGCCTACCCCCCGCCCCCCCCGAGCGGGGGGGGAACCCGCCCGGGGACCGCCCGGTAATAAAGATAAATTATGGACCGCTGCAAAAGACCGGCGGG